>JANXYQ010000041.1 GCA_025355995.1 Spirochaetaceae bacterium | reverse complement strand
GGACGAAGACCGAGTCGGTGTCGCCGTAGAGGACCTTCAATCCCCTAGCCTCGAAGAAGTCCCTAGCCAATACGAGGTATTTCTTGCCGAAGGAGGTGATCGCGCCGGCCAGCTCGGTGCGGGCGTATCGGCAGCCCTCCGCGCCCAAGACGCCATAGAACGAGTTTTGCAATATTTTATAAACATAGGCCGCGACCTCGTCTCCCTCGGCCAGGGCCCGCTCCCTCTCCCCCGCGTACTCGGCGATGAGCCCCGGCATGACGCCGGGCAGGCGGTCGAAGCGCGCCCCGTTCGGGGCGACGATGTCGTCCGGGAGGGGATCGCGCGCCTCGGCCCGCGCGAAGGCGAGGGGGTCGACGTTGAAGGTCCGCATGATCGAGGGATAGAGGCTCCGGAAATCCAGCACGAGCACCCGGGGGAACATGCCGGCGGAGGCCTCCAGGACCGTGCCGCCGGCGGCTCCCGAGACCCGTCTGTCGGCCTTGGGAGGCACCGCGACGCGGCGCGCCCGCAGCTCGGCCCCGTAGACGCGCTCGAAGGCCGGTATGCTCGTCCAGGCCAGGTCGAGGGAGACGCCGGTGAGCGCCGCCCGCCGGGCGGTCAGCTCGTCGAGGCCGGTCTCGCGGAGGATGCGGAGCACGAGCTCCGAGTCCCGCAGGCAGTATGCGCAAAAAGCGTCGGGGTCGCTCATCCGGAGGAGCTCGAGCTCCTCCATCTTCTCCTCGCCCTTCGACGAGACCGCCTTGCCCTCTCCGAGGAGCTCGCGCGAGACGGTCTCCAGGGACAAGTCCTCGTAGCGCTCTCCCGAACCCCTCACCAGGCGCATCGCGTCTATCACGGCCCTGCCGGGAAGGTCCAGGCTCGCCTTCCGCGCGCCGCGGGGATACGCGCCCCGCTCCCCGTAGGAGGCGGGAACGTCGGTCCGGCCCGCATCGAAGGCGATGCCCGACGCGGCGCAGCGCTCGACGAGCACGCGGAAGTCGAAGTCGATGATGTTCCAACCCGTGAGCACGTCGGGATCCCGGCGCGCGATGCGGCCCGCGAGGGCCCCCAGCAAGGAGGCCTCGTCGGGAAAGACCTCGATCCCCGCGGAGGACGGCGACTTTCCCCGCCCCTGCGCGAAGAGGACCTCCCCCGCCTTGCCCGCCTCCGCCAGGGAGACGGCCACTACGCGCTCCTCCCGATCGGTCTCGATGTCGAGTGCCAGCCACCGGAGCGGCGGATGGGCGGCGCCCGCAGGCGCGGGCGAGAGCGAGGGTTCCACGAAGACGGCGTCCACGCGCTTGCCGGGCCGCTCCTCGCCGCGCAGGATCACGGGCCCCCTGATGCCCAGGGCGGCGAGCTCCTCGTCCGCCCTCCTTCGATCGATGCCGGCCGACGCGATGCCCGCCGCCGCGAGCGCGCGCTCGGCCGCGCGCAGGGCCCCGGGCGGCAGGCGGATCCGCGCCAGCGGCGCCCCGGCCATGTCGCTCCAGTCCTCCGGGACCGGCATGCCTGCGAGGCCCAGGGCGTCGCCGATCTTCGCGGCCGCGTAGCCGGCGCGATCGCGGGCCACGAAGATCGCGGGACCCGGGCTCGCCTGCAGGGCGGCGAAGCTCCGGCCGTCCTCCAGCCTCCCGGTGATGAGCATGCGGTCGCCCGATCGCGAGCCGGGCGCTTCGCGCCCCGAGCGTAATTCGTCCCAGGAGGAAACGATGAATCCCCGAGCTTCCGTCACTCCGCGAGTATAGCGCCGCCGCCTTCCCTGGCCTATACTCGTCGCATATGGCCGCACTTTTGCGCGAGGAGATCCTCTCCCTGGCCCTTGAATCGATCGCCGAGGGCGTCTATTCACTCGACGGGAAAGGGCGCATAGCCTTCTGGAACAAGGGCGCCGAGCGCATCACCGGCTACTCCCGGGAGGAGTCGGTCGGCTCGAGCTCCTCCGAGGACTTCCTGGGGCACGCGGACGAGGGGGGCAAGCCGGTCCGCGCCGAGGATTGCCCCGCCGCCGCGACCATGTCCGACGGCCGCGCGAGGGACGCCGAGCTGTACCTGCGCCACAAGGACGGCCACCGCGTGCCAGTCGGCGTGCGCAGCCTCCCGGTCAAGGATCCGAAAGGGAAGACGGTCGGCGCGATCGAGATCTTCACCGATCGCAGCGAGCGCGGAGCCCTCCTCACCGAGCTCGAGACGCTCAGGAAGGAAGTCCTCACCGACGCGCTCACCGGGCTCGGCAACCGGCGCTACGCCGAGATCAGCCTCGGCTCCGCCCTCGGTGAGCTGGTTGTCGGCGCGGCCGCCTTCGGCCTCCTCATCCTGGACATAGACAATTTCAAGCTCGTGAACGACAGGTACGGCCACGCGATCGGCGACCGGGTCCTGCGCATGATCGGATGGACCCTCGCCAACGCCGTGAGGCGCAACGACGCGGCTGCGAGGTGGGGAGGCGAGGAGTTCGTCGTCATCTGCCCCCGCATCGCCCTCGGGGTGCTCGCCGAGGTGGCCGAGCGAGTGCGCGCCATAGTGGCGAGATCGCGGATCGGTCTCGACGACGGCAGGAAGATCTCTTGCACCGTCTCGGTCGGGGGAGCCTTGGCGCGACGCGGCGACTCCCTCGAGACCCTCGTCGCGCGGGCGGACGAGCGCATGTACGCCTGCAAGGCGGCGGGACGGAACCGGGCCGAGGTGGGCGAGTGACGGACGACCCCTTCCGCGAGGTGCTGGCTCAGGTGGTGGACGCGATCGCCGAGGGCGTCTACGTCCTGGACGGAGGCGGCAGGATAAGCTTCTGGAACAAGGGCGCCGAGCGGATAACCGGCTACTCGAGGGAGGAGACGATCGGGAAGAAATGCTCGGACGGCCTCCTGCGCCACATCGACGAGAAGGGACGCGAGCTGTGCCTGGACGGCTGCCCGATGACCGCTACCATGGCCGATTGCAAGCCGCGGGAAGCCGAGGTCTTCCTCCACCACAAGGACGGGCACCGCGTCCCGATCTATGTCCGCGCCTCTCCCATCCTGGGCCTCGCCGGGCAGGCGGTCGGCGCGGTCGAGGTATTCTCGGACAGGTCCGAGCGATCCACCCTCCTCTCCGAGCTCGAGTCCCTCAAGAAAGAGGTCCTCACGGACCCGCTCTCCGGCCTCGGCAACAGGCGCTTCGCGGAGCTGCGCGCGAAGTCCTCCCTCGAGGAGCTCGAGGCCGGCGGAAGCGGGTTCGGGCTCCTCATGCTGGACATCGACCGCTTCAAGGCGGTGAACGACGAATTCGGCCACGCGATAGGCGACCGAGTCCTGCGCATGGTCGCCTGGACCCTCGCGAACGCGGTCAGGCGCAACGACGCGGCGATCCGCTGGGGCGGCGAGGAGTTCGTCGTAATCTGCCCGGGCGTTGACGCCGCAGTCCTCGCCGACGTGGCCGAACGGTCGCGTGCCCTGATCGAGCGCTCATGGATAGCCCTAGAGGACGGGAGGAAGGCGGTCGTGACCGTCTCCGTCGGCGGCGCCCTCGCTCGGCCAGGAGACGCGCTGCAGTCCCTCGTCGCGAGGGCCGACGAGCGCATGTACGCCTGCAAGGCCGCGGGGCGCAACCGCGTGGAGGTCGACCACGAAGAGCCGATCTCGCGGCGCGGGTAGGAGCCGCTCACGCCGCCCACACGGGGCGAAACATGATGGCGATCCGCGCCGAGGCCCGTGCGACCTTCGGAACGCAGTGCCGGAAGGTGCGCTGGCACGTCCCCCCCATGACCACCAGATCTCCCCATCCGAGAGAGAGCGCGAGCGACGCGCCCCCGGCCGCCGGCTTCAAGAGAAGACGCTGGTTCTCCTTGGGAGGGAACACAAGAAGCGAAGCGCCGAGGCAGAGAAGGCGGAGTCGGTGCAGGGGGCGGTGCCGGCG
>JANXYQ010000033.1 GCA_025355995.1 Spirochaetaceae bacterium | reverse complement strand
AAGGCCATCAGCACGACGTTCACGAGTATCCCCAGGCTCCCCACGTACGAGGCGGCCTTGCTCCTTCCGGCCTTGAGCAGGACGAGGGAGAGGACGAAGAAAGCCTCCGTGGCGCAGATGGCCAGGAAGAAGGCCCGGTAGACGGCGGCGTCCGACATGAGGCGCAGGTAGGCGGAGAAGGGGAAGAACAGCAGGAGGAGGAGGTCCATTCCGGCCACGTAGGGCAGGCGGCGGCGCATGGCCGAGCGGTCGGTCGCGTCAGGTTCCTTGGGCAGGAAGGCAGAAATAGGGCTCATCGTTCCTCCGAGCGACAGTATGCCAGCAGCGGATCGGCGATTCAACCTACCCCCGCGCTCCCCTCCGCGGGATGGCCGAGCGGCTCATGGCGCCTCCCCCCGGCGATCCTGGCCTCGAATTGGGCCTCGACCTCGTCCAGGCCCGCCGAGAGGCGCGTTAGGCGACCGCCGGCCGCGGCCTCTCTCGATGAGGCGATCGCCCTGAGGCGCGCCGACAGGGCGCGGAATTCCGCCGAGTATCCGCGATGCGCGAGCTTGCGCAGCCAGCCGAGGGCGAGGCCCTGCAGCCTCCCGTCGCGGTCCCCGGCCTCCAGTAGGCCCGCGGCCGCCGAGCAAGCCGCACCGTTGTCGGCGAGGAGGACGCCCTCGAGGAGGGAGGCCAGGGCCTCCTTGTCCTCGGCGCCGAGCCTCGCGACGGCCTCGCCCTGCGCATCGTAGAGGACGAGACACTTGTACGAGCGAAGGCCGAGGGCGGCGGAGGCGCCGCGGAAGGCGAGCGTCTCCCCGCCGCCGCAGAGCGACCTGAAGGCGGCGGGGTCGAAGGGCCCCGCGAGGGCGCGCGCGAGGCGCAGGCTCGACTTCAGCGCGCCGAGAGCCTCGCGCGCCCCGCTGGCAAAGCTAGCGTCGCTTCCTCGACCGCCTCCGGCGGGCCTGCCCGGGACTTCGCGCCTTCTCGCGACGAAAAGGATCTCGCTGTTGCGCGACCGCCGGGAGGCGCTCTGCCTGCCGCCCCGGTATTTGACGTAGTCCAGAGAGCGCAGGCTCACGTCGGCCCTGTCGGAGAGGACGTCGAAGAGCTCCTCGGCCGGCACGAAGCCCTCGGTGTTGTAGGAGAGGAGGAGGAAGCGAGCGTCGATCTCGGCGACGAGGTCGCGGAAGGCGGCCGCTGCGGTCCTCTTCGAGCAGAAGGCCGAGCGGCTCTCCTTCCAAGCCGGCGGAATGCCCGCCGCGCTAACCAGGGAGCCGTCGTCCCTGCGCTCGTCGCTGACCCCGGGGCGGTCCCAGCGCGCGATAGTGTTAAGCAGGTGGTAGTTCGAGCCGTACTGGTGCTGGTTGTAGGGCGGGTCGAGGTAGCAGAGGTCGGCGGGCCTCGGCGCGCAGAAGGCGGCGGCGTCGCCCCGGCCGACCTCGGAGGGAGCCCCCGGCCAGAGCAGGGGCCGCTGGAGGCGCATTGGGGAAAGTATTCGGCCGAGGGCGTCGCGTCCGTGCCCGCCGAAACCCTTGTGATAGGCCTTGAACACTCCCGAGGTGTTCGCGTGGGTGGCAGCCTCGTAGACGAGGAGGCCGAGGAGGAGGGCGCGCTCGGCGGAACGGACCCCCGAGGCCGGATACCCATGCTCGATCGCGCAACGCGTACGGTCCAGGAAGACCGCGTTCTCGGCGGTGAAGAAGAGGCGCTCGCGCCGCCAATCGGCGCCCTGGGTGCTGGCGGGGGCGTAATGGCGGGCGAGGTAGGGCGGCGCCGGGCAATCGGGGGCCGCGTCCTCGCGCGAGGGATGCAGGGCGTTGAACGAGGCGAGGGCCGCATCGAACCCCCCGGCGCCGGCGAAGAGGCTGGGTTCCTCGTCAGCCGAAACGCCGAGCCAGGCCTCGTTCACCGCTCGGGAGTACTCTTCGGCGTCGTTGGCCATCACCGCCCAGCCGAGGCTCCGCGCCAGCCTGGAGACCGCGCCCGAGCCGGCGAAGGGATCCAGGAAGCGGGAGACCGGCGCCTCGGCGCCGAGCTCCTCGAAGACCCCGAGGATGAAGGGCAGTATGGCGCGCTTGTTGCCGAGGTAGGCGATCAGCTTGGTCGAGGCGTATTCGGGAACCTCAGGGCTCATACCGGGCCATGCTCGATTCCGTCTCGAAGACCTCGACCGCGTGGAGGGGCGCCCCGGGAAGGCGGAGCGCGAGGGCCTTAAAGATGAATTCGGCTATGCGCTCGGCGCTCGGGTCGTCGTCGAAGGCCGCCTGGTCGTTGAGGAGGCTGTGGTCGAGCCCTTCGAGGACGGCGCGCAGGGCCGTTTTCAGCTTCCCGAAATCGAGGAGCATGCCGCCGGCGCCGAGCTCGGGCCCGCGCGCCCAGGCCCTGACCTTGTAGTTGTGCCCGTGGAGCCGCTCGCACTTGCCCTCGTAATGCCTGAGAAAATGCGCCGCCGCGAAGTCCGCCTCGACCCGAACGAAGTACATGTGTCCTCCATGCGTCTGAGAATACCAGAAAAGCGGGATATCTTCATGTTAATCCCATAGAGGAGGCGATAATGAGAAAGTTCATCATTATAGCGGCGCTGGCGGCGGTCCTCGCCCTTCCGGCGATGGCCGATTGGAGGCTGGACATAGGCGTGATCGTACCGCGCGGCGTCGGCCTGAGCTCAAGCGGCGGCGTGAACACGGACCTCGATATCCTCAATAAATACATCATCCCCCTCCCCGAGGCAGGCATCTATTATAAGGGGGATATAGGCGGACTGCAGCTGGGAATCGGCGCACGCGCCTTCACCTTCATCCTCGAGACGATCGCCTGGCCCAACGCCTACGCGGAGCTGAATATCGGGCCGGTGGCCATCGAGGCCCAAATCGGCGGCGGCGCCTTCGCCCTGTTCGGCGTGACCCCGACTACGACCGGCACCGGCAAGGTCTTCATTCCCGATGTCTCCGCCTGGTTCAAGCTCGGGAAGAAAGGCACCCTCCGCCTCGGTGGCGGCGCCATCGGCCTCTACATCCCGTCATGGCTCGGGGACTCGGTGCCCTTCCTCTTCTACCTCGGCGGCAAGGCGGCGATCGGCCTCTAGCCCATCCTCTCGGGGACGGCCGCCCGCCGGCCGTTCCCCCTTTTCGCTCCCGCGATCGGGTGCTACTCTATCGCCCATGTCCATCTCCCTATCGGAACTGATCGCGGCCGCCCGGATCCTGGAGAGGCGCGGCCCCGCCGATTCGGCGATAGAGGGCCTCGCCTACGATTCCCGCGAGGTTCGGCCCGGCTTCCTCTTCTTCGCCCTGCCGGGCCTCCACGCGGACGGCCACGGCTTCGTGCCGCAGGCGATCGCCGCGGGCGCGCGCGCCGTCGTCCACTCCGCGGAGCTGCCCGCCTACGATCCCTCGGTCGGCTACCTTCGCGTGGCGGATCCCCGCCTGGCCATGTCCCCCGTCGCGGCGGCCTTTTACGGCCATCCCTCGCGGAGCCTGGCCGTCATAGGCGTCACCGGCACCGAGGGCAAGAGCACCACCGTCTATCTCGTCTACCAGCTCCTCAGGCTCGCCGGCCTGCGGGCGGGCTTCTTCTCCACCGTGATGTCGGACTCGGGCCGAGGCGAGGAGCCCAATCCCGAGCACCAGACCACGCCGGAGGCCACGGCCGTCCAGCGCCAGCTCGCGTCCATGCGCGACTCCGGCATGGAGTACGCCGTCGTCGAGGCCTCCTCGCACGGCCTCTCCCCCAGGCTCAACAGGTTAGGCGACGTCGATTTCGACGTCGGGGTCATGATGAACGTCGCGAGGGAGCACCTCGAGTTCCATGGCACCTGGGAACGCTACCGGGACGACAAGGCCAACCTCTTCCGCGCCTTAGGCCGCGGCGGGCCCAAGAGGCTCGCGAGCGGCCGCGAGCCCCCGCGCTTCGGCGTCGTCAACGCGGACGACGCCTCCGCCGACTATTTCCGCGCGGCCTGCCCCCGGCCCGTCCGATCCTTCAGCGCCGAGGGGAAGGCGGCCGACCTCGCAGCGAGCGGCGTCGCCGTGGACGCCGCGGGCGAGTCCTTCGTCGTCGTGGAGGGAGGAGTCCGGCGCCGGGCGCGCATCGACCTCCCAGGCGCCTTCAACGCGGGCAACGCGCTCGCGGCCCTCCTCGCGGTCTCGGGAATCACCGGCCTCGCCGTCGCCGACCTCCTGCCCCTCCTTCCGCGGCTCCAGCCCGTCCGCGGCCGCATGACGGCCATCGACAGGGGCCAGCCCTTCGAGGTCATCATCGACTACGCCCACACGCCTTCATCCTTCCAGGCCGTCTTCCCGCCCCTGCGCGAGCGCGTGGGAGGCCGTCTGATCTGCGTCTTCGGATCCGCGGGCGAGCGCGACGTGGAGAAGAGGCCGCGGCAGGGCCGCATAGCCGCCGATTACTTCGACGTCGTCATCCTCGCGGACGAGGACCCCCGCGGCGAGGAGCCCATGGCCCTGCTCGAGGAGATCGCGGCCGGCTGCCCCGAGCTCGCGCGCGGCGCGCGCCTCTTCCTCATCCCCGACAGGCCCTCGGCGATCCGGAAGGCCTTCTCGCTCGCGGGCGAGGGCGACCTCGTCGCCCTCCTCGGCAAGGGCCACGAGAACTCCATAATCTACGCGAAAGGGGCAATCCCCTACGACGAGATAGGCGAGGCCGAGTCTGCGTTGGCGGAGCTCGGATACGAAAGGAAAGCATGAAGCGAATGGTCATCCTCTACGGCGGCAGGTCTGGAGAGCACGAGGTGTCCCTCATGTCGGCCGCCAGCATAGTCCGACATCTCGACGCCAGCCGCTACGAGGCGGTGCTCGTCGGCGCGACCAAGGAGGGCGAATGGTACCTCCAGGATCCCGCCGAGGCCCTGCGCGCCCGCGCCTCCGACGCGCCCCTCGCGATCGCGAAGGGCAGGCGCGTCCTCGTCGCGCCCGGCGGCGGCCTGGTCGTCGTATCCGACGGCGCGAGCGGCGTCGAGAGCCTCTCCTGCGACCTCGTATTCCCGGTCCTCCACGGCACTTTCGGCGAGGACGGCACGGTCCAGGGCCTGCTCGAGGTAGCCGGCCTGCCCTACGTGGGCGCGCCCGTGCTCGGCTCCGCGATCGGCATGGACAAGGAGAAGGCCAAGGAGCTCTGGCTCAGCGCGGGCCTCCCCGTCGTGCCCTTCCTCGCCGTGCGGGCGTGGGCCCTCGCCGACATGGCGGCCCTCGCGCGCAAGGTCTCGGCGCGCTTCGGCTGGCCCTGCTTCGTCAAGCCCGCCTGCGCCGGCTCCTCCGTCGGGGCCTCCAAGGTCGCCTCGGCGGAGGGCCTCGAGGCCGCCCTCCGCGCCGCCCTCGAATGGGACGAGAAGGCGCTGGTCGAGCCCTTCGTGAACGCCCGCGAGATAGAGTGCTCGGTGCTCGGCAACGTCGACCCCGTCGCCTTCCCACCGGGAGAGGTCGCGCCCACCCACGAGTTCTACGACTACGAGGCCAAGTACCTCGATCCCGACGGCGCCCGCCTCGAGGTGCCGGCGAGCATATCGCCGGAGCAGGCTGAGCGAGTCAAGTCCGTCGCGGTCGCCGCGTTCAAGGCGGCCGAGCTGGCCGGCATGGCACGGGTCGACTTCTTCATAGACAAGAGGACCGGGGAAGTCCTCCTCAACGAGGCCAATACCATCCCGGGCTTCACGCACATCTCGATGTACCCGCGCATGTGCGAGGCCGGGGGGCTCTCCTACCCCGAGCTGATCAACCGCCTGGCGGACCTGGCGATCGAGCGGCACGTTATGCGCTCGAAGCTCTCCTTCATGGCCTAGGACCGCCCCGCCGAAAGCCTCCCGGCGTCCAGCGCGCCGCGCGTCACGAAGCTGGGCCAGCTCATCTCCAGGCCGGCTACCTTCCTCGGCCAGCGCCCTGGCAGAAGCCCTGACGACGCGATGCGCGTAACCAGCGTCCGAGCCGCTCCGGCGAGGGGCAGGAAGGAGTCCCCTCCGCCTGAAAGCCGATCGGGAACCGCCCGGCCGCTCACCCTTCTCGAGGGCGTGGACCCGGAGTCCGCGCTCGTCGAGCAGCGCGGCTGAGCTGCTCCGCGAAGCCCGATCCAGTCCGGATACCTGCATAATAATGCGGCCGATGCACATATTTATTTATTTGTATAATATATACTTACAGAATATCGGGCCTAGCCGGCACGCGAAGGTCGGTGGTATACTCGAACCTCAGGACGAGGAGGAGAGATCATGAAATCCCAAGACTACATCGCCATGGACGAAAAGTACGGGGCCCACAACTACCATCCCCTTCCCGTCGTCATTTCCTGGGCCGAGGGCTGCAAGGTCCGCGATCCCGAGGGCAAGACATACTTCGACTTCCTCTCCGCCTACTCTGCGGTCAACCAGGGCCACCGCCATCCGAGGATAATCGAGGCCGCGCGGACCCAGCTGGATGCCTGCACCCTCACGAGCAGGGCCTTCCACAACGACAAGATGGGGCCCTTCCTGAAGAAGCTCTGCGAATTCACCGGCTTCGAGATGGCCCTGCCGATGAATACCGGCGCCGAGGCGGTCGAGACCGCGCTCAAGGCCGCCCGCCGCTGGGGCGTCGAGGTCAAGGGAGTGAAGAACGGCGAACAGGAGATCATCTGTGCCGAGGGCAACTTCCACGGCCGCACCATCGCCGTCATCTCGATGTCCAACGACCCGGACTCCCTGGTCAATTACGGCCCCTACGTGCCCGGCTTCAAGAAGGTCGCCTACGGGGACGTGAAGGCCATCGAGGCCCAGATCACGCCTAGGACGGTGGCCGTCCTCATCGAGCCCATACAGGGCGAGGCGGGCGTCGTGATGCCGCCCGAGGGCTACCTGAAGGCCGTGCGCGAGCTCTGCACGAAGAACAAGGTCCTCTTCATAGACGACGAGATACAGACCGGCTTCTGCCGCACCGGCAAGCGCTTCGCGTGGCAGCGCGAGGCGGCCCGCCCCGACATCATGTGCCTAGGCAAAGCCCTGGGCGGCGGCGTGATGCCGATATCGGCCATCGTGGCCGATCATGCGGTGATGGACGTCTTCACACCCGGCACCCACGGCTCCACCTTCGGGGGCAATCCCCTCGCGGCGGCCATCGGCATGGCCTCCCTCCAGGTCCTCGAGGACGAGAGGCTCGACGAGAGGGCGGAGGCCCTGGGCGAGTTGTTCCGCTCGGAGGTCGCCAAGATGAAATGCCCCAAGATGAGGCTCGTCCGAGGCCGCGGCCTCCTCAACGCCATCGTCTTCGAGGAGGGCTTCGAGGCCTGGAACGTCTGCCTGGCCCTGCGCGACGCGGGCCTGCTCGCCAAGCAGACCCACGGCAACATAATCCGCTTCGCCCCGCCGCTGGTCATCACCGAGAGCGAAATGACCGAGGCGCTGGGCATCATCAGGAAGACGCTGGAAAAGCTGTAAGATTCGACTCGTACTACCAACTGCTGCTCGACATTTTCCCCCGCTGCAATTGGCGGGGGGTGTCGAGGAAAAACGCGTGGGCCCTCGGGACCGGGTACGTGGATTTGCACGATGGGCCCCGCCAACTGCCATGGGTATAAATGTCGAGCGACAGTCTATTCCATCCGGTTCGGGGCCCAGGATATCCAGCGGCGATCCATGCTATAATGGCCCATGCCCGAACAAGAGGCCCGAAAGCTGCTCGACGAGGCGATCGAGGCGGGCGGGGGCCGAGATTACCGCAGGGCGGCCGAAATCCTCACCCTCCTGCTCGCGCAGACCGACGCCTACCCCGAGGCCCTCCTCTACCTGGGCCGAGCGCATTACGCGTTAGGCGAGCACGGCCGCGCGATAGAGGCCTTCCGGCGCTTCCTGCGAGGCGGCGGCGACGCCCCAGCCGGCCTCTTCTTCCTCGGCCGCTCCTACCTCGCCTGCGGCCGCCCGACTGAGGCGGTCCGATACCTGCGCAGGAGCGCCCTCGCTGATCCGGGCAAGGCCCCGACCTGGGCCTTCCTCGGCGCCGCCCTCCTCAAGCTACGCAGGACCAAGGCCTCCGTGAAGTGCCTGGAGAGGGCGATAGCCCTCGCCCCCCAGGACAGGAAGATCTATAGGGGCTACCTCAACGCCATCTACGCAAGGGGAGTGCGCCTCCTCTCCCGCGGCGACGCCGACATGGCCAGGCAGCTCCTCGGCTTCGCGATCGACAACGGCCTCGAGGGGACGGCGATACGGCTCTGGAGGGCGAAGGCCCTCCGCGAGACTGGACGCCTTCCCGAGGCGATCGTCGACTGCGAGGCCGCCCTCGCCGCGGCGCCCGGCGACCCCTCGATCAGGTGGCTCCGCGCGGGCCTCCTCCTCGCCTCGGGCCGGCAGGCGGAGGCCCTCAGGGAATTCGAGTCCATCCGCTCCCAGCACCCCGACCTCCCCGCCCTGCCCGCGGACGACCGCTCCCTCGCGCGCCTGCGCGCCTCGGTGGCCTTCCGCGAGGGGCGCTACAAGGCAGCGGTCTCGGACTGCATGCAGCTCCTGCGCGGCGACCCCAAGGACGCGGCCCTGCGGTCCATCGCGGCCGAGTCCCTGCGCGCCCTGGGCGAGCTCGAGCGCTCCCGCGACCACTGGATGCGCGCCATCGAGGCCGCGCCCGACGAGGCGCAGTTCCGCCTGGGGCTGGCCCTCGCCCTCTACGACCTCGGCGAGTACGCGGAATCCCTCGCAGCGGCCGAGCGGGCGCGCAAGCTCGGAGCGGAGGCTTCCGAGGTCGACTACTACGCCGCCCTCTGCCGCTCCCGCCTCGGCGAGGACCCGACCCGCCTCCTGCCCCTCCTCCAGTCCCTCCTGCGCTCGCGCACGAAGGCCGTCGCGGACCCAGACCCATCGCATCCCACTCCAGGCGTGGATGCGCGCCTCATGTTCGCCCTCGGCGAGGCGCTCTACCGCTCGGGCAGGCCCGACCTCGCCTCGGGCTGGTTCGAGAAGGTGCTCCTCCTCGCGCCCGACCACGAGCTCTCCCTCATGTACCGCATATCCGTGGCCGAGTCCCTCCAGGACGAGGAGGCGCGTGCGGCGGCCTACTCCGCCTACCTCGAGGCCTATCCGGACAACTCGAAGCTCAGGCGCGAGTTCGTGGGCGCCCTCTCGGGCCGCGGGGACTGGGCGGCCGCCGCGTCCCAGCTCGAGAGGGGCATGCCCTACGGCGAGATGGGCGAGCGCTCCCGCCGCCTCCTCGCCGTCTGCTATAGAAACGCCGGCCGCTACCGCGAGGCCGCCGTAGCCTATCGCGATCTCCTGCGCGAGGAACCCTCGTCGCCGGAGCTCCTCTGCGGACTCGCCTTCTGCCTCGACCGGGAGGGACAGTCCGACTACGCCCTCGCCCTGCTCGAGAAGGCCCCCAAGGCCGCCAAGGCGGGAGCCGATCCCTGGATGCTCCAGGCCGCGTTGTACGCTCGAGCCGAGAGGCTGGACGCCGCCGCCGCCGCGCTCCGCGCCGCTCTCGAGCGCGAGAGCGGCAACGAGCGGGCCTGGCACAACCTCGCTTCCCTCTACCGCAAGCAAGGGCTCGGCGAGCTCGCCGCCAACTGCGAGGAGGAGGCCCGCGCCGCGATAAAGGCCGCCGCGGCCAAGGCTGCGGGAACCAGGACCCGAACGACGGCGAAGGGGCGGGCCGGCGCGGCGGACGAGGCCCCTCCCGCCTCCTCCCGGGCCGGGGGCACCGGCCTGGCGGACCTCGACATCCGCTCGAGGCGTCGATGAGGCGGCAGTTGAATTCCGCCGCCATGCTGTTATACTAGCGAATGGAGGATCAGAAATGCCGGTAAAAGCCATGGACCTGTTCGACGCCTACGCGAAAAACGCCCTTCCCAAGGATCACGGATATATAGTCACCTCCTCCTTCAGCGCGAACTCGGTCTACTCCCACTACGAGATCGTCTCCTACAACAACGTCAAGACGATCTATCCCAACGACGAGGGCCTCACCTTTCAGACCGACGGGAAGAAGCTCTTCATCCTCATCGAGCCTGGCAGCTACCCCAACAAGGGCATGGAGCCCTTCGTCCGCTCCAACGCCGAGAAGATCCCTCTGCGATTCTCCGAGCTCGACCTGCACACCTGCAAGAACCAGACGCGCATCTACTGGGCCAAGGAGGCCGTCATCTCCTACGGTTCCTTCACGATCTCGCGGCCCGCGGGGATCAATTTCTCCTTCTGCTTCTACCAGCTCCCCGACATGTACCAGTCCATGCAGCTCTTCTTCGAGAAGACCTTCAGCAAGGAGTGCTCCGTCCCCTTCGTCGACGCGAAGAAGGTGGCGGCGATCATCGCGGACAAGATCAAGACGAAGATGGTCTGGGACTACCAGGCGGAGTGATCGGCAGGGGGAGCACCAACCCTTAATACGCCCGCGCCTTCGATCGCAGATACGAACGTCCCCATAGGCGCGGTAATTCAGTTCATTATTCCCCTGCCGATCACGCTGCTCCCCCTCGCTCCGGCGTCCTCGGTTTCGCGCCGTTGACGCGTTGCGCGAAACCTCCGGTCGCCTACGCTTCCCCCACTCTTTTGTTCAGCCCCGATTTCTCGGCTCAGAAGCGCTGGGCGTGGCGCCTTTCCGGCTTGACCTCCCGGCATTGATTATATATTTTGTCATATATTGTGCTTTCGCCATGCGGCCTCGTCCGGCCGGATCGCAGGAAGGGGGATATATGAACGAGCTCGCAGGCAAGCAGGCCGCCGACCCGAGGAGGCTGGTGCCCTGGATCGCCTATCTCATATTCTTCGCCGTGCTCAACGAGACGGTCTTCAACGTGTCCACTCCCACGATCGCGGGGCAATTCGGGCTGACTCCCTCGGGCGTCGGCTGGATGATGATCATCTTCATGGTCTTCTTCGGCATCGGCGGGGTCATCTTCGGGAAGCTGTCCGACATATACAGCCTCAAGGGCCTCATCAGGACCGGCGTCCTCATCTACGTCGGAGCCTCCCTTTTGGGCTTCGCCTTCCGAGGCTCCTACGCGGCCGTGGTCGCCGCGCGGGCCCTGCAGGGCATGGGGGGATCCGCGATACCGGCCCTCGTCTTCGTGGTGATAGCCCGGCACTTCGAGGTATCGGAGCGAGGAAAGATATTCGGACTCATCACCTCGGTCGTCTCGCTCGCCATAGGCTTCGGGCCCGTCATCGGCGGCCTCGTCTCGTCGAGGCTCCACTGGTCCTTCCTCTTCCTCCTGCCCCTGCTGATCCTCGTCGCCCTCCCCTTCATCGAGTCGATACTCCCGAGCGAAAGGCGGAAGGAAGGCAGCGTGGACCTACTCGGAGCGGCCCTCGCGACCCTCGTCGTCGGCTCCCTCGTCGCCTTCCTGAACATAGGCGGCCTCGCCTTCCTGGGGGCCTTCGCCCTATCGGCGGCCCTGTTCGCCGCGAGGATCCTCACCGCGGCCGACCCCTTCATCAAGCCCTCGCTCCTGGCCAACGCCGCCTTCCGCGGCGGGCTCCTCGCCGCCTTCGCCCTCTTCGCGATAGTGATCGGCCTCGTCTTCCTCGTCCCGTTGATGCTCAGCAGGGTGCACGGGATCGGGACGGCGCAGATCGGCCTCGTGCTGTTTCCCGGCGCCATCAGCTCCGTCGTCTTCGGCCCGATTGCCGGAAGGCTGGCGGACCGCAGGGGCTCCGCCTTCGTAATCGGCGCCGGGATCGCCCTCCTCGTCGCGGGGATGGCGACCATGGCCCTCCTCCTCGGGATATCGCCGCTACCCGTCGCCTTCGCCATGCTGCTGACCTACGTCGGTTTCGCCCTCTTCCAGACCGCGATAGTCAACGCCATTTCCCAGACCCTGCCGAGCGAGGAGATGGGCGTAGGCATGGGGCTTTTCAATCTCATCGGAACCCTCTCGGGCGCGATCGGAGCGGCCGTCGTGGGCAGGATCATCGACGGGGCCTGGCTCGAGTTCCCCATCCTGCCCTTCCCCTCTCCGGCCTCGGGCTACGCCTACGCCAACCTCGCCCTCGGTTTCGCCCTGTTGACCGCCCTGGTCGGCATCGCATACATCCGCGGCCTGGAAAGCGCCGCAGGGA
>JANXYQ010000086.1 GCA_025355995.1 Spirochaetaceae bacterium | reverse complement strand
GCTCGAGGCCCTCGAGCTCGGCGTCGGCCAGGCCGGTCCGCGAGGCGAGGGAGCTATAGGCTTCGGGTCTCTCCTCCCTCATCGCCGCCAGGGTGGCGAGGGAGAACTCGAAGGTCTTCTTCGCCATGAAGTTGGTATAGCAGTTGTTGTTGACCATCATGTGGAACTCGTCCGGCCCCATGACGGCGTAGAATCCGAAGCCCGACCCCGACTGGTCCCAGGCTCCCCGCGACTCGAGGAAGCGGCTGATCTGCAGGAGCATCTCCGCCCCGTGCCCGTAGAGGAAATCGCGGTCCCCCGAGACCCTCGAATAGTGGGCGATGCCGTAGGCTACCGCGGTGCTGGGCTGGAACTGCAGGCTCGCGTGCTGCCAGAGATTGCAGGCCTCCTCCCCGTTCAGGGTGGCTACGGGATAGCAGGCGCCGCGGCAGTCGAGCATCCTCGCGCGGTCCATGGCCTGGGGCAGGGTCCTGTAGCGGTACTCAAGTAGGTTCCTGGCCGCCCCGGGGTTCGTGAAGAGGAAGAAGGGCAGGCAGTAGGTCTCGGTATCCCAGAAGGCGTGCCCGTTATAGGCCTCGCCGGTCAGGCCCTTGGCGCCTATATTGTCCGAGGGGTCTGCGCCGTGGTAGGTCTGCTGCATCTGGAAGACACAGTACCTGATGCCCTGCTGGTTCAGCTCGTCCCCGTCGATCCGCACGTCGAAGCGCTCCCAGAACGAGAGCCAGTATTCCTCTTGCGCCCTCCGGGCCACGGGGAAGGGCCTAGCGCCCAGGAGGGACAGGCCCTCCATGCCCCTGTTCCAGACGCTATCCGGATCGACCGACGAGTCCTTCTCGACGAGGTTATAGATTATTTTCTCGACGAAGCTCTCCTCGCCCGAGATCAGGCCGACTTCGATGCCGTAGCCGGCGAGCATTCCGGACTCCAAGCGCTCCGCCGCGGCGCCGCGGTTCGACGCCCAGACGAAGCCCGTGAAGAGTCTCTGCCCCGTCGTGAGGGTCGAGGCCATGGCGGCGGCGCTCCCGGCCGCGCCGAAGCCGCGCCTCAGGTCCTTCCACAGGCATCTCTTCCTGCCGGCATGGATCGTGCCGAAATCGTTTGCGATCCTGAGACTCAGCGTCCCGGAGAAGCCGAGAGGGGTGAAGGCGAGGCGCTGGTAGCCCCTCTCGTAGTCCTTCATGTCGAGGAAGCGGAGGAGGGAGACGCGGATGGCCTTTCCGCCTGCGACTCGCCAGTCGAATTCGCGCGTCAGCGTCCCCTTCCGCAGGTCGAGGCAGCGCCGATAATTCCCGATTGCGGAGGAGCCGAGGTCGAGGGCCTCGCCCTCGAAGGAAATCCTCGCGTAGAGCCAGTCCGCCGCGTTCGCCATGAAGTGCGTCTTCTGGACGATGCCCTTGTAGGCGGTTCCCTCGCAGGGCTCCTCTTCGTATACGCCGTTGAAATAGCTGCCGAGGAGGCTCTCGCCGGAGAATCCCTCCTCGAAGTACCCGCGCACTCCCATGTACTCGTTCCCGAGCGAGAAGACCGACTCGGAGACGAGGCTCTTGGTCCCGTCCCAGCCCTCCTCGACGATCATCCAGGGATCGAGCCTCAAATAACGATCAGCGACCTTAGCCATGAAGTTACCTCAATAAGGGATTTCGCTATCCCTTGATGCCCGACTGCGCAGTCACCTGGGTTATCTGCTTTTGGAAGAACAGGAACAGGACCGTCGGCGGGATGATGACGAAGACGATGGCCCTGAGGATGTCGATGTCGGAGGTCTTCCCGTTCCTGAACTGGAAAAGCCTCACCATCACCGTCTCCAGGCCCGACTGGTTCAGCACCAGGTAGGGGAGGAGGAAGTCCGACCAGGCGGCGTTGATCGCGTAGATGGCCACGACCATCATTATCGAGCGGCTCAGGGGCAGGGCTATGCTGCGGAACACCCTGAAGTCGGTGCAGCCGTCGATCTTCGCCGCCTCGACGAGGGAGTTCGGGAGCGAGTCGAAGAAGGTCTTGAAGAGCACCACGTAGAAGGCGTTGGCGCCGATCGAGAGCCAGAGCGGAACGAAGCTGCCGTTCAAGTGCACCCTCGTGATGTTGATGAAGAGGGGGACGATGCTGGTCGTGGCGGGTATGAGGAGGCCGGCCATCACCAAGGCGTACACGATCCTCCAGCCGGAGGGCTTGACCTTCGAGAGGGCGTAGCCCAGGAGCCCGTTGAAGATCACGGCGCAGCCCACGCTGCCTATCACGGATACGAGGGAGTTCCGGTAGTACTTCGCGAATTTGAGGCTGATCCAGGTCCCCGTATACTTGGAGATATCGAAAGACTCGGGGATGACGTTGACCGATATCACGAATTCCTTGATGGTCTTGAAGCCCGAGACGACGACCCATACCATCGGCGCGATCCCGACGAGGAGGGCGACTACGCAGATCGCGAAAACGAGCCTGTACCCCGAGCGGACGCCCGGGCTTTTGAGGTCGAGGTCCCGGATGATGCCGTATCCAGCGTTCTTGTTCGCCATAGCCCCGCCTACATGTCCTTCTCTTTGTTCAGCTTATTATACGCCGCGGTCAGGGCGATCAGGATGAGCGAGATGATCACCGAGACGGCTCCCGCCTTGGGGTAATCGTAATTCTGGAACGCGTACCGGAAGACGAGCTGCATTATCGAGATCGACGCGTTGTTGGGCCCTCCGTTGGTCATTACCAAGGGCTGGTAGAGTATTTGGAACACGGAGATTATCTGCAGGATCAGCAGGGTCCTGGCGAGGTTGTAGATATTCGGCACCGTTATGTAGCGGACGCGCTTCCAGATTCCCGCCCCGTCCATTATGGCCGCGTCGTAGAGCTCGGGATCGATGCCCTGGAGGCCGGCGATGTAGAGCAGCGCGGTCGCCCCGGCGCCCTGCCAGGTCAGGGTGGCGACGATGAGGGGGATGGTCAGGTGCGGATCCGTGAGCCAGGGCTGGGCGTGGATGCCGAGGGCGCTCAGCATGACATTCAGTATGCCCGCGTTGCTCGGCTTGAAGATGAAGCCCCACATGAGGACCATGGCCATCCCGGGGACGATGTTGGGGAGGTAGATGCCGACCTTGAAGAAGGACCTCCCCCTGCGGATCTCGTTGATGAGGATGGCGAGTACGATCGGCACGAGGAAGCCGATCGCGAGGGACCAGAGCGTGTAGTAGAAGGTATTGCGGATGGCCGGCCAGAAGTCCGGGTGCTGGAAGACGTCGAGGTAGTTCTGGAAGCCGACGAACTGGACGAGTCTCATGCCTTCGGCGGTATAGAGGGAGAGGCGGACGCTCTCGAGGAGGGGCTCCCACACGAAGAAGGAGAACAGGACCAGGCTCGGCAGCATGATGAGCCAGCCGGGCAGGTTCTTCCTGAGCCTAACGTCGAACGGGATCCTCTTCGTCATCCGAGCCGGACTGGCTGCGCTCATCTCTACCCCGCGGGAAGGATTGGATATCGACAGTATACGACTCTTCCGTCCGGGGGCGGACCCGCGGACGGAAGAGTCGAGGCTGCCTATTACTTATTGGCGGCCTTGTCGAGGAGGGGCTGGAAGTTTTTCTGGGCGGTGTCGAGGAGGGCCTGCACGTTGGCGCCCTTGTCGGTCACGACGGCCTGGAGAACCTTTGTGAGCTCGGCGTAGAGGTCCTGCGCGGCGAAGGGCTCCTCGGTGCGGAGGTTGCCCTTCTTGGCGACCGCCGCGTAGTAATCGTTGTACAGGCGCATATCGACGTTGCGGGACTCGTCGAGGGCGGCGGCCTGGGCCTTGAGGAAGGCGGGGTCCGTCCATGCGGGGAAGGTCGGCACGACGGGGACGCCCTGGTTCTTGCGGTTCTGGGCATCGGCCTTGAGGCCGGCGACCGTCTTCGCGTTGACGAGGGGAGCCCGGCCCATCACCTCGAGGTAGTGGAGGGCGGCGGTGACCTGGGCGGAGGTCGCGTTGGCGGGGAACATGTAGGGAGTGCCGCCCATGAGGGAGAACTGGCCCTTGGGGCCCGCGGGGACGGGCACGAGCGCGAGGCTCTTGACGTCGAGCCCGTTGACCTGGGTGGGCTGGTTGACGGCGTCCTGGGCCCCGATGTACATGGCGGCCGCGCCGGTTCCGAGCTCGCGGAAGCCCGTGCCCCAGTCCTCGTTGGTCGGATCGGCGGTCAGCACGTCGTATTTCCACTTGAGGTCCTTGATGTACTGCACCGCGGCGACGGCCTCGGGGGTATTTAAGGCGGCGACCCACTTGCCGGCCTTCTGCGCCTCGAACTTGGCGCCGAAGGCCCAGGCGATGTTGGTGAAGTGCCAGCCGCCGGCGTTGTCCTTGGCGAGGAGGCAGAGCCCGGCCGCGCCGGTCTTGTCCTTGATGGTCTTGGCAGTCTTGGCGAGCTCGTCCCAGGTCTTCGGATAGAGGGGGAGGCCGCTCTTGTCGACGAGCCCGGCCTTCTTGAAGAGCTCGACGTTGACCATGAGGCCGAGGGCGTAGGCGTCGCGGGGCACGCCGTAGATCTTCCCGTCCTTGGACATGAGGTCGAGGACCGACTTGTTCATCTTGGCGTCCCAGCCGAGGGCCTTCACCTCGGCGGTGATGTCCTTGACGAATTTGCCGGCGATGAGCTTCTGAGGCTCGGTGAACCAGGACTCGAAGATCGTGGGGAGCTGGCCGGTCTCGGCCAGGGACACGAAGGTGTCGGTCGCGTACTTGTAATAGGCCGGCACGATCGTCACGTTCGGGTACGTCGCGTTGAATTCCTTCACGAAGCCCTGGTGCATGGCGATGTCGCCGGCGAGGGTGTCCTCCGGCCAGATCCCGAGCTTCACCGTTACGTTCTGCGCCGACGCCATGCCGACCAGCGTAAGCGCGAGGCACAATGCGATTGCTGTCTTTCTCATAGCTTCTCCTTCCTCCTGTGACCTGATTCTTCTTCGAGCGGCGCCGATGGAAAGTCGAGGCCGCAAAATACGTTTAACGTTTAACCTACGGGAGTGTAATCCCGCCCCAAATCCCTGTCAAGAAATTTTCGTAGCTATTTTCCGAAGGCCGAGGCCGCTTCACTCGCCGTAAATCTCGAGCTCGGCGAGCTGGCCCGCGCCCGCGCCGCTGTTGCCGCTGAAGACCAGGCGGAGGTAGCGGGCGGCCACGCCCAGGGGTATGGCCACCGCATTGCCGTTGGCGGCCGGGTCGAAGGGATAGTCGCGCTCGGGCGCGAGCGGAACGAATTCTTTCCCGTCCTCGCTGGAGAGTACTTCGATGCGCTGCGTCCTCGGTCCCCAGATCCGCTTTGGATTGAGCTTCAGCACCGCCGTCCCGAGCCGCCGCGAGGAGACCAGGTCCACGGTGAGGCTGTCGGGGTAGCTATTCGCCGCGCCCTCCCAGTAGCTCGAGAGGTCTCCGTCGACGGCCTTGTCGCCGGTGAATGCGTAGATGTTGCTGGTATAGACGATCGGCATCCTGAAAGCCAGATTCTCCCGCCCCGCGGGATCGAAGACCGCGAGCGACGGGTCGAGCGCGGCGCTCGGGGCGGCTCTTTCGCGGAGGTAGGGGCTGACGCCGAAATCCGTCTTGATCTTGGCGGCGGCCAGCGCGGCCCGATACGCGTCGGGAGAGTTCGCGAATATCGCGTCATAAACGGCGCCGATGCTCTTTCGCCGATCGGCGCCGCCCGCTGCCGACTGTCTCGCCTTGAAGAGCTCGATGGGGGCGCGGAGGTCGGAATAATCGTAGGGAAAATCCGCCTCGAACCGCCTACGCAAGTCCTGCAAGACTTCGAGCTCCCGGTACCCGTGCTCGATCGTGGGCTCGACGACCGTGCCCTCTCCGTAATCGTTCCAGGTCGCAATCTGGATGATATCGGGACGGGCGCGCATGGCCGCGCCTAAGGTCAGCTCGAAGGTCGCGCCCTCGGCGTAGTCGAGGAAGCCGTAGCTGCGGCCGCTGCCAGCCTTCTGGTATATGTCGAAGAAACCCGGGAAGGCCGTCGCTACGAGATGGGGCTTCGCGCTTTGTCTCTCGTAGAAGCCGTTGAGGTAGGAGACAAGCCGATCCCTCGAGAGGGCTCCGCCCTCGGAGGCCCACATCGGCGGCCAGTCGTAGGAGCCGTCCGCGACGGCCGAGCCCTGGTCGTCGAGGCAGACCAGCCAGGGGCGCGGTCCATCTACGGAGAGGATCTCGTTCCATTGGGCGGCGTCCTTGAAGTACTGGGGCCCGAAGCAGAGTACCACCGGGCGACCGTCCAGCTTCGCGTAGGCTTCATCGGCGAACCAATTCTCCTGCAGCCAATCGAAGGTCTTCTTCGCGGCCGCGAGGGCGCCGTCGCGCGTCAGGTGCTTCGCCTCGATCATCCTGCCTATGCTCTGGTCCTCGTAGCATATCGCGTACGCGAGTCCCGCCGCCTTGAGCACCGCGATCATCGCGAGCGTGGATTCGTGGATCGGCCCGTAGTCAAGGGCCTCGTCGATGCCGTACCAATCGAAGACGACGCCGTCGATGCCGCTCATCTTCATCAGGGCGGCCTGATACTCGAGGGCCTTACCGTCCCGGCTGTCGTAGGGGCCGGTAAGCGGATAATAGTTGGATGCGATATTGGCCCGCCCGTCCGGGAGTGTCGCGAAGGGATCGAAGACCGCGCCGCCCTGGTGCCAATGGAAGCCATAGCCGGCCGCTATCGGGGGCGCCTGGAACCAGGGCATGTAGTGGACCAGGACAAGGGGCCTCTTCTCTCCGCGCGCCTCGGGCTCCTCGATCCTGAGCCCGCCGCTCGCCCCGGACCCCTGCTCCCGCGAGCCGGCGCCCGCCTTCGGGCCGGCGCCAGCCGTCGCACAGCCGGCGGCGAAAACCAGGATCGCCGCGGAAAGGAGGTAGACGTATATGGCAGCGCTTCGCGTCATGAGTGTCGACCTCGCTTGGTTGACTAGATAGGTTGAACGTTAAACTTTGGAATACTATAAAACCGCTTCCTAAAACCTGTCAACCCGCTTTTTTTCCTGGGCACCGCGGATTCTATTCAGCATCGCGCGGCCGAGGGTCGGGGCGGCCGCCACCGACGCCCTCTCGACTAGGCTCACCGGCATGATGATTGTCCGGCTCGCGGGAGCCTTCCCCTCCAAGTAATCGACCATGAGGTCGGCCGCGATCGCGCCCTTGGCGTCGGCGTCCTGGTGGATCGTGGTGAGCTGGGGGCTGGTGATGCGGCTGATGAAGAGGTCGTCGAAGCCCACTATCGACATGTCCTCGGGCACGCGGACGCCCGAGGCCTGGAGGCCGGACATGATGCCGGCGGCGAGGATGTCGGCGGTGGCGAATATCGCGCTCACGTCCCTTCGGGCGCTCAGGGCCTGCCCGAGCTTGATCCCCTCGGAGATGGTGATTTCCTGCTCGTAGACGTTCTCCGGAGAGAGGGGGAGGCCGGCCGCCCTCAGGGCGTCGCAGTAGCCCTTGTACCGCTCGTCGATGACGCCGTGCGCGACGATGCGCGGAGAGGCGAACACGATGTCCCTGTGGCCGCGGTCGATCAGGTACCGGGTGGCCAAGAGCCCACCCCTGTAGTCCTCGAGCCCGACGTTGAATATCTTGTCGCTCCCGATGTAGCTGTCGAGGAGGACGATCGGCTTGTCGGCCTTTATGAGCCTGCCGAAGAAGCTGTCCTCGAACAACCCCGTGAGGATCACGCCGTCGAGGTTCCAGTTGCGGAACAGGGAGAGGATCTCCGCCTCGCTCTCCACCGTCCTGACCATCATGTAATAGTCGCGGAGGCGCAGCGCCCGCTCGATCCCTCCTATGAAGGCCCCGTGGAAGGGATCCTGGAGGAAGCTGCCGGCTTGCTGCGGGATCAGGTGGTTGATGACCCCGATGATGCGGGAGGACTTGTTGACGAGGGCCCGGGCGGACATATTCGGCGTGTAATTGTGGGCCTCGATGATCTTGTTGATCCGCTCGACGGTTTCCGGCGCGACGTGGGCGCTCTTGTTGTGGATGACGTTGGAGACGGTGGTCACGCTGACCATGGCCTCCCGAGCGATGTCCTTTATCGTCGCCATCCCACCAGCCCACCTTTTTCCCGCGCGCGATTTCAGGATGAGGATGCCGCTTTCGAACGCGTCCGTCAATCTGCCCCCCTCGACAAACGCGAGGAACTAGGCATTAGAATACGGCCCCAAGGGCCGCGCCGATAATCGCGGATCGGAAGGAAACAGCATGCTGAGCGACATGAGGGCCGCCCTCTTCGACCTGGACGGCGTCATAGTAGATACCGCCAAGTACCACTTCAGAGCCTGGAAACGGCTCGCCGACGAGCTCGGCATCCGATTCGACGAGGGCGACAACGAGATGCTCAAGGGCGTGGGCCGCCTGCGGTGCATGGCCATCCTGCTCGAACTGGGCGGGCTGGAGATGGCCCCGGCCGACATGGAGAGCCACGCGGCGCGCAAGAACGACTGGTACGTCGAGCTCGTCTCGGCGATGGGCAAGGACGAGATCCTCCCGGGCGCCGAGGAGTACATACGGTACCTCCGCTCGAGGGGCCTGCGCGTCGCCCTCGGCTCCGCGAGCAGGAACGCCCCCCTGATACTCGAGAGGCTGGGCATTGCCGGGCTCTTCGACGCCGTCGTCGACGGGACGACCGTCGCGAAGTCCAAGCCCGACCCCGAGGTCTTCCTCGCGGGAGCGGCCGCCCTGGGCGTGGAGAGCGCCGCCTGCACGGTATTCGAGGACGCCGCGGCCGGCATCGAGGCCGCGCGCAGGGCAGGCATGTTCTCCGTCGGCATCGGCAGGCGGGAGGACCTCCCCGAGGCCGACATCGTCGTGCGCGGCCTCTACGAGCTCCTGCCGGGGGAGGCCGGCGGGCTCGGCCCTCGCGGGACGCCTTGCCCGCGGCCTTAGGGGGAGCTACTATTCGACGGCGCGGAGGCTAGTATGACCAAGGACTGCCTGGCCGAGGATCTTCCTCCCTTCGACTGGCCCAACTTCAACTACATGCTCAGGGACGTCTGCTCGCGCTACGCCGATCGGGTCGCCTTCCGGTACCGCGCGCGGGGGATCAGGGAATTCGAGGAGTGGAGCTACGAGCGCCTCGGCCTCGAATGCTCGTCCCTCGCAGCCTTCCTCGCCGCGCAGGGGCTCGCGATGGGCGATCGAGTCGCGATCTGGTCCGAGAACCGCCCCGAGTGGGGCGCTGCCTACATGGCCATCGTCGCCGCGGGCCTGGTGGCGGTGCCCATCGACGCGCTGCTCCCGGAGGGGGACGTAGGGCGCGTGCTCCGGGCGGCCGAGGTCGGCGCGGCCGTCGCGAGCGGCCGCTTCTCGGGGCCCCTGCTCGGGCTCCTCGCCCCGATCGAGGGCGTCAAGGCCGCCATCGGCCTCGACGGGCTCCCGCCGGGCGGCGGACCGGGCGGGCCCGCGGTAGCCTCTTGGGCCCAAGCCGCCTCCTTCGCGCAGGGCGCCGGCCTGCCCTCCCCCGAGACGATCGCCCCGGACGCGGAGGCCTCGATCATCTTCACCTCGGGAACCACGGGCGCGCCCAAGGGAGTCGTCCTGAGCCATTCCGGGATCATCGCCAATATCGACGCGTCGATTCGCTCGCTTCCCATATTCAAGGAGGACGTCTTCATGTGCGTCCTGCCCCTGCACCACAGCTACCCGACCACCTGCAGCCTCGTCTCGCCCCTGGCGGTGGGGGCGGCGATAACGATGGTAGAGAAGGTCGTGGGGAAGGTGATAGTCGACGACGCGCGCGACACGGGCGGCACGGTCATGATCGCAGTCCCCCTGCTCTACGACAAGCTCGCGCAGGCCCTGCTCCAAGGCGTCAAGTCCAAGGGGGCCGCGCTGCGAACGGCGGTCGGCGCGATGCGCTCCCTGTCCCGAGCCGGCGTCGCGCTCGGGCTTCCCGGCCTCGGGCGGCTATTGTTCAAGGGCCTGCGCTCCCAGTCCGGGCTCGGCTCGCTGCGGCTCCTCGTCGCTGGCGGCGGTCCCTTGAGCGCCGCGACCGCGAGGGTCTTCGACGAGCTCGGCTTCGCGATCGTGCAGGGCTACGGCATGAGCGAGAACGGCCCCCTCATCGCGACCAATACGCCGAGGCGCCACGACCACCGCTCCGCGGGCCTGGTCGTGAGCAGGACCGAGGCGAGGATCGCCGAGGCGGACGAGGAGGGTATCGGGGAGATCCAGGTGACCTCGCCCTCCCTCATGAGGGGCTATTGGCGCGATCCGGAGGCGACCGCGGCGATGTTCACGAGCGACGGATGGCTGCGCACGGGGGACCTGGGCCGCATCGACGCCCGCGGCTTCATCTTCATCACCGGGAGGAGCAAGAGCCTCATCGTCACCGCGGGCGGAAAGAACATCTATCCCGAGGAGATCGAGGCGCTATTCGAGGGCTCGCGCGTCGTGCGCGAGATCCTCGTGGTAGGCAAGCCCCGGCGCGCGGGCGGGGGGGAGACCGAGGCCCTCGGCGTCAAGGCCGCGGAGGAGGTGGCCGCGGTCTTCGTTCCCGACCTCGAGGCCATAGCGGCCGACCGGGGGGCGGCGACCGCCGCGGACGCGGCCGCGGTGCTCGCTCTCGTGAAGGCGGAGCTGGAGCGCGTCAACCGCGCGCTGCCGCCCTACAAGAAGATCTCGGACTTCCGCGTGCGGGCCGAGGAGTTCGAGAAGACCTCGTCGAAGAAAATCAGGCGCTACCTGTACAAGGATTGGGCAGGCGCTATCGGCGAGGCGGAGTCGCCATGAAAAGGGAGGTGAAGGCCTATAGGCCGGTGTATCCCTCGCCTGCCGCCCTTATTACATCCATCGACGCCGAGGGCAGGCCGAACATCGTCACCCTCGGCGAGGTCTTCAATATCAGCGTCCGCGAGCCGGTGATCATCGGCATAGCGATCCGCGCGGCGACCCACTCCCACGGCTCGATCTCCGCGACGCGCGAGTTCGTCGTCAACCTCCCGACCACCGCGATATTGCGAGCCGTAGACCGCTGCGGGACGGTTACGGGAAGGACCGGCCGGGACAAGTTCCGCGAATTCGGCCTGACTCCCATACCCTCGATTAAGGTGAAGCCGCCCTGTGTCGAGGAATGCCCGGTGAACATCGAGTGCGAGGTGATGGAGAGGATCGCCGTGGGCGACCACGACCTCTTCCTCGGCCACGTCGTGGCGATGCGCGTCGACGAGGACGCGCTGGACGAGGAGGGGGAGATCGCGAAAGGATCGCTCGATCCCATCGTCTACCTCACGGGCGAGTACTGGAGCATCGGCGAGAAACTGGAGGACCTCTACTTCACGACGAAGAAGCGCGATTCGTAATGGCTCCGCTCACTGTATGACGGCGAAATCCGACAGCCAGACCTCCGTCACCTTGCCGAGGGACAGCCTGGCGTTGAAGGCGTCGCGCAACGCGGCCTTGAGCGAGCCCTCGAAGGCCGGCGCCAGCTCGGCCGCCTTCCTCGCCGACAGCACGGAGGCGGCGGCGGCCTTGAGCACCGGGGCCTTGCGCCTCAGCTCCTCGGCGAAGGGCCGGTCGCCCGAATCGTAGGGGAAGGCTATCGTGGCCACGACGACCGCGGCCGAATTCGCGTCGGCGCTCTTGGCCCTGACCGTGCCCACGCCCGTATAGGAAGCCCGGCCCTTGAGCTCGGCCGCGACCTGGGCCTTGTCGGCCTCGCGCTCGAGCTTCTTGGCCCGAGTCCCGGCGGCGAGACCGTAGATCGTGCCGGCCGCGATGACGAGGGCGAGCGCGGCAGCCGCGACGACCAGGGCGCGGGAGGCCAGCTCGCCTCCGCGAAGCCCCGAACGGGGCGCTCGGGGTCGCGCCTCCGCCTCTACGTCCTCGTCCGACCATAGCGCCATGGGCAACCACCTCTATGCTCATCCTACCCCAGTAGATGCCCGCGGACAAGGCGAGGATCGGGGCTCACGAGGGGCCGTATGTTTCTATAAGTAATTACATTGCCAATAATTACCGAATATTTTCCTTGCCGTCGACCGGGACGGGCGCTACACTGGTCATCCGAGTACGGAGGCATCCATGGAGTTCCCCTGCCCTGAGCCCTACAGAATCAAGACTATCGAGACGATAAAACGGACTACCCGCCCGGAGCGCGAGCGAATCGCGGCCGCCGCGAAATACAATCTATTCAACGTCCGGGCCGAGGATGTCTTCATCGACCTACTCACCGACTCGGGCACGGGGGCCATGTCCTCGGCCCAGTGGTCCGAGATGATGCTCGGCGACGAGAGCTACGCGGGCGCCACCTCGTACTACAAGCTCAAGGACGCGGTCCGTGACATCATGGGCTTCGAGCACTTCCTCCCGACGCACCAGGGCCGGGCGGCGGAGAACGTCCTGTTCTCGACCCTCATCGGAGTCGGGACCGAGGGCAGGAGCAAGGTGGTTCCCGGCAACGCGCATTTCGATACCACCAAGGGCCACATCGAATTCAGGCACGCGCGCGCCGTGGACTGCACCGTCGACGAGTCCCTCGACCCGACGACCGACTATCCCTTCAAGGGCAACGTAGACCTCGACAGGCTCGAGTACGTCCTCAAGACCTATACCCGCGAGGAAGTGCCCCTCTGCGTACTCACCGTCACCTGCAACTCCTCGGGCGGCCAGCCCGTGTCGATGGCCAACGTCCGAGCCGTCTCGGGCCTCTGCCGCGCCCACGGCGTGCCGCTCTTCATAGACGCGGCGCGCTTCGCCGAGAATTCCTACTTCATCAAGAAGCGCGAGGCCGGCTACGCCGAAAAGGGCATACGCGAGATCGCCAGGGAGATGTTCTCGTACGCGGACGGCTGCGCGATGTCGAGCAAGAAGGACGGCCTCGTCAACATCGGAGGCCTGCTCTGCTTCCGCGACGAGGAGCTGATGCGCAGGGCCATGCCGTTCAACATCATGTACGAGGGCTTCAACACTTATGGCGGCATGGCCGGGAGGGACCTGGGTGCCCTATCCGTCGGGCTGCGCGAGGCGACCGAGCTCGATTACCTCGAGGCCAGGATAGGGCAGGTAGCGCGCCTCGGCTCGAAGCTCGAATCCTACGGCGTCCCGGTCTTGAGGCCCTACGGCGGCCACGCCATCTTCGTGGACGCCGGGGCCTTCCTGCCCCGCGTCCCGCGCGAGGAGTTCGTCGCGCAGGCCCTCTGCGTCGAGGCCTACGTGGAGGGCGGCGTGCGCGGCGTCGAGATCGGCGCCATTCTCGCCGACCGCGACCCCGACACGAGGGAGAACCGCTACCCCGCGCTCGAGCTCCTGCGCCTGGCCGTGCCGCGCCGCGCCTACACCAACGACCACATGGACTACGCCGCGGCGGTCCTGGGCTCGGTCTACGAGCGCAGGGATCGCATAACTCGGGGCTACCGTATTATTCGCGAGGCGCCCATCATGCGGCACTTTACGGTCGAGCTGGAGCCCTCGGGCTAGCGCCTCGCCCCGCCCGGGGGCTATTTCCGCAACGCCGCGACGTCGGCGGCGACGATGAGCGCCAGCCTCTCCAGGAAGGCCCTGTCCTCGGGAGCGAAAGCCGCGACGGCATGGGAATCTATGTCTATCTCCCCGGCCACGTCGCCCGTTCTCGGGTCCATGACCGGAACGACGATCTCGGACTTCACTTTCAGGCTGCAAGCCAGGTAATTCGAGGCTGAGCTCACGTCGTCTACGATACAGGTCTCCCGGCTCTCGGCCGCCTGTCCGCAGATGCCCCGCCCGAAAGGTATTAGCGTGTGCTCGGTCGCCTCTCCCGCGAAGGGCCCGAGGTCGAGAAGGGGCTCGGCCCGGCGGGCGACGTAGAAACCGAACCAGTCATACTGTGGGACACGAGCCTTCAGAAGCTCGCAGAGGGCGCTAAGCCTGTCGCGGGGAGAGCCGGAGCCGGCGAGAAGGACGCTATATTCTGACTCGAGTTTGGAAAAATCCATATATCCGCCTGAAAGGACAAGCAGTATACACCGCTATTTCGGGAGCGCAAGGGGTCGCCGAGGGAGCAGGACTTGAACCTTCGAGCCTTTTTATCTATACTGCAAATAGACCAGCGTTTTTCTACTATATGGCGAAATAACGCAGAGCTTTCTAGGAAAGCTCGAGCTTTTGCCCCCCTGGAGATTGATATGGCTATCGACATCCACACGATGCGCAACATCGGCATCAGCGCGCACATCGATTCCGGCAAGACTACGCTTTCCGAGCGTATCCTCTTTTATTGCAACAAGATCCACGCGATCCACGAGGTCCACGGAAAGGACGCCGTCGGGGCGACGATGGATTCGATGGACCTCGAGCGCGAGCGCGGGATCACGATCCAGTCGGCGGCAACCAACGTCGACTGGAAAGACTACAACATCAACCTGATCGACACCCCGGGCCACGTCGACTTCACTATCGAGGTCGAGCGGTCCCTGCGCGTCCTCGACGGGGCCATCCTCGTGCTCTGCGCGGTCGCCGGCGTCCAGTCCCAGTCCATCACCGTCGACCGCCAGCTCAAGCGCTACCACGTTCCCCGCCTCGCCTTCATAAACAAGTGCGACCGAACGGGCGCCAACCCCTTCAAGGTGAAGGCCCAGCTCGCCGAGAAGCTCGGCCTCAATCCCGTATTCCTCACCATCCCCATCGGCCTCGAGGACAAGCTCGAGGGCATAGTTGACCTCATCGACATGAAGGCAGTCTACTTCGACGGCGACAACGGCGAGGACCTGCGCTACGCCGAGATCCCCGCCCACCTCGTGGACGACGCCGCGAAGTACCGCGAGGAGCTCCTCGAGTCCGCCTCGATGTACGACGACGAGCTCATGGAGGCGGTGCTCGAGGGTACCGCGACCAACGACCAGATCGTCAGGGCCGTCCGCGCCGGCTGCGTCGCCGAGCAGCTCGTGCCGGTGTTCGTCGGCTCAGCCTATAAGAACAAGGGCGTCCAGGTCCTCCTCGACGGCGTCACCCGCTACCTCCCCGACCCCACCGAGGTCGTGAACATTGCCCTCGACCTGGACGACGCCGAGAAGGAAGTGGTCCTCAAGGCCGATCCGGCCGAGAAGACCGTCGCCCTCGGCTTCAAGCTCGAGGACGGCCAGTACGGCCAGCTCACCTACGTGCGCATCTACCAGGGCGACATCAAGAAGGGCACGGAGCTCTTCAATACCCGCTCGCACAAGAAGTTCAAGGTCGGCCGCCTCGTGCGCATGCACGCCAACGCGATGGAGGACATCAGCGAGGGCTACAACGGCGACATCGTGGCCCTCTTCGGCGTCGAGTGCGCATCGGGCGACACCTTCTGCCACCCCGACCTCAACTACGCGATGACCTCCATGTACGTGCCCGAGCCCGTCATCTCCCTCTCCATCGAGCCGGTCGACAAGAAGTCCTCGGACCAGATGGGCAAGGCGCTCAACCGCTTCACCAAAGAGGACCCGACCTTCCGCGTCCACATCGACCCCGAGTCCAACCAGACCATCATCCGCGGGATGGGCGAGCTCCACCTCGAGGTCTACGTCGAGCGCATGAAGCGCGAGTACAAGTGCGAGGTCGTCACCGGCATGCCCCAGGTCGCCTACCGCGAGGCCATCACCCAGCGCTCCGACTTCAACTACACGCACAAGAAGCAGACGGGCGGATCGGGCCAGTACGGCCGGGTCGCCGGCTTCATGGAGCCGGGCGAGGAGAAGAACTACGAGTTCGTCGACGCGGTCAAGGGCGGCGCCATCCCCAAGGAATTCATCCCTAGCTGCGACAAGGGCTTCAGGAAATCCATCGAGAAGGGCTCGCTCATCGGCTTCCCCATCGTCAACACGAAGATGACGGTCAACGACGGCGCCTCCCACGCGGTCGACTCCTCGGACATAGCCTTCCAGCTGGCCGCCATCGGGGCCTTCCGCGAGGCCTACGAGAAGGCCAAGCCCGTCATCCTCGAGCCCATCATGAAGGTAGAGGTCGAGGGCCCGACCGAGTTCCAGGGCAACTTCTTCGCCTCCATCAACCAGAGGCGCGGCCTCATCTCCTCCTCCAGCGAGAACGGGGCCTTCTGCAAGGTCGAGGCCGAGGTGCCGCTCTCCGAGATGTTCGGCTACTCCACGGTGATCCGCTCCCTTAGCCAGGGCAAGGCCGAGTTCACGATGGAATTCCTCAAGTACGGCAAGGTGCCGACCAACGTCTCCGAGCAGCTGCGCAAGGACTACCTCGAGAAGCGCCGCGCCGAGCAGAAATAATAAAGGATCGGATAGGGATACAGGAACTATCCGCGAAGGGGCGTGAAGGAACGCGAAAGAGTCGCAGGCAGGACTGGGTTCTCCCCTATTCCCTCGTGTTACTTGGCGTGACTTCGCGGTAGACCTTCTCAAAGGATTCGCTACCGAAATACGCTTTTGCCCGGACGGGCGAATTGGTTTATACTGACGAGTACAAGGAGTCTATATGCTTAAAGAGGAGCTCATCGCAAAGAGTCCGGTCCGCCTCCTTGAGAAGTCCATCGAGGGCGGACTCAAGGCGGGCAATATCGGCGTTATCGCCAGCCGCAAGGGCATCGGAAAGACGAGCGTCCTGGTGCAGCTCGCCCTTGACAAGCTCCTCCAGGGCGAGAAGGTCATCCACGTTTCGTTCACGGCTCATACGAGCTACGTCATCTCCTGGTACGAGAACATCTTCTCCGAGCTCGCCAAGCGAAGGAACCTCGAGAAGTTCGGCGATATCAAGGACGGCCTGGTCAAGAACCGGGTGATCATGAACTTCGCCCAGGAGGCGGTCACGATCGACCAGATCGTCCATTCCCTGCGCGCAATGGTCAACGAGGGCGGCTTCAAGGCGAGCACCCTCATCGTCGACGGCTACGATTTCACGAAGGGCGCGTCGGGCGACCGCCTCGCCAAGGTCAAGGACTTCGCCGCCGAGGCCGGCCTCGAGGTCTGGTACTCGGCCACCCTCGCCGGGGACGAGCCCCAGCTGGACAAGAACAACTTCCCCGTCCTCCTCAAGGACTGCCTCGACTCGATCTCGGTCCTCATCCTACTCGAGCCCAAGGCCGAGTACATCCATTTCACCGTCGTCAAGGACCACGGCCGGATGAATCCCCTGGACCTCAAGCTGAAATTGGACGCGAAGACCCTGCTTATAGCGGAGACTTGAAGTCTCCGCTGACTGTAAGGATAATGACTGTATGGGTTGCCTTCGGCAACCTGCGTATAGCGGAGACTTGAAGTCTCCGCCGACTGAAAGGAAACCGTCTAGGCCCGACTCCGATGGACCCTAAAAGGCCGTCCCGTGGGACGGCCTTTTCGTAGGCTGAACCGCCGATTGCGAGCCGCCGCGCGCCATGCTAGTGTCGCTCGCAGAGGTGAACAGCATGGCTTTCTTCGACCTTCCCCGTGGCGAACTCCCCGACTACAAGCCCGAGCGCCGAGAGGAAAAGGATTTCGACGCGTTCTGGGACTCGACCCTCGCCGAGGCCGGGCGCCATCCCCTGGATCCGCGCTTCGTCCCCTACGCCGCGGGGCTCGACGCGGTCGAGGCTTACGACGTCTCGTTCTCGGGCTACGGCGGCCAGCGCGTCGCCGGCTGGCTCATCCTCCCGGCGGCGGGCCTGCGGCCCTCCCTCCCCTCCTCCCGCGGCGGACGGCTGCCCTGCGTCGTCGAGTACATCGGCTACGGCGGGGGCCGGGCCTTCCCCTGGGACTTCCTCTTCTGGGCATCGGCCGGCTACGCCCATTTCGTGATGGACAGCCGGGGCCAAGGCTCCAGCTGGTCGCCGGGCGATACCCCCGACGAGGCGGTCTCCGGCCCGGCGGCCCCGGGCTTCATGACGCGCGGCATCGAGTCACCGGATACCTACTACTACCGCCGCATCATGACGGATACCGCGAGGGCGGTCGAGGCGGCCGCGGCCCATCCCGCCGTCGACGCGGAGAGGATCGGCGTCGCCGGCGGCTCCCAGGGCGGTGGCCTCGCGATCGCTGCCGCGGCCCTCTCCCCCCACGTCCGCTTCCTAATGCCCGAGGTGCCCTTCCTCTGCCACTATCGCCGGGCCACCGAGATCACCGACTCCGACCCCTACGGGGAGATCGTCCGCTACCTCAAAGTCCACCGCGACGCGGAGGAGCGTTCCTTCCGCACCCTCTCCTACTTCGACGGCGTCAATTTCGCGGCGAGGACCAGGGCCCCCGCCCTCTACTCCGTCGGCCTCATGGACATGACCTGCCCGCCCTCCACGGTCTACGCCGCCTATAACTGGCATGCGGGGCCGAAGGAAATCAAGGTATACCCCTATAACAACCACGAGGGAGGCGGAACCTTCCACGCGCGCGAGAAGCTGGCCTTCGCCCGAAGGCAGCTCGCCGCACAGTAGGCTCCGATCATAAGCTAAGTGTTATAAAGCTTTGACCTCCCTTGTGGACTTGACCTAATACTTCGATATAGTAATATATTATATAAAACCTTTATCGAGGAGCGGAACATGGACTCAAAGCAGCTCGAGACCCTCGCCCTGGATACCATGAGGAGGGCGGACATGCTCGCCCTGGCCACGACCGGAGCGGAGCCCTATCCCCACGTCCGGGCCCTCTTCAACCTACGCGACGACAGGCGCTTCCCGAGTCTCGCCGAGTACCAGAGGGACAAGGGCCTCTCCGTCTACCTCGGTACGAATACCTCCTCGGTTAAGGCGCGCCAGTCCGCGGCGGAACCCTGGGTCAGCGTCTACTTCATGATCCCGGCAGAATTCACGGGCCTATGCCTCTCCGGCCGGGCGGTGGTCGACGCAGGCGCGAAGGCCGCCCTCTGGGTCGAGGGCTGGGAAATGTATTACCCGAAGGGCCCCACGGACCCCGACTACACGGTCCTCCGCGTCGATCCGGTGCGGGCCCGCGGATGGCACGCCTCCGGCGCCTTCGACGTGGAATTGTGAGCGAAGCGCGGGAAGGGGCCGGCCCTCCTTCGGAAGGAGGCTTCCTCGTCGCGAAGGCCCACCAGATCGGCGGGCGCGTGTTCGCGCGCATCCTCAAGCGAACCTCGCTCGCCGCCATCAACCCCGCCCAGGGCCGGATCCTCTTCGCCCTCTGGGAATCGGGGGACATGGGCGCGACCGCCCTGTCCAAGGCCACCGCCCTGGAGCCCTCGACCTTGACGAGCATGCTCGACCGCCTCGAGGCAGCGGGGCTACTCCGGCGCTCGCCTTCGCCCGAGGACAGGCGAGTAGTCCTGATCGAGCGCACGGAGGCCAACCGCGCCCTCGAATCGAAGTACCGCGAGGCCTCGCAAAAGATGACCGAGCTCTTCTACCGCGGCCTCGGCGAATCCGAAATCGCCGCCTTCGAGAGAAGCCTCCGCAAGATCGTAGCAAACCTGGAGAATGCCGAGCGCGGCTAACGCAGGTAGAGGGCGATCGCCCCGGGCCCGGCGAGGGCGGAGGCGGGTATCGCCGGGTCCTCGGCCTCGAGCCTGGCGAGGGCGGGGAGCTTGTCCGATCCCCTGACCAGGAAGACGCGCCTGCGAGCGCCCCTGAGGGCGCCCAGGGTCAGGGTCATGCGGAGGGGCGGAGGCAGGGGCGAACGGGTAACTGCGACCAGGCGACCAGCGCCTTCATCCTCCGAGCCGGCTCGGCTCGGAAAAACGCTGGCCGTGTGGCCGTCGGCGCCGAGGCCGAGAAGGGCCAGATCGAAGGCGGGGGCGCTTCCGAGAGAGGCGGCCAGCTCCTCCTCGTAGAGAGCGCTGGCTGAGATCGCCTGGGCCTCGGTCTCCGCCTCCGGCCAGGCGCGGAGGCGCGGAGGGAAATCCCAGGAGCAATCGGCGAATGCGCGCTCGACCATGATGAGGTTGCGCGCGGGATCGGCGGCGGGAACCACGCGCTCATCGCCCAGCCAGAGATCTACCCTGAGGCCGGCGAGGCCCTGCGCCGCCATGGCGCGATAGGGGCCTTCCGGCGTAGAGCCGCCGGCGAGGACGAGGGCGAGGGAGTCCCGGCCTTCGGCGCGCGCCGAGAGCGCGGCGGCGAGCAGCTCGGCGAGGGCGGCCTCGATCCACGCGTCCTCGCCCCTGAATGTCTTAACGGTCATGCCGCCAGTATACGGCGCGCCGGCAGCCGGCGCAAATGCCGCGGAATCGCCTCTTTTTTACCCTGGAATTTGCAAATGCCGCGGCAAAGGGTTAGCATGAAATAATGCCGTGGGCTAGCGCCTTCGGCGGCAGGTAAAATAAGGCTTCGCGCACTTCGTATCCCCCTGCCATTTTCACGAGATCGTCATCAAGCACGGCGAGCCGGATTACCGGCAAGGAGCCGCCCATGGACGAGAGCTCGAAGCGGATGCTCGACCTATTGCCGCAATACATCGGGTCGACGGATTCCGAGTTGCGCTGCCGCTACGCCAACAAGGCCTACGCCGGGCTCCTGGGCCGGACGCCCGAATCGATGATCGGCATGCACGTCCGGGAGCTGTGGGGAGAGAAGCTCTTCGACGAGGTAATGCCGTTCCTGAAGCGCGCCTTGGCGGGCGAGGCCGTCTCCTTCTCGAAGCGCATCGTCCACATCACCGGCGAGAAGCGCTTCGGCAAGGTGGACCTCCTGCCCGAGCCGGACGGCGGATACACCGTCGTCATGCACGACCTGGACGCGGTGGAGCGGCACTTCAAGGATAGGGACCGCCTAGTCCACGAGCTCGACCACCGCGTCAACAACATCCTCCAGATACTGCAATCGGTGCTCGCGCTGGAATCCCAGTCCGCAGACGCAAGGACCTTCGGCGTGCTCGACGCGATCAAGGCGCGCGTGGACGCGCTCGCGCTTTCCTACGAGCTGCTTAGCGTGGCGGAGCCCGAAGGGGGCTGGCCCGTGTCGCTAGTGCTCGAGAGGGTAGCCTATAGCATCGGGCCGGGAGTCTCCGCGTTCTGCGAGTCGGATTCCCTGCTCCGCCTCCCGCACGGCAGCATCGAGACCTTCGTCTTCATAGCGATGGAGATGGCGCGCTGGGCGTCGATGAACGGCGCCAAGGCCAGGATCGAGGCCTACGGTGTGCCGGAGGGGCTGGAGCTGGCCACCGAGAGCGACGACGGGCTCGACCTGACGACCAGGGCGGGGGCGGCGGGGATCGCCCTCGTCGAGTCCTTCGCCCGCCGCTGCGGGGCCGGCCCCCTGCGCGGCGGATCGCGGATGGCGATCATCTTCCCGATCCGCGAGTGCGTCGAGCCCGTGAGCGCCGACTAAGGCCCCGAGGAGCCCGCCGGGTAGGGCAGGGGCGCGGGGCCAGCGGCCCATGCCGACTCGAGCGCGTCGACTATCCGCCAGGCTTCCTCGGTCTCGTCGGAGCGGATGAACAGGGTCGAGTCCCCGGCCAGGGCGTCGGCTATGAGCCGCTCGTAGGCCTCGGGGAAGTAGTCGTCGTTGCGCTCGCGATAGGCGAAGCGAAGCTCCTTGGGCGCGACGCGGGCCGCTCCCGGCTCCTTGGCGTTGAAGCCGAGCCACATGCCCTCGTCGGGCTGGATCCTGAGGGTGAGGACGTTCGGGGAGAGGAGCTCGCCGCAGTAGCCGGCGAACAGGGTGGCCGGCGGGCGCTGGAAGGTGACGCGGATCTCGCTCACCTGCCTGTCGAGAGCCTTGCCCGTCCGGAGCTTGAAGGGCACCCCTGCGAAGCGCCAGTTATCGACCTCGAGCCGCAGGGACACGAAGGTCTCGGCGGCCGAGCCAGGCGCGACGCGGTCCTCGGCGGCGTATCCGGAGTATTGCCCCCTCCTAGAGCGCTCGAGGAGCTCGGGCGCGGAATAGTCCCGGATGGACTTCAGAACCTTCACCTTCTCGTTGCGCACGGACTCGGGATCGAGGCCCGCGGGGGGCTCCATGGCGACGAGGCAGAGCAGCTGGATGAGGTGGTTCTGCAGCATGTCCCTGGCGGCTCCCGCCCTGTCGTAATATCCTCCCCTCGTCCCTATGCCGCCCGTCTCGAGCACGTCGATCTCGACGGACTCGATGTGGTTGCGGTTCCAGAGAGGCTCGAATATCGAGTTGGCGAAACGGAAGTACAGGAGGTTCTGCACGGTTTCCTTGCCAAGATAGTGGTCGATGCGGAATATATCGTCCTCGGCGAAGCAGGATTGAAGGACGGCGTTGAGGGCGCGGGCGCTCTCGCGGTCGCGGCCGAAGGGCTTCTCCACCACCAGCCGACGCGCGGGGCCGCAGGAGCCCGCCGCGCGGCGAACAGCGTCGCAGCCGAGGCCGGCGGCCGCGAGGCCGCGCGCGACCGGCGCGAACTCCTCCGGCGCGACGGCGAGGTAGAACAGCGCGTTCGCGGGACTGCCCGGCTCGGCAAGGCGTAGCGCGAGGTCGCGGTAGGCGCCTTCGTCGTCGAAGGAGCCGCGGAGATAGGAGATGCGGCCCGCGAGGCGCTCCCAGGCCTCGACGTCCAGGGGCTTCGAATGCGAGTACAGGGCGCAGGCCTCGCGCAACTGGGCCGCGAATCGCTCGCGGGTGAGCTCCCTCCTCGCGAAGCCGATTACGCGGGTATCCGCGGGGAGGATGCCCGTGCGCTCGAGGTTATAGAGGGCGGGAAAGATCTTCCTGCGGGCGAGGTCGCCCGTGGCGCCGAAAACGACTATCGACGCGCTCTCGGGCTCCAAGGCGTTCCCCGAAAGATCGCAGTATCCGTATTGCTCGTCGTGAGTGTGCATGGGCTTCGGTCGCCTCCTTGAGCCATCAATATACTGCTAGCGAGGCGGCTTCTTGGATTTCCAGCCCGGCTTGTCCGGCCCCACCCACGGCCTTCCCGGGCCCTCGGGCTTTCGCGCCCCCTCGGGTTGCGAGCGCGACCTATCGTTCGGGCGCCTGCCCGAGGGCCGTCGCGACCCCTCCAATCGCGCGGCCTGCTTCTCTTCGGGCTTGCGCCCCGGATCTCCCTCGGAGCCCGCCGGGTACCAGTGGAACCACTGCTCCTCGGCGCCGTTGATCACCTTGTGGGCCACGGTGGCGTAGCGGCCGAAATAGTCCCCGAAGTCGGGCCTGTTGGTGACGAAGCCCAGGCCCCAACCCGAGAAGCGCTCGGCGGTCTCGCCGAGGGCGCGGTAGGTGGCCTCGGCCTCCTCGACGGTGCCGAGCCTCTCGCCGTAGGGCGGATTGCACAGGAAGCTGCCGACCTCGTACTCGGGCTTCGCGTCCTCGGCCTTGGCGAGCCTGAACTCCAGCCCGGCGGCGACGCCCGCCCGGGCGGCGTTCGCCTTGGCAGCCTCGAGGGCGCGGGGATCGGCGTCGCTGCCGACGATCCGGAAATCGGCGTCCCGACGCACGCGGGCCTTGGCGGCCTCCGTCTCGGCGGCCAGGGGGCCTGCCGAGGACATGCCCCTGCCCAGCGCGAGGGGCATGTCCTCGAGGGAGAAGGCGCGGCCCAGGCCGGGCGCTCGGTCCATCGCGAAGAGGGCCGCCTCGACTGCTATCGTGCCCGAGCCGCAGAAGGGATCGAGCAGGGGCAGGCGGCGGTTCCAGCCGGAGAGGAGGAGGATGCCCGCCGCGATGGTCTCCTTGAGGGGGGCCTGGGCCACGGCGAGGCGATAGCCCCGCTTGTGCAGCGCCTCGCCCGAGGTATCGAGCCCGAGGACGCAATCGTTCGTGTCGAGATAGACGCGCAGGCCCCGCTCCCTGCCCGTCTCGGGCATGCGGATGATCTTGTATATCGAGAGCAGCCGCTCGTAGATCGCCTTGTGGACCACCGATTGAACCGAGGTCTGCGCCGCCAGCTGCGAATCCTTGATGCGCACCCGCTCGATGACGAGCTTGTCCTCGCGGCGGAAGTAGAGCTCCCAGGGCAGGGTCCGGACCGTCTCGAAGAGCTGGTCGAAATCGAGGGCGCGGAAGCGGCCGGCCTCCACGAGGACGCGCTCGGCGGTGCGCAGGCAAAGGTTGGCTCGCATGAGGGAAGCGGCGGCCTTTTCGGCATCGTCCACGCCCCGGACGCCGAGGGCGAAGCGCACCCGGCCCGGCTCCCTGCCCGCTACCTCGAGGCCGATGCGCTCGATCTCGTTCTGGCATACTTTCTCGAGGCCGAGCGCGCAGATGGCTAGGCCGTATTCTGGTGATTTCACTACTATAGTATGGACTGCCGGGGGGTCGAGCAACAAGGAGAGGATGCTTCGGGATTCGAATCACGCGCGCGAATCGCCTGAGTCCGCTTGACATGGGTTAAAGCCTTCAGATAAGATGCCATCCGTTCGATTCGGGGGTGTAGCTCAGTTGGCTAGAGCGCTTGAATGGCATTCAAGAGGTCGCCGGTTCAATTCCGGCCACCTCCACGAGTAAGAAAGGTCACCGCGACGCGGTGGCCTTTTTTATTGGCCGAGCGGACGAATAGGGATGCTATACTCCCGCGATATGCTCGCTTTCCTTTCGTACTCGCTCGCCGGCTTCGGATCGAGCCTCATCCAATTCGTGGCAGGTTGCGCACTCGCCCTTCCGATCTACCGCCTGGCCAAGGCGGGCCGTATCCGCGCGGGGATCGGGAACGCCTCCGGCCTGGCCGCCTTCGCAGGAACGCTCTCCGCGTCCGGATTAGGGGTCCTGCTCCCCCTCGGCCTCTGGGGCGCCGCGCCCATGGCGGCCTTCGCCCTGGCCGCCGGCCTCGATCTCGCGCTCGCCGTCCCCTTCCTCTGCGCCAACGCCCTCTTCAATTCTCTCGTGCCGTTCACGGATCCGACTTTTATCTGGAGGACGGGCTATGGCCGCATTATCCTAGCCCTCGCGGCGGGGAGCCTCGGCGGCCTCCTCGCGCTGCGAGCGAGGCCCTGCGAGACGAGCGTCTTCCGTCCCAGGCCGCGTTCCGCCCTCCCGGCCATCGCCGCGTCCCTGGCCTGCCTCGCGGCAGGGGCCCTGGCCGACACGGCCTTCCGCCGCTACGCTCTGGGCGCCGTCATCGGCTTCCTCTATGCGAGCCCGGCCACCGCGTTCCTGCCTGCCTTCTTCGCGAGGCGCAACGTGGAGAATCCCTTTTTCCTCCTGGCGATGAGGATCCTGGCGACCCTCACCGATTTCTCCGCGCTCGCCGCGCTGGCCCTGATCTTGAAGCCCAAGGGAATGCTCTATTATTTCGCCTATTTCGCGGCAATCACCGCCATCCTCAGCCTCTCGGCCTTTTTCTGAGCCGCAAAAAAGGAGTCGGTCATGCTCGTGAGACCAAGATCCGGAAACCTGCTCGCATTGGCGATCGCACTCGCCTTCGCACCCCTCGCCCTCGGCGCCGTCCCCGTGGTCAAGCCACTGCCGGATCTCTCGCCCGAGCCAATCGTCGGGATCGGCCGGGGAGGCGATTATGCGGTCGCCACCCGAACGGCCATCGAAAACGCCGGGGGCCTGACCGGCCTCGTCAAGAAGGGCGATGTCGTCCTGATCAAGCCGAATCTCTGCACGGGGCCTTTCCCGGACGATCCCAAGACTACGGATTACCGGGTCGTCGCGACCCTCGTCGACATGCTCAAAGCCCTGGAGCCTTCGCGGATAATAATCGCCGAGGGAGGCTTCCAAGGCGATTCCTTCAGCAAGACCCACGCCGCCATCAGCAAATACGACACTATCAAGGGGGTGGAACTCTTCAACTTCAACTCCTGCGAGAAGAAGGATTGCTACGAGCTCAAGCCCCCCAAGAGCCTCGTCGGGAGAAGCCTGTTCATTCCCAAGATCGTCATGGACGCCGACGTCCTGATAGAGGTTCCCAAGCTCAAAACCCACTCCATCCCCGAGGCCGTCGTCTCCCTCACCCTGAAGAACAGCTTCGGCATCCCGTCGGAGAAGATCTACGGGGGCTACGGCGACAAGAACGGCCTCCACAGCTTTCCGCTCTCCGAGATCATCGTCGACCTGAACATGATCCGCATGCCCGATTTCGCGGTGATCGACGGCGTGGTGGGCGGCGAGGGCTATGGCCCGGTATACAATACGCCCGTCAAGTCCGAGATAGTCCTCGCGGGGAGGGATCCCGTCGCGCTGGACACGGTCGCCCTGACCTTCATGGGCTTCGCGCTCAGTCAGGTTCCCCACGTCAAGCTCGCGGCCGCTCAAGGGCTCGGCGTATCCGATCTCGCGAAAATCAAAGTCGTGGGCGCCAAGCTGGACGAGATCAAGATGGACTTCAAGAGCAGCTTCAAGAGGGCGAAATGAGGGGATGATGACAGGGACCTGGGAAACCGCCCACCTGGCCGAGCTCGTGGCCGTCCAGTTCGCGAGGATAGCCCCCTATTGGGCCTGCGGTCTGGTCATCGGCTCGCTGGTCTCGGTGTTCCTCGGGGCGAGGATATCCGGGGCCGTCGCGCGGCTCGGGGGCTCGGACCATGCCCTGCCTAGGAGCCTCCTCGCCGCCCTTCTAGGCGCGGCCTCGCCGGTCTGTATGTACGGCACCATCCCCCTCCTCGCCTCGCTGGCTCGAGGAGGGGCGCCCCAGTACCTCCTCGCCGCTTTCATGATCTCCTCCATTCTCATCAATCCGAACCTCTTCGCCTTTAGCCTGGCCCTGGGACTGCCCATCGCCATCATGAGGCTCGGCGCCTGTCTCGCCGCGGGCGCGGCGGCCGGCCTGGCCGTCCGATACCTGTTCGGGAATCGGAGGCTCTTCGACCTGGGCGTCTTCCCCGAGCGCGGCGAGCGGGGGAAAGTCCCCTCGGCACGGGATTTCGCGGCGAGCCTCTGGAGGGGCCTCTACAAGACTGCGCCCTATTTCCTCGGAGGCATCGCCTTAACCGCCCTATTCGACCAGTATTTCCCGAGGGAATGGGCTGCCACGAGCCTCGGTCCCCGATCGGGCTTCGGGCCGGTCATCGCCGCCTCGGTCGGGGTGCCCGCCTATCTCTGCGGGGGCGGGACGATTCCGCTGCTGAAGGCCGCCCTCGAGATGGGCATGTCGCCCGGGTCGGCCATCGCCTTCATGATCAGCGGCCCGGCGACCAAGCTCACGAACCTGGGCGCGGTCAAGATCCTCCTCGGGACGAGGAATTTCATGCTGTACATCGCCTTCAACCTCGTCTTCGCGATCGCCTCGGGCCTCGCGATCGATGCGGCGCTGGCCGTGGTCCGATGAGGGAGGCTGGGATGAGCGAAGTCGCGATTGCGCGATGCGGCGATTACGAGTATGCCGAGGTCAAGAGCGCCGTCGCGCGGTCGATCGACCTCCTGGGCGGCATCGGGAAATTCATCCGGCCCGGCGAGAGGGTCCTCCTCAAGGTGAGCCTGTTGATGAAACGCAGGCCCGAGAAGGCCACCACCACCCATCCCGCCGTAGCCCGCGCCGTCGCCGAGCTCGTGAAGGAGGCCGGGGGCAAGCCCGTCATCGGCGACAGCCCCGGCGGCTACCATTTCTACACCCGGAAGACCCTCGAGTCGGTGTATGAGACGTGCGGCATGACGGAGGCCGCGGAGGCCAGTGGGGCGCAGCTGAACTACGACACCGAGGCGGTGGACGTCCCCTACCCCGAGGGCAGGGTAATCAAGCTCGTCAAGACGATACGGCCCCTCCTCGAGGCCGACAAGGTCATCAGCATCCCCAGGATCAAGACCCACATGATGACGGTATACAGCGGGGCGGTGAAGAACCTCTTCGGCATCATCCCGGGAAGCTACAAGGCCGAGTACCACCTGCGCTTCGAGGACAGCGAGGAATTCGCCGACCTCCTCATAGATCTCTGCCTCTTCGCCAAGCCCTGCCTCACCGTCATGGACGCGATCATCGGGATGGAGGGCTACGGCCCGACCAACGGGACGCCGAGGAAGGTAGGCCTCGTCATTTCGAGCGCGAATCCCTTCGCCCTCGACGCGGTCGCCGCCGACCTCATCGGGCTCAAGGCCAGGCAGGTCCCGACGATCCGCAAGTCTATCGAGCGCGGGCTCTGCCCGTCCGGGGCCGGGGCCATCGCCGTCCTGGGCGAGAATCCGGACGAGGTCCGCGTCGCGGACTTCAAGAAGCCGACCGTTAAGGTCGCCTTCAATTTCTACGCCATCCTCCTCCCGAAATTCCTGAAGAAGCGGCTCAATAACGTCATCAAGCCAAAGCCCACCTTCGAATGGCAAAAATGCCTGGGCTGCGGCATGTGCGCGAAGGCATGCCCGCCCAAGGCCATCGCGATGAAGGACGGGAGGCCGTCCGTCGACCTGAGCCTCTGCATCAGGTGCTTCTGCTGCCACGAGCTCTGCGCCCACGGAGCCGTCGGCATTTCCAGGCCCTGGTTCATCAAGATGCTGCTCCGCTGATTGCCCGCGCCGGAGGGCTCGGGCTATAGTGGGCCATGCCCATCCTAACGATCCTCATAACGGTCGCCGGCCTCTGCCTCTTCGAGACGGTGTCCAGCGTGGACAACGCGATCATCAACGCCGAAGTCCTCGGAGGGCTCGGCAAGAAGGCCAGGAAGTGGTTCCTCACCTGGGGCATCCTGATCGCGGTCTTCGCCGTCAGGGGACTCCTGCCCTGGCTCATAGTCTGGGGAACCCTGCCCGGGCTCGGCCCGATCGGCGCCTTCATGGCTGCCTTCTCGAGCGACCCCCTCGTGCGCGAGGCGATCGAATCGGCCAAGCCGGTCCTCCTCATGGCGGGAGGGGTCTTCCTCCTCCTCCTGTTCCTCCACTGGCTCTTCCAGGAACCCAAGGCCTTCGGCCTGCCGGGCGAGCGCTTCTTCATGCGGCAGGGAGTGTGGTTCTACGCCGCGGCCTCCCTCCTCATCTGCGCGCTGGTATGGTTCGGCTCCGAGGCGGGCGGCAAGCTCGCCTTCGCGGTAACCATCGGCTCGACCGCCTTCTTCGTCACCAGCGGATTCAAGCAGAACGCGGAGAAGCAGGAGTCGAGCCTCCTCGGCTCCGCGATGTCCGACATCTCCAAACTGCTCTACCTCGAGATAATCGACCTGACCTTCTCGATAGACGGGGTCCTCGGCGCCTTCGCCTTCACGCTCTCGGTGCCCATCATCCTCCTCGGCAACGGCCTCGGGGCGATAGTCGTCAGGCAGATCACGGTGGGCAACATAGAGCGGATCAAGAAATACCGCTTCCTCAAGAACGGCGCGATGTACTCGATCCTCGCCCTGGGATCCGTGATGACCTGCGAGGCCTTCGGCCTCGGCCTCCCCGAGTGGCTCTCCCCCCTGGCGACCTTCATCATCGTCGGCTTCTTCTTCATCAAGTCGGTCTTGGACGCCAGGGGCGCCGGTGCCTTGAAGGGCGGGGCGGGGAGCGATACAATCTAGTAAAATTCGGCCTCGGCAGTCAGGGCCTCCGCAGCAGCGGGGCATGCCGGGACGAAGCGGAGAACGCCTGTGTCCGACGACATTGACCCCGAGATTGCCGCCCTGATCGGAGCTTCGGTCGAGGAATATCGTCCGGGGACGCAGAAGGCTCCCGTTGGAACTTCGCTGCCGCCGGACTTCACCTCGCTCTTCGGCGGCATGGACCCGAACGCCGAGCCCCGCGACAAGGGCGAGTTCGACGTGGACCTGACCCGCAAGGGCTTCGACCAGGTGACGAAGATGGAAGCCGAGAAGCCGGCTGCCTGGTTCGCGGACCCGGCCTACTACAAGACGGTCCTCGGCGGCGAGGGCGAGGAGGCCACGAAACTCCACGAGCTCCTGGGCAAGTACCTCAAGGCCACCGACCCGAAGGACAAGGGCGTCTACCGCCAGCAGCTCATCCCCGCCTATTGGTACATCGCCTCCAAGCTCGCCCTCCATTCGATAGGCGCCCAGTCGCCGATACCCAAGAAGATCGCCGTCCGCTTCGCGGCCATCCTCCCCAACCTGCTCTCGCCCGAGATGGCCGAGATCTTCCACCGGGTCGTCTACGAGAAGCAGATCGACGAGCCGGTCTATTACGTCGACGAGTGGATGCGCGCCGTGGCGACGGGCCTCGTGAGCGCGAGCGCCACCGACGAGATCAAGCCGAGGGCCAAGGACGGCGACGACAAGTCGCGCTTCGCCCTCCTCCTACAGCGGGCCCAGGGCAAGCGCGACGCCTCCGAGGGAATCATGAAGGCGAAGGCGGAGGAGAGGCGCCAGCTCGAGTCCCTGCTCAAGGAGAGGGTAGACGGCATCTGCAGCCACCAGAGCCAGCCGGGCCTGCTCCACGTGCCCGCGGCCTACAACGATACGCAGAAGAAATCCATGGGCGAGCTCTACGACATCATCCGGAAGATGCTGGCGGTGGACAAGGAGCTCATGCAGACGATAGGCGAATTCGACAAGGCGGGCGAGGACCTGAAGACCGTCCAGGAGAAGGCCGGGGCCCTCGGCCAGGAAGCCAAGGCGGACATGCAGACCCTCGCCCAGGAATTCGACACGCTCCGGCAGATGACGAGGCTGTGCATCGGCCGCCAGGGCAACCATTTCCCGCTGCTCTCCCGCGAGTACTTCCACGGGAGCATCAAGGACATCGCCACGCGGGAGAACGTCGTGCACGCCCTCGCCTGGATCGAGTCGATAGACTGCGAGGCCTTCTGCAGGCCCTACAAGAGCGCCCTCAACAGGATAGTCCCCTTCGTCCTCCTCGTGCCCTGCTACGGCGACTCGGGCGTCTGCTGGGAGCCCTTCGACAACCACAACCGGGCGACGAGCCGCGGGCGCGTCGCGATCCCGATGTACCCGAAGAACCTCAGCCTCGCCGTGCTCACGGCGGTCGCGGACCTGCGCTGGCAGGTGGCCAAGGAGAAGGCCTCCTACTACTGGATGGAAGAGGGCCTGACGGGCAACTACTACCAGTGGTTCCAGTCCCGCAAGATCCGAGGCGACGTGAAGGAGTACTTCATCCAGGACTACCTCATCTGGATCACCAAGGAGGCCGAGGGGATCCAGAAGCTCGAGAAGGAGATCCGCGGGATCTTCTGGCGGTACATGCCCTTCTCCAAGGATATCAAGGAGAAGCTCAAGAACCGCAGCTACGTCTATCAGGAGCTCTACCAGAAGGACGTCAACCGCTCGCTGTCGGACGGCTATTAGGGAAAGCGGCCCGCGAAGTTGACACATGGCGGGTCGCTGTCTATACTCCTGCCGTCAGGAGGCCTTTTTGGAACCCATCAGCCGCAAGTACCGCGATCGCATAATGCGCATGATGGCCGTTTCGCGCGGCCAAATGACCGTCTCCGACAAGAACGTGCACCAACAGGGCAACCCCGATATCCTGCCCTTCATCGATTCCATAATCTCCGAGAATCTACTGCCGGGATCGACCGTTCGCGGGCTGGAGAATCTCCGGGAGTTGCTCGCGGCCGCCTCCGCCGGAGAGCCCTGCATCCTCTTCCTCGAGCACTACTCCAACTTCGACCTTCCCGTCTTCCACTACCTGCTCAGGCAGGCCGGGCCCGAGGGGCAGGCAATCGCCGACTCCCTCCTCGCGATAGCCGGCATCAAGCTCAATGAGTCCAGCCCCGTCGTCCTCGCCTTCACCGAGGCCTATACGAGGCTGGTAGTATACCCCTCGCGATCCCTCGAGATCATCAAGGACAACTTCAAGGACCCCAAGGAGCTCCTGGCCGAGATGATGAGGAGCACTACCGTCAACCTCGCCTCGATGAGGGCTCTCAACGAGCTCAAGAAGCAGGGCAACCTCGTCCTCGTCTTTCCCTCGGGCACGCGCTACCGGCCCTGGGACCCCGACAGCAAGAAGGGCGTGCGGGAGATCTCGTCTTACGTGAAGTCGTTCTCGAAGATGTGCTTCGTGGGGATCAACGGCAATATCCTGCGCCTCAACTCAGAGGGCGGGATGATGGAGGACTTGGTCTGCGAGGACCGGGTCATCTACACGGTCAGCCCCGTCATCGACTGCCCCGCCTTCCGCGAGCAGGTGAAGCACGAGCATCGCTTCCGAGAGGACAAGAAGCAGGCGATCGTGGACGAGATCATGGCACAGCTCGAGCGCCTCCACGAAGCGACCGAGAAGGACAGGCTTTCTTCTCAGTGAAAGCGCGGAGATTCGGCTAGGGCACGAGCAATAATTCTTCCGCTACGGCACGCGGTTTTTCCCACGGGCGATGCGTTCTCCGCGTCAATACACCTTGTAGGGAATGACCTCGATCACCATCGCCCGGGCCCGCACCTGGGCCGTATAGCTGCCGCCGATGATAGCCATCGAGGGCGGCCTGTCGAAGACCACCCTGCCCCGGACCAGCCGCGGCTTGTTCGGCTCCAGGCCCTGCAGCAACGAGCGGACCGCGGCCCTGAGGGCGTCGACGTAGGCCGCGCGCCTGCCCTTGACGCCCTGGCTCATGTCGGCCTTCCCGATGCCCTGCGCGCCCTTCCAGGGGTCGTACGCGTAACTCTCCATTAGCGACAGCAGCGAGGCGTCGGGAGCGTATTCGACGAACGAATAAAAGGCGTCCGGCGTGCTCATCCGGGCGCCGGGGGCCAAGGACAGCTCTTTCGCGTCCAGGGACTGGATGGGCGCGAGGTCGAAGCGCTCCTGGATGGCCCTCGTCTTGTCGAAGGGTGCATACCTGAATTCGAAGCCCCAGACCATGCCCCCGAACACCCAGGCCGACTCGTCGAGGACGCGCGAGCGCAGGGTCTGCGGACCGACCGGCCATTCGTCGCCCACGCCCGCCACCGGCTCGATGTCGGCCCAGAACTCGGCGCGCAGCAGCTCCTTGCCGGCGGGGGACGGGGACTGCGCGCGGCAGGGCCCGGAGGCGCCGGCGGCGAGGGCCAGCGCCATCGCGAATGCTGGGCCGATCCGCGCGAGCGACGGGGCCTTCATCGGCCGCGGGGGAAGAACCGTCGCCAGGGATTGACGCCGAAGCGCGCGAGGAAGTACAGCCAGCCGAAGGCGAAGCCCGCGAGGTGGGTCAGGTGGGCGACGTTGCTCGAGGTGCCGATGACCTGGGAGAAGAGCTCGATCAGCGTGTAGCCGATGACCATGACGGGGGCGCGGACGGGAATCAGGCCCCAGATGAGGATCTGCGCGTTGGGCTGCAGCGTGGCGAAGGCGAGAAGGACGGCGAAGACGGCGCCGGAGGCCCCGAGGAGAGGAGTGTAGGCCCCGCCCGAGAAAAGGTAGGCGGCGAAGGAGAAGACGCCCGCGAGGAGGCCGATCAGGAGGTAGTAGAAGATGAACTCCCGCGAGCCCAGCTCCTTCTCGACAGCGGTTCCGAAGAAGAGCAGGCCGAGCATGTTCACGAGGAGGTGCGTGAGGTTGGCGTGCGCGAACATGTAGGTCAGCGGCTGCCATACAGCTCCCGAGAGCACGAGCGCCGGAGTCATCGCCAGGTATCCCCCGACCTGCGGGAAGAGGTACTCCAGCGCGAAGACCAGCACGTTGACGGCGATGAGCCATATCGAGAGGTTCTTGAAGCTATAGCGGAACGGCCGCCTGATGAGTGAATTCCGAGTCATACCCTCACTTTACGGAATTCCGGGGCCGTAGACAAGCATATAGCGAGGGCATACATTCGAGCGCGTAGGAGCGGTGGTAGTGATCTCAGGAGCGCCGAACTGCCTAAAGTGCCTGCATTTCCGCATCACCTGGGAACCGGCCTTCCCGCGCTCCTGCCTCGTCTTCGGCATCAAGAGCCGTAACCTGCCCTCGTTCGAGGTCTTCGGGGCCACGGGGAAGCACTGCCCCGCCTTCGAGCTGAAACCGGGACTGAAGTAGGGCCGTCCCAGGGGAGATCGCGCATTCCGCCCGCCGATTCCTGGCCTACCGAGAATCCATCGTCTATAGTTCTTCCTATCTCATCCCCTCGAACGGAGGCTGATATGGCGAATATCGTCATCCTAGGGGCGGCGTGGGACCGGAATCCCACACCCAGTCCATTTGCAGCCTCGACCACACCCTCCTAGCCAACGAGCGCTACAAGGAGTTCCTCGAGCACCCCGGCCCCATGGTCGTCGGAGCCGCCCAGGGCGCAAGCTGCTTTGGCCCCGCCTACGAGATGGCCTTCATCATCGACACCGACCTGCGCAAGCGCGGGATCAGGGACAAGGTGCCCATGACCTTCGTCTCGAGCGAGCCCTATGTCGGCCATCTCGGCCTGGGCGGCGTGGGCGACTCCAAGGGAATGCTCGAGAGCAAGCTGCGAGAGCGCAGCATCTCGTGGGTGGTTAACGCACGGATAAAGGAAGCGAGAGAGAGGGAGATCCCGATAACCGAGCACGGGCCCGACGGAGCCCAGATCGGGGAGCGCACGATAGCCCAGAGCTTTGCGATGATAATCCCGGCCTTCAAGGGCGTGGACGCCGTCGCCTCGGTGCCCGAACTCTGCAACCCCCGAGGTTTCGTCCTGGTGGACGAGCACCAGCGGAGCAAGAGATGCCCGAACATCTATTCGGCGGGGGTATGCATAGCAATAGCGCCCAAGGAGCCCACCCCGGTCCCCACGGGCGAGCCCAAGACCGGCTATATGCTCGAGTCGGTGCCCACCTGGAACGCGATATGCCTCGCCGACTTCGGGGACGGCGGCATGGCTTTCGTCGCCATTCCCCAGATCCCGCCGCGCAACGTCACCTGGGCGAAGCAGGGTCGCTGGGTCCACCTGGCCAAGATAGGCTTCGAGAAATATTTCATCCGAAAGATGAAAACGGGCGTGTCCGAGCGCTTCTACGAGAAATGGACTCTCGACCGCCTGGGCATAGCCCGGGTCAAGTGAGCCGAGGGACGGGGGGCCTCCATCGCGGAGGCTCTCGATTTCTCAGTAGCCCTCCCCCGCGTCGGCTTTCGTCAGCTTGGCCCGGAAGAACCTGTAGACGAGGAACTGATAGACGATGACGATGGGCACGAAAATGAGGGCGACTATAGTCATCAGCCTGAGAGTGTAGGGACCCGAGGAGGAGTTGAAGGCGGTCAGGCTAGCCGCCGGGTCGAGGCTCGAGGGAATCAGGTTGGGGAAGAGGCCCACGAGGGCGGTCGCCACGACGAGGAGCACGGTCCCGCAGGAGGCCGCGAAGGCGGGAAGGGCCCTCTCCATCGAGTGGAAAAGCTTCACCGCCGCCAGGGAGAGTACGGCGAGGAGCGGGACGAGGAGCCAGGCCGGCCGCGCCAGGTAGTTGTCGTATAGCTTGGTGGAGAAGGCGGTCGCGACGAGGAAAAGGACGGCGACTCCCATGACGATGAACCATAGTACGGAGGCGAGGGAGCGCGAGCGCCTGGCGAGCTCCCCTCCCGTGCGGAACTCGAGCCAGAGCGCGCCGTGCTGGAGGAAAAGGACGATGAAGAGCGCTGCCGTGAGCAGGCCGTAGGGATTGAAGAGGGGCCAGAAGCCCCCGCTGTAGCCCGAGCTCGTCATGGCGAGGCCCTCGAAGATGTTGCCGAAGCCCAAGCCCAGCACGAGGGGGGCGGTGAAGCTGGAAACGCAGAGGGCCCAGTCCCAGAAGGAGCGCCAGCGCCGCCCCTCGGACTTGTTCCTGAACTCGATCGAGACTCCGCGCACGATGAGGGAGAAGAGGATGAGGAGCAGGGGCAGGTACAGGAAGCTGAACATCGAGGCGTAGACCACGGGGAAGGCGGCGAAGGTCGCCCCGCCCGCGGTGATGAGCCAGACCTCGTTGCCGTTCCAGACCGGTCCTATGGCCGCGAGGGCGAGGCCGCGCTCGGTCTCGTCCCTGGCCAGGAAATTACGCAGCATGCCCGCCCCGAAATCGAAGCCGTCGAGCATGAAGTAGACCGCCCACAGGGTTCCCCAGAGCACGAACCACAGGACTTGCAAGGTCATTTCGCCACCCCCTTCGCTTCCTCGGCCTTGGCGGAGTATTTGGCTATGAGGAAAACATCCACGGCCGCGAGGCCGCCGTACAGCAGGATGAAGCCCACGAGCGATATGAGGACGTCGCCCGGGCTGATGGATTTCGAGACGGCGTCCCGCGTCCGGAGCAGGCCGTAGACTATCCAGGGTTGGCGCCCCAGCTCGGCGAGGACCCAGCCCAGCTCGCAGGCCGCGTAGGGCAGGATGATCGCGAAGGACATTATCCAGAGGAACCAGCGGTTCCTTTCGAGTCCGTCCTTGTAGGAGAGATAGACCGAGACGAGGGCCAGGAGGACGAAGAGGAAGGCCAGGGTCACCATGAGCCTGAAGCTCCAGAAGCTGACCGGCACGTTGGGCCGCTGGTCGGCGGGGAAATCGAGGAGTCCCTTCACCGTCGCCTCGGGATCGTGGTAGGAGAGCAGGCTGAGCATCTTGGGGATGGCTATGGCCTCGACGCTGTTGCGCTCCCTGGAGGGCTGGGGTAGCTCGAGGAGGTAGAAGGGCGCGGCGCTCTCGGTCTTCCACTGCGACTCCATGGCCGCCAGCTTGGTGGGCTGGTACTCGGCCACCTGCCTGCCCGAGAAATCCCCGGCGAAGATGACGAGGACCGAGGCGGCTATGCCGACGAGGGCCCCGAGGCGGAAGGACTTCTTGAAGAGCTCCGCCTGCTTCCTTCGCAGGAGCTGGATGGCCGAGATGCCCATGATGAAGAAGCCCGCCAGGGTGAAGGCCGCCATGCTCGTGTGGAAAAGCTTGATCCAGGCGTAGGGGTTCCACAGGAGGGCGCCGAAATCGGTGAGCACCGCCCTGCCGGCCACGATCTCGAAGCCGCGGGGCTTCTGCATCCAGCCGTTGGCCAGGAGGATCCAGAGCGCGGACATGGTGCTCGCGACGGCCACGACCCACATGATGGCGGCGTGGACGCCCTTCGACACCCGCTTCCAGCTGAACATCCACAGCCCGAGGAAGGTCGATTCGAGGAAGAAGGCCACCGTGGCCTCGATCGCGAGGGGGGCGCCGAAGATGTCGCCGACGAACTTCGAGTACTCGGCCCAGTTCATCCCGAACTGGAATTCCATGGTGAGGCCGGTGACCACGCCCACGGCGAAGTTGATCAGGAAGAGCCGGCTCCAGTACTTGGTCATCCGGAGATAGACCTCGTCGCCCGTTTGCGCGTAGCGCGTTTCCATGAAGGCGACCAGGGCGCTGAGGCCCAGGGTCAGCGGGACGAAGAGAAAGTGGAATATCGCCACCGTCGCGAACTGGATGCGGGAAAGCAGCTCTACGCTCATGGGATCCCCCTGCCGAATCGGGTTGCAGAACCAGTATGGCGCAGGCTCGCTTGGCATGCCAGGCGAATCTCACCTAAACTTCAGCTCCGATGGCAGGCGATTCGCGTTGGCTCGCGGGGCGGGGAAGACCGGCGCGCCCCCTCCTCATCCTCACCGTGGCCCTGGGCGAGCTATCGGGCATTCTCCTCATCGTCCAGACGGCCCTCCTCGCCTCGATAGGGAACCGCGCCATCCTCCAGGGGGAGGGACTCAGGGAACTCGCCCCGCGCTTCGCGGAGCTCCTGGCCGTAATGGCCCTCCGAGTCCTCCTCGCCTGGGCGGTCAAGCGGTCGGGCTTCGAGTGCGCCTCGGTCGTGAAGCGGGCGCTGCGCCGCGACCTGATCGGGGGCCTGCGGCGCCTGGGGCCCCTGGCCCTCTCTCGCATGCGCGCCGGCGAGACCTCCCAGGTCCTCGTCGACTCGGTCGAGGCCCTCGAGGGCTACTACGCCGGCTACCTCCCCCAGAGGGCCATAGCCAGCCTCCTCCCCTTCACCATCCTGGCGGTGGTCTTTCCCCTCGACTGGATATCGGGCTTGGCCTTGAGCCTAACCGCCGTCTTCCTCCCGTTGAGCATGATAGTGATCGGCGAGGAGGCCCACGCGAGGAACCAGGCACTCTGGGCCAGCCTCGCGCGCATAAGCGGCCGCTTCCTCGACGCCCTGCGGGGCCTGGCTACGGTGAAGATCTTCGGGGCCCAGCGCCGCGAGCTCGAGGAGATCGAGCGCAGCTCGGAGGAGTACAGGCTCGCGACCATGTCCGTCCTGCGCATAGCCTTCGTCTCCTCGTTCATGCTCGAGCTCATAACCGCCGTGAGCATAGCCATCGTCGCCGTCCTCACGGGCCTGCGCCTCCTCTCGGGGACGATGGGCTTCTTCCCGGGCTACTTCATCCTCCTCATAGCGCCCGAGTACTTCCTGGTCCTGCGCAGCCTGGGCGCCCAATACCACTCGCGCATGGGCGCCATGAGCGCCGCCGAGCAGATCCGCGAGCTCATGATGAAGGCGCCGCCCTCGGCGGAAGGGGGCGATGGCGGCACCGAGGCGAAAGCCGGCGCGCAGGGCGGCCCCACGGCCGCGCGGGGCTCCCCGCGGCGGGAGAGAGGGGGGACGGCGGTCGAATTCAGACAGGTGGCCTTTTCCTACCCCGGCCGGCCCCTCTTCGATTCCCTGAGCTTCTCCCTGGCCGAGGGCGAGAGCTTGGCCCTCGTGGGACCCAGCGGCTGCGGGAAGTCGACCCTCCTCTCCCTCATCCTCGGCCTCGCCGCCTGCCAGGGCGGCTCCATCAGCCTGGGCGGGAGGGAGCTCGGCCTCATCGACAGGAGCGAGCTCTACGAGGACCTGGCCTGGCTCCCCCAGCGCCCCAGCCTTTTCCATGGCACTATCGCCTACAACATCGGGCTCGGGCGCCGGGGCGCGAGCTCGGGCGAGATCGCCCTGGCCGCGCGAGCGTCCCATGTCCTGGACTTCGCCGAGCTCCTCCCCTCGGGCCTCGACACCCAGGTCGGCGAGGGGGGGAGAAGCCTATCGGCCGGGCAGATCCAGAGGGTGGCCCTGGCGCGGCTATTCCTCCGCTCGCCCGGCCTCCTCCTCCTCGACGAGCCGACCGCCCACCTCGACGGCGAGAGCGAGGCTCTGGTCAGGGAGTCGATCAGGGCCCTGGCCGAGGGGCGGAGCCTGATCCTGGCCACGCACCGAAGCGCGCCCGGCCTGGACAGGAGCCTGGTTCTCGGGGCGGCGAAGTGAGGAGGCTCCTCCGCCTCGCGGCCCTGCTCGCCCCGCACAAGGGACGCATAGCCCTGGGCATGGCCCTTGCCCTCGCGACGCTGCTCTCCAACATCGGCCTACTGGCCCTCTCGAGCTGGTTCATCGCCTCGATGGCCATCGCGGGCTCCCTCAATCTCGCGATGGGCTACACCCTCCCGGCCGCCGGCATCCGCGCCCTCGCGATCATCCGCGCCGCCGGGCGCTACGCGGAGAGACTCCTCAACCACGACACGACCTTCCGCATCCTGGCCTCCCTCCGCCTCTGGTTCTACCGCAGGATCGGCCCCCTGGCCCCCGCCCGCCTCGAGGAGTACAGGAGCGGGGATCTCCTCGCCAGGATACGGGCAGACATAGACGGCCTGGACGATTACTACGTCCGCGGCCTCGTGCCGGCCGCGGTCGCCCTCCTCTCGGCCTCCGCCATCCTCCCCTTCCTAGCCCGCTTCGACGGACGGCTCGCCCTCATCGACGGGTTGGCCCTGGCCGCGGCGGGCCTCGTCGTCCCCGCCCTCCTCGCCCTCCTCGCGGCCGCCCCCGGCAGGGCCAAGGTCCGGACCTCGGCGGAGCTCCGCGCATCGATCGTCGAGGAGATCGAGGGCCTTTCCGAGCTCGTCGTCCTGGGGGCCGCCCTCCCCCACGCCGCCCTCATGGAAGAGCTCGACGCGAGGCTGTGCGAGAGCCAGCGCCGCCTCAATTCGCTCGGGGGCCTGGGCGAGGCCGGCCTGAGCGCCGCGAGCTCGCTCGCGGTCTGGGGCGGTTCCCTGGTCCTCGTCAGCCTCGTCGCAGCGGGGGCCCTCCCCCCCGCCGACCTGGCCGCGCTCAGCGTCTTCGTCCTGGCCAGCTTCGAGTGCATCCTCCCCCTGCCCGCGGCCATCCAGAAGGCCGGCGAGATGGCCGAGGCCGCGAGAAGGCTCTTCGAGATATTGGATGCGGAGCCGGCCGTCTCCGCCGGGTCCGCGGCGAAGGCGAGCGATTCCGCCGCCGAGATCCGTTCCGCCTCGGCCCTGGGCCTCTCCATCCGCGGCCTGGGCTTCCGCTACGCCCCGGGGCTACCGACGATCTTCGAGGCGCTGGATCTCGAGCTCCCCGCAGGCGGGAGGCTTGGACTCGCGGGGCCCTCGGGCGTGGGCAAGAGCAGCCTCTTCAGCCTCCTTCTCCGCTTCTGGGATTACCAGGAAGGCTCCATCGAGCTCGTCGCCGGGAACGGGACCCAAGGCCCGGCGAGCTACCTCGACCTGCGCTCCCTCGGCCCGGACAGGGCCCGGTCATTTTTCTCGGCCCTGCCCCAGGCGCCCTTCCTCTACCACGCCTCGATCAGGGAGAACCTCCTCCTCGCCGCGGCGCCCGGGGGCGGACCCGGCGGACCCGGCCTAGAGGAGCGCCTCCTCGCGGCTTGCGAGGCGGCCCAGCTCGGGGACCTGCTGGCCAAGCTGCCCCTCGGGCTCGACACGATAGTGGGCGAGACGGGCAGGGCCGTGTCGGGGGGCGAGCTCCAGCGGCTGGTCCTCGCGCGGGCCCTCCTGAAGGAGGCACCCATCTACCTCCTCGACGAGCCGACCGAGGGCCTGGACGACGCCACCGCCGAGGCCCTCCTCGACGCCATCGCGCGGAGGCTCGCGGGGAGAAGCGTCATCATCATCAGCCACCGGGAGCGGGATTTCCGCATAGCGGAAAGGGTGCAGCGCCTGGATAGGTAGTCCCAGCTAAGCTGGATATGATGCCCTCCTTTATGCGATAATCGCCAACCCGACAGTAGCCGGGATTCTCGAGGAGGAGCATCGTGTACAAGCCGGTCGACCCGAAAGTCAGCTTCCCGCGGATGGAAGAGGAGATAGTCCGATTCTGGGAATCGGGGCGGATTTTCGAGAAGTCGATTTCCCAGCGCGAGGGCAGGAAGGAATTCGTGTTCTACGACGGCCCCCCCTTCGCCACAGGCCTCCCCCACTTCGGCCACTTCGTGCCCGGCACGATCAAGGACATAGTGCCCCGCTACAAGACGATGAAGGGTTTCAAGGTCGAGCGCCGCTTCGGGTGGGACTGCCACGGCCTGCCCGTCGAGAACCTCATCGAGAAGGAGCTCGGCCTCGACTCGAAGACCGACATCGAGCGCTACGGCATCGCCAACTTCAACGAGGCTTGCCGCGCCTCCGTGCTCCGCTACACGAAGGAGTGGCGCACGATCATGACCCGCGCCGGGCGTTGGGTCGACTTCGACCACGACTACAAGACCATGGACCCCGATT
>JANXYQ010000067.1 GCA_025355995.1 Spirochaetaceae bacterium | reverse complement strand
CGCCGGCGACTGGCGGGATACGGATCGACTCGAGCATCGGGAACATAATCATAGGCGGGAATATCGCGGCGGGAGGTTCGATAGCGCTCAACGCGACGGGGACGATCACCGACCCCGGGGCCTTCTCGCTCACCGCGCCGAGCGTAAGCCTGGGCGCGAGCAGCGCCACGGCCGTCGGCGCATCAGGGTCGCCCATCATCACGCTCGCGACGACCTCTCTGAGCGGGAAATCGAGCGCGGGGGATGTCTGGCTGTCGAATACCGGCAATGTGGGCGCGAACGCCCAGGCGACCAGCGGACTGGTGAATATCCAGAACGCGGGGACCCTGACCAGCAACGGCGCGATCAGCTCGAGCGCTTCGACGGTGACGCTGACGTCGAGCCTGGGGATGAGCATCGGGAATGCGATCACGGGACCGGCCGGTCTGACCCTTACTGTAAATGGGGCGGGGAATGTCTTCACTCACACGGCCGGCTCGATTTCCACGACCAATACCGCCTTGACGATAATCGCCGACGACTTCGCCTTGAGCGCCGGCGGCTCCACGATCGCGGCTGTCGGAGGGACGATCAATTTCAGGCAAACTACGAACGCAAGACCCGCGGACCTCGGCACGAATACGGCAGGTAGCCTTGGCCTCGTCGCCTCCGAGCTCCTCGAGCCTTCGACGACCGGAATCTTCACGGTCGGTAACGCGAATACGGGCAACGTCGCGGTGAGCAACAGCCTGGCATTGACCAACGCGCCTGCCTTCTCGATCGTCACGGGCGGCACGGTCAGCGGCGCGGGGGCGGTCTCCGCCGGCTCGCTGGCCGTCTCCGCGGTGGGCGGCATCATCCTCACGGGCGCGAGCACGGCGCAGACCGTCCAGCTCGCGAACACGGGCTCGGGCAACGCCATTTATACCGGAAGCGCGGTCGGCGGCGGGAATACCCTGACCCTGAGCGGTTCGAACACGGTCTTGGGCGGGAGCCTCACGGTGGTGGAGACGAGCGGGGACCTGACGGTGCCGGCGGCCGGAGCGCAGACGAGGGCGGGCATCATCGACTTGACGACGCAGAAGGCCGGAGGCCTTCTCACCGTTTCGGGCGGAACCGGCGTGGCGTCGAACGCGGGCGCGGCGGCCGGAGCGGCCGTGAACTTGACCGCCGACGACATGGCATTGACCGGGACGGTGAACGCGGGGACGGGCGGAGCGGCTACGCTGACGAGCTACACGGCCGGACGGACGATCGACCTTGGCACCAACACTGTTGGGGATCTCGGCCTTACGAGCGCGGAGCTGAGCCTGATCGTCGCCGGAGGCGGCGCGACGATAGGCGCGATCGCCCACACCGGGCAGATACTCGTTAGCCTCGCCTGCGCCCCGGGAGCGACTTCGAACTGGATCCTCTCCAATCGCGCTGGGGGGATAGCGGTGAATTCCGGATTCACCGCGACTGGAACACTGGCCCTCTCCGCGAACGGAGGTGGCGCAGTGGGTTCCGTGACCGGAGCTGGCGCTATCGCGGCGACCGGCCTGACGGTGAACGCGCTTAGCGGGATAGCCTTGAGCGGGGCGAGCACCGTGCAGACCGTCATTCTGAACAGCACTACCAGCGGCAATATATCGTACACGAACAGCAACGTCGGAGCCGGAAATCCCCTCGCGGTGAGCGGGACGAACGGCTTCGCGACCGGGAGCTTCACCGTAGCGGAGACGACGGGACATCTGAGCCTAGGGGCGATCAGTACTACGGCGGGAGCCGGCGCCTATGTCTCGCTGAGCAGCGCGGGACCGGCGGTTCAGACCGCGGTCCTCAGCGCGCCCGGCGGGCTCCTGCTTCTCGGCGCCGGATCCTTCGTCCTGAACACCCAGAACAATGTCGTTCCGACCCTGGCCGCCAATGCGACGGGCGCGGTCTCCTTCTTGTCAGCGGCCGCTCTCTCGGTCGGCACCGTCAACGGCACGCCCGGCATAACGACTGTCGGCGGCAACGCCTCGCTCTCGACGGCCGCAGGCGACCTGACCGTCTCACAGCCGATCGCGACGGGCGCCGGCACGGTGACTCTCAACCCCTCGGCGAACATCCGCCTGAATTACACCAACGCCGTGATTTCCGTGATCGCGGCGAGCGCCGCCGTAAGCCTTCAGCGGCCGGTCATACTGGACCTGGATGCCGTCATCACCTCGACGGGAGCGACGACGAGCTTCTCCTCGACCATCGTCGACTCGACCGCCAATACTCACTCGCTCGAGGTCAGCGGGAACGCGAGCTTCGGCGGCGTCGTCGGCGGCACCGCCCTGGCCTCTCTGTGGGTTACGGGGACAACTTCCACCGGAGCCGGAGCGACGGCCATTACCACGAATACCACGCAGGTATACGACGGCGCGGTTACGCTCGGCGCGAACGCCAACCTGACCGGCTCGACTGTGACCTTCAACGACCCGATCGCGGGTGGGACGAACAGCCTTACCGTGACCGGAGCGGCGGTATTCGGCAACGCGGGTGCCGACACCGTGACCGGGCTCACGACCCTGCACGTGACCGGGATTTGCACGATCAACACGACGAACGTGACCACGAGCGCCGCCCAGACCTATGACGGAGCCCTGACCTTGGGGGCCGACGTCGATTTCACCGGCGGCGCGGCTTCGCTCGTATGGTTCAAGTCGACGCTGGGCGGAGGCTTGACTCCGCGCGCTGCGACCATTACGACGGCTCCCGCGCAATTCGACGGCGCGGTGGGCGGAGCCGCTAACCTCGTCTCGACCCTCGACGTGACGACCGGTACGACGGCCCTCAATGCGGGCGTGACGACCGACTTGGCCCAGACTTATGCGGGCGCCCTGACGCTAGGCGCCAGCGTCTCGACGATCAGCGTCGGCGGAACGATTTTCTTCAATTCGACGGTGGGCCAATCGGGAACGAGGACGCTCACCGTGCAAAACGCCGCCTCCACGGGAACCGTCACATTCGCCGATGCGATAAATTTGCAGGGGCTCCTCACCGCAGCTGGACCCTACGCGATCGCCATCGATAATGGGGGAACGATCGCGAACGCGGTCAGCTTCACCAACACCGGCGGAGTTACGATTGCCGCAGGATTGTCCGCAACGGGCGGGCTTACGTCTACGACCACGGGCACGAACAGCTTCGCCGGGACGATAATTACGGGAGGCGGGGCCGGACAGAACATTTCTCTCTCCAACCTTACGATTGGAGTCGGGAATCTCGTTTTCGACGCGGGCGCGAACGGACTGATCGGCGTCAGCGGCGCGGTCGCCGGCGGGGCTCGCGACCTCACGATCACGAACTCCGCGGGGACTACCTTCCAATCCACGGTCGGAACCGCGAATGTCGCGCTGACCGCAACCACCGGGATGATCGAGTTCGATGGAGCCCTCACCATAACCTCGGGCCTCTCTACCGGCGTCTCCCCCTCTTTCTCCCTGCGTTTCAACTACGCCGCTGGGGGGCAATCCTCGGTGATCGCGGGGCTTTCCAGCCTTTCCAACACCGGCTCGATCGCCTTCGGCAACAATGCGCTAGATTCCATTCAGTTCACCGGCGGCTTGACGGCCAACACGCAGTCCGCGAAGACGCTCATCGGCTCCGTCACGGCGACGGGGACCGGGGCCATCGATATGTCGGGGGCCGGCGCGATAACCGTTTCGGGGGACGCCACGGTGGGCGGTACGGGCACCGGAACCATCACGCTCGCGACCTCGAGCGTCGTCGCCTCCACGACACTCACCGTCGGCGCCGGAGCGATCACGCCCGTCGTCCTCGGAGCGGTGACCGGGGCGGGCGGAACCTCCATGTTGACCGTCAACACACGGGGGACTGTCGACGTGAATGCGATATCGACGATCGGCACCGTGGATTTGACCACGAACACTATCGCTTCGCTGACTCAAACCACGGGGACGATATCCGCCAACCTTCTCCGCATAGATGCTACGGCGGCGATCGGCTCGCCGCTCAACACGGCGGTGAGCTTCTTCGAAGCGCGTTCGGGAGCGGGAATCAGCGTGAGCCAGACCGGCAACCTGACCATCGGCTCGGCGCTCGGCCTGAATGGGGTGGCTTCGACCGGGGCGGGCGCGGTTCAGATCGTCTCAACGGGATCGATCACCGCGAGCGAGCAGGTCGCGACGACGCTGGCCGGGACGATCACGCTCGAAGCGACTACCCTTACACTGTCCGCGTCTATCAGCACGGGCAGCGGCGCCGTCGCCCTGCGGCCCCATACGGATACGAGCATAGCCATAAACGACGCGGCGGGCGTATTCGCCGTTACGACGGCAAGTCTGCAGAACATCGCCACGACCGGCACAGTCACCATCGGCAGAGCGGCAGGAACCGGCGCGATATCGATCGGCTCTCTCGGGGACATCGACCTGACCGGACGCGCCTACGCCCTGACGATACAGGGCGCCGGGAGCCCCACGGCCTTCCATTTCGGCGCGAATAGCGCGAATAGCCTTCGCCTACCCGCGGCTCAGATCCTGACCCTGATCACCGGCGGCGTCGCGACGACCAATTCGAGCGGCACCACCGTCGATATCGCGATCGCCGGCGCCTCGATCCTGGATGCGCAGAACGTGGTCTCCCTTGGTTCGCCCGCCAATCCGCTCAGGGTTGCCGTCGCGACGCTGCGCGCGCCGGTCACGAACGGCGTGGAATACGTTTCGACCTCGGGGGCCCTGGCCCTCGGCGACGCGACACGGCCAGTCTCCGCCGCCAACGGCGAGATTGTGATCGTGGCGGGCGGAGCCGTCACGATGGGAGCGGCCGTCATTACCAGCGACGTCGGTGTCGCTCCACGGCCAATTTCCATCGCAGGAGCCTCGGTCGCGGTGAGCCGGAATATCCAGGCGGCGAATAGCGGCCAAATCTCCCTGACCTCCACGACCGGAGCGATTACGCGCGCGGCCCCGGCAGTGGTCGGCTCCCCGGCCTCGACGAGCCTGCTCCTCCTTTCCGCGGCTACGAGCATCGGCGTCGACGCCGCGCCGCTCGATGTCGTAGATCCGACCTGGCTCTTCACCGATGTGGGGACGATTCGGGGCGCGGTCGCTGCCGGCGGCATCTTCATCTCCGAGGCGAGCGCGGTGCAGCTCGGCGACGCGTTCGCCGGCATTAGCGCGACGGGCGGCAACATCGACGTTACGGCCGTCGGCGCCATGACGACCGGCGCCGTGTCCCCTATCAGCGCCAACGGCGTCGCCAGCGACGTGTACCTATCCGGTTCGTCCCTTTCCATCAGCACTACCATAGAAACCGCCGTCGGGGCGGGGCGAATCGTCAACCTGACGGGAACCACCGGAATCGCGATCTCGGCCGCGACGGGAGTCGTCAACGGCGGGACGGGTCTCCTCGCCTTCAGCGGTCCTACGACCCACTCCGCCGGGACCGTCAACGTAGGCGCGGGCGGAGCGCGGTTCACGGCCTCCTATGCCGGGGCGGGCGGCGCCCTGAACGGGAATGCGGCGGTCACCGACATAGAGTTCGACGGGGATACCGCTCTCGGGAATTTCGCCCGATCAGCCTCGCGGCTCGTCTTCGCGGGGACCGCGGCGCAGAGCTTCGATTCGAATGGCCAATTGGTCGGCGACGTGCTCGTCAACATGGCGAGCAACCCGCTCAGCCTCGGCGTCATCACCTCGGATGTGCGTCAAACCGGCGGTACCTACTCCCTGACGATCCAATCCGGGATTCTCGACCTCGCGACGGGCCTGAGGGCCTGGGTCGCCGACAGCGCCGCCACCGCGCCGACGCCGAATGCCTATCATGGGGTGGTCGGAAGCCTAACGCTTCAGGCCGGCACCCAGCTGTCATGCGGCGGCTTCACGGCCGACGCCTCGTATAGCATCGCCAATGCCGGCGCGAACACGATCGCCGCTACCGGAGACGTCACGCTCCTGAACGCCGCCGGCTTTGCTACACCGACCAACTCCACGATTTTCCTGACGGGCGGGACCTCGGGACCGGCGAACCTCGACGCAATTCCCTCTATCGGATTCCTCCGGATCGACGCTACCCGCAACGTCACTCTCCAATCGAGCCTCACTCTCGCAGGCAACCCGATCAATACCCCGGACACGAGTCTGGAAATCCTCAGCGGGGGCAGCCTGGACGTATCCGCCGCCAACTTCCCGATAAACCTGGCGACCGATTGGCACAATCACGGGAGCGACGCCGCGTTCAACGCGCGCAGCGGTCTCGTGACCGTCACGAGGCAAACGGGTACCCTCAGTATTTGGGGCGATAACACTTTCTATGATTTCAGGGCGGTGCTTTCGGGGCCGACGACGCTCACGATCCAGTTCGAGAACCAGCCAGCACCGAACGCGAAAGTGCAGACCTTCATGCACCTTCTGACCTTGAAGGGCCTCGACTCGACGCATCGAATCACGCTGACGAGGATTTCCGCGGCCGGAGATCCGCCGCACATTCCCGACCTCTATCTCCCGCCGGCGATAGTCAAGTCGCCCCGCTCGGGAGGAGCCGATTATTTCTGGTACATCGACGTGCAATCGACCGTACCCATCAATCTCGTGTACTTGAACGTCTTCTACTCGAGCGCCGAACTCGCCCCGATCGTCACGCCGGCCAACGTGACCGCGACGATCAACAGCCCGCAGTTCTGCTGGCGTTGGATTCCGGGACTGCCTGTCCTCTACAGCTACACCGAGGATTCTGACGGCAACGGGAAAATCGACCGGATCAGGATCCAGTCGCCGGTCAATCTCAGCCCGGATTTCTCGGGCCTCAAGGTGAACGTGGCCGGCTACGAGGTCGCAGGCTACGCCCTGGTTCCCGGGGCGCCCAAGGACTTCTACGTCCTGCTCAAGGAAAAGCCCTACAACGACACGAACACGACGCCTCAGTGGAATATAACCGCCAATACGACTCTTGGGCAGGCCTTCCCGGTCTTCGTCGCCCTGGACCCGACCGCCATAGGCGTCCCGACGGACACCGCCTCTCCGGTGCTCGCCTACAGCGCCGCCGTCCCCGGCACGACAAAGGCCTTCCTCCACTTCTCCGAGCCCGTTCATGGCGCGGGGGGAGCGGCGATTACCGCGGCGAGCGGCGATATTTCCTTCGCATCCAAGTCCATCTCCGCGATCGCTCCTCTCGCGCCCTCGGGGACGTACGCCCAGGAATACTCGATCGACCTGAGCTCGCCCGCGGATACGAGCTATCTATTCCAGGGGAACAACGTCAACGTAGCCGGAATTCGAGACGGCGCCGTGCCCGCGACGCCGATAGGCAACTTGCCCGGCTGGGGCAGCGTCGACAATCCGACCTATCCGACGGCATCCGGCGATTACTCGGCCTACGACACGACTTCGGCCTTCATCAGCATCCTCAATCCCCCCTTCCCCGGCAACGGCGTCGCGCCTCCCTACGGGCCGAGCGCGGCGAGGATCACCCACCGCGTCTCCGACGTCCTCGTCGACGTGCCGATCGCGGCGGCGACGGACCCGAGCTACTTCATCTGGCCGATCTACGCGAAGGACTCGGTCAAGTTGGCGCTGAGCGATTCGGCCATCGAGGCTCTGACCGCGGCCCAGACGGCCGCTCAGGGCATAGGCCTCATCCGGGCCTTCGACGGGACTCAGTGGCTTCGCGACCAGGACATCGTCGTCCAGGCGCGGCTGCAGCCCTCGCTCCCGGGGATCAGCGGCGCGACGCTCTGGTACGACTCGAACGTTCCCGCGGAGCTCACGAGCGCCTATGGCCTATGGCTCCCCGGCTTCGCCGAGACGGGCTTCTCGGGCCTCGTACCCTTCCCGAACGCGCTATCCTGGGGCAGGGGCGCGACCCAATCGGTCGGGGTCGGGCAGGGGAACAACCTGTTCAACTTCGCGATCTCCAAGGACGACCCGAGGGTGGTCTCGGTCTCCAAGCTGGACTTCTTCTTCACCCTCCAACCGGACCCGGCGGGCCAGCCGCTCTACGCCCTCAGGCTGGACCTGCCGGCGGGCGCGCCGACGGGGGCCGTGCCGGCGGACACCGCCTCCTGGCAGTGGTACCGCAACCTGAAACCCTTCAGCTTCTCGATTCACGACGTCACCCTGCAGAAGGGCGGGGCCACCGTGTTGAATAACGTCATCGACCCGACCAAGGGCGAGACCGCGAGGCTCTCCTACCAGCTGACCCAGGCCGGCGCCGTGACGGTGACAGTCTTCACCCTCGACGGCGACGTCGTGGCCAGGCTGGTCAATACGGGCTCGCAGGCGGCGGGGGACTACGTCGCGAGCTGGGACGGCAAGAACCTGTCCGGCCGCGCCGTGGCTCGGGGCCTTTACTTCGTGCGCATCGTCGCCCCGAAGATGGACGAGATACGCAAGGTACTGGTGGTTCGGAAGCAGTAAAAGACCCGAGTTCGAGCCTTCAAATCGAGGCGCGGCGCCATTATACTGGAATAGTGGCATCGCGCCTTTTTTTGACCCGGCCTGTTACCTCTAGGCCCCCCGGGCCTTCCCTACGAGGAGGAAAAGCTTCATGAAGATCCTCATGGTCGCGAGCGAGGCGGCGCCCTACGCCAAGGCGGGGGGCCTCGGGGACGCGGTTTCCGCGCTCTCGCGGGCGCTGTCGAGGGCCGGGCACGACGTCCGGCTCCTGCTCCCCCGCTATTACTCCATCGACGCCTCGAAGCTCGAGATCGTGAAGGGGCCGATCCGCGTGAAATCGGGCGAGGCCGAGCTCTGGGCCGCCGTCTACAAGGCCTATCTCCCCGGCTCCACGGTCGAGACCTACTTCCTGGACCACGAGCGGTACTTCGGCCGCGACGGGATCTACGGCACCAAGGCCGAGCCCGATTTCGCCGACAACCCCGAGCGCTTCGCCTTCCTCTGCCGAGCCGTCTTCCCCCTCTGCCGCAAGCTCGGCTGGTTCCCCGACATCTTGCACGCCCACGACTGGCCCAGCGCCCTCGCGCCCGTCTTCCTCGGCCACGAGGAGAGGCTGGGGCAATTCGCGAAGACGGCCTCCGTGCTCTCCATCCACAACCTCGGCTACCAGGGCGTCTACCCGAAGGAGTCCTTCTCCTCCTTCGGCCTTCCCTGGGACCTTTTCCACGGCGCGGGTTTCGAGTTCTACGACAAGGTCAACCTCCTCAAGGCGGGCATCCGCTGCGCGGATTGCCTCACCACCGTCTCGCCCAGCTACGCGCGCGAGATCCAGACCCCCGACTTCGGCTTCGGCCTGGACGGCCTGCTCCGCCACCGATCCTCCGACCTGGTAGGCATACTCAACGGCGTGGACCTCGACGAGTGGGACCCCGAGACCGACCTCCTCCTGCCCGCGCGCTACTCGGCCTCCAAGATCGCGGGCAAGGACAAATGCAAGGCCGCGCTGCAGAAGGAATTCGGCCTTCCCTCGGCCCCGGGGAAGCCCATCGTCGGGATGGTCGCTCGGCTCACCGACCAGAAGGGAGTCGGAGAGCTCTTCGGGCCGCTCTACGGTAGCGCCTACCGCATCTGCGCGGATATGGACCTGCAGTTCGCCCTAGTCGGCTCGGGCGAGAAGTGGTGCGAGGACGAGCTTCGCGCCCTCTCCGGCCGGCTGCCCAATTTCAAGGCCGTGATCGGTTTCGACGAAAGGCTCGCTCACCTCATCGAGGCGGGTTCGGACTTCTTCCTGATGCCGAGCCGCTACGAGCCCTGCGGCCTCAACCAGATGTATAGCCTCCGCTACGGCACCCTCCCGATCGTCCACAGGACGGGCGGGCTCGCCGACACCGTGGAGAACTACAACCAGGATACGGGCGCGGGCACGGGCTTCATGTTCGACCTCCTCACGCCGAGGTCGATATACGACACCGTCGGCTGGGCCGCCTGGGCCTGGTACAACCGCCGCGAGCACATACTGGCGATGCGCGAGCGGGCCATGGGCAGGCGCTTCTCCTGGGACCGCTCGGCAGAGGAGTACGGCAAGCTCTACGAGCGGGCATTGACCCTGTCGGCCGAGAGTCGGCCGTCGGTGAGTTGATCAAGGCGCCGCCTTTCACTACGCTGTTCGGGTACCGCAACCGGAGGGAAGATGAGCGCCACGGCTAAGAAAGTCTACGATTACGACGAGGTCAAGGTTCGCGACAGGCTCGTCGACGTCTTCAGGAAACGCAGGGGCGAGGCTACCGCGACGGATCTCGTCGCGCTCACGGGCCTGCCGAAGGCCCAGGTCGAGGCCGAGGTCAAGGCGGTCTCCGACGAGTACGGCGCGCGCCTGCGCGTGACCGAGTCCGGGGAGATCCTCTATTCCTTTCCCTCCGGGATGCGAAGCCGCTACCGGGGCCTCGGGCCCTCGGCGGCCCGGGCCTGGAAAGCCTTCAAGAAGGCGGCCGGCAAGGTCGCGGCCCTCGTCTTCAAGGCCTGGATCGTCGTGATGCTCGTGGGTTACTTCGTGCTCTTCATCGGCCTCGCGATAGTCGCCCTCCTGGCCTCCGTGGCCATCTCGGCCTCGGGCAACTCCAGCGACAGCCGCTCGAGCCGCAGCGATCGCGGCGGCGGCCTCGGCGGGCTCTTCCTCACCGGCCGGCTCCTCGACACGATCTTCAGGATCTGGTTCTACTCCGAGCTCTTCATGACGCCGGAGCAGCGGGCGAATAGGTCGGGCCGCAGGGCCGAGCGCCGGCCCCTATACAAGGCCATCTATTCCTTCATCTTCGGCGACGGCGATCCCGACGCGGGCTGGGACGCGGTCGAGAAGAAGGCCTTCATAGCCTTCGCCCAGGCCAACAAGGGCATCGTCACGATGCCCGAATTCATGACGCTCACGGGCCTCCGGCCGCTCCAGGCCGAGGAGCGGATCAACCGCTTCCTCTACGAGTTCGAGGGCAGCCCCGAGGTGACCGAGGGCGGGACGATCTACTACTTCTTCCCCTCGCTGCTGCGGAGGAAGGATAGGGCCGACCATACGCATGGCTCCTCGGTCCCTATGCGGCGCATCGCGCCCTTCAGCTCCAACGCGAAGAAGGCCAACGCCACCTTCTGCGCCTTCAACGGGGCGAATCTCCTCTTCGGGGCCTATTTCCTGACCCAATCCCTCGCAGCCCACCCGCTGATGCAGCGCATCTACGGCGAGTTCGCGGGCAGGCTGGTCCCGGTCCGCGGCTGGGACGGCTTCTATTACATCACGCATCAGCTCTTCGGCAAGTTCGCCGGGGTGGCCGATCCGACCGCCCTCCTGGGCATCGCCCTCGGAATCGTGCCGGTCGCCTTCTCGCTCTTCTTCTTCGCGATTCCCGCCATCAGGTCGAGGCGCCTGGCTTCCCGCAACGAGCTCGCGCGGACGGAGAACCTGCGGCGCGTCGCCTACCGGACGGTGCTGGATTCCCCCATCCCGGTGAGGCCCGAGGCGATCTCCGCGGTCGACGACGCCGCCAGGCCGAAGGACGGCGGCGCGGCCGCCAAGGCCCTCTCGGAGCTCGCCGCCTGGTCGGGCGCAGAACCCAAGGCGGACGGCTCCTTCGATTTCGCGGAGATAGCGCGAGGCAGGCACGAGGCGGCCAAGGCTCGAGCCGGCGTCGACGAGTCCGCCTACGCGTTAGGCGGCGTCGCTTTCGACTCGGATGCGCCGGCGAGCTGAGCCGGGGCCTAGAACTCCTCGAATTCGCCGTCCTCGAAATTAACGGCCCCGCCGCGCGCGGGCGCGATGGCGGTCGCCTGGCGAGCGGTGGCTGACGGCTTGGCTCGGCCGGGCCCTATCGCGGCGCGGGCGGGTTCCTTGGCGGAGGGCCGGGGCCGCTCCTCGGCCATCGCCGCCATCTCCTCCGACGCGGAGGCGTTTTGCTGGATAACCGAGTCGAGCTGGGTGATCGCCTTGGTGATCTGCTCCGCTCCCGAGCCCTGCTCCGCGCTCGAGGCGGCTATCTCCTGCACGAGCTCCGAGGTCCTCTTGATGTCGGGCACGATCTTGGACAGCAGGCCCCCCGCCTCCCCCGCCACGGAGACGCTCTTCCTCGAGAGGCTCATGATCTCGCCCGCGGCGAGCTGGCTGCGCTCGGCTAGCTTGCGCACCTCGCTGGCGACCACCGCGAATCCCTTGCCGGTCTCGCCCGCCCTGGCGGCCTCGATGGCCGCGTTGAGCGCCAGGAGGTTGGTCTGCCGCGCGATCTCCTCGATGATGCCGATCTTGCCGGCTATTTCCTTCATCGCCGAGACGGTGCCGTCGACCGCCTTCCCCCCCGACTCGGCGTCGAGGGCCGCCTTTCGCGCGATCTGGTCGGTGGTCCGGGAATTGTCCGCGTTCTGCTTGATGGTCGCGCCCATCTCCTCCATGGAGGCGGAGACCTCCTCGGCCGAGGAGGCCTGCTCGGTGGCGCCCTGGGACATCTGCTGAGCGGAAGAGCTGATGGCCTGGGAGCCGGAAGCCACCCCGGAGCTCACAGAGCGGACCTCGGCCACCACCTCCTTGAGCCGGGAGGCCATCGAGTCGAAGGCGCGCGCGAGGTCGCCGATCTCGTCCTTCGAATTTAGCAGCTTCGCGTCCGCGGTCGAGCTGAGGTCGCCCTTCGCCACGAGGCCGGCCAGGCTCGCTATCGCGTTAAGGGGAAGGCTGATCCCCCGTCCGATTGCCAGCGCGAGAAGCAGCCCGGCAATCAGGGCAGCAACGCTGATCAATGCGGTGGCGAGGCGGGTCGAGAGGAAGATCGAGTCGAAAGTCCGATCCCCGGCGGTCATCTCGTCGGTGATCGACTTGGCGATAGCTTGGATGGGCAGCTTCATCGCGTCGTTCAGCTTGTCGAATTCCGCGTCGAGGGCCTGGATCTCGGGCGTCATGCCTGTAGTCGACCTCAGGAGGGGCATCATGCTGCCCTCGAAGAGGGCGGTTATCTTTTCAAACTGGGCCTTGGCTTCGGCGCCGCTTTCCTTCTCGACGTCGGTGTCGGCTGATTTGAACAGGCTGTCGAGCAGCTTTGCCTCCGCGGCCTTCTGCTCGACGAAGAGCTTTTCGCTCGCGGCGAGGTCGCGATTGATCTCGGCATCGGCGATGATTTTGTACAGTCTCTCGGGGATATCGGTGGCCTGGTCAGCCTGGACCGCGTCGACCGAGCGCGCGAATCCGCTATCTTGCAAGGTTTTCAACCTGGTGAGCGAGCTCAGACCAAGCGCCGCGATGGCGATCATGAGGATCAGCACGAGGCCGAATCCCGCGACGAGCTTCCTCCCGACGGTCAGTTTCATTGTAACCCCCACCTAGTCCCGGGCCGGCTCGCGGGTCCCCCCGGGTTGGCTCATTCGACCTTAAGTATGGGGATCGAGGAAGCCGAGTCAAGGAAGGCGGTTATGCATTTTCGAGCGCGACCGCGAGGGCAGCCGCTAATTTAGCCAGCTCCCCGTCGTCGAAGTCGCCGGGGATAATCGAGGGCAGTTCGGGATCGGGAGAGAGGAGGGCTCCCGCGCTTAGGGCCGCCGCGAATAGACGCTCGTAGGCCTCGGCGCCCGAGCGCGTGTAGAGGTAGGGGCCGCTCCGAGCAAAGAATGGACCGAGGCGGCGATCGACCCTCCTCCAGAGGCTTTCCTTATAGTCGACGGCGAAGCGTTCGAGCTCGCAGAGGGCGCGGTGCGCGCAGGCGAGGGCGAGCGGCGGCACCAGGTCGCCCGGAACCGCCTCCGCGGCTTTCGCGTCCTCGAACAGGAGGGCGGCCGGGGAGAGGACCGCGGGGCAGCATAACAGGGGCATGGCGAGGCCTCCGGCCGCGGGGACGGGCGTCCTATAAAAGGACTCGAAGGGCATGATGACCCGAAGGCTCTCTCCGGCCGCGAGGAGGCGCGAGGCGGCCGCGACGGCGCGGCCCTCGTCGAGGAAGAGGCGGACGGCCGCGAAACCGGGATGTCGCGCGAGCAGCTCGCGCTCGAGCCGGGCCTCGCGCACCGAGGGGAAGGGCCTCGTGAGGCCCGTGTCCACCGCCGCCTTGGCGATCGTGCCTATGCCCGTGCCCTTGGCGCCGAGCAGGGAGCGCCCGCCGTCCATCCAGAAATCCAGGAAGCGCCTTCCGTCCTCGGCGTAGAGCCGCCACAGCCGGCTGCGGCGGATGGGGGGAAGCAGCCTCAACCTATTTCGCACAACGCTTTCTTCTGTCATGGTCAGCCTTTTTGGATTTCGAGCTTCGTGGTGAATTTCGGGAAGAATTGCGCCTGCCTGCCCGTCTCGAAGCGGACGACGACGAGGGGGCCGGAGCTGGGGGTGGGGCTCACCTTGAGGATCACGCCAGACCCGTAGTCGTCGTGGTAGACGGCCTGGCCCGCCCGCCAGGGGCTCGCCTCCCTGGGGCCCGCGCCGGGCCTCGGCCCGGGCACGCCCGGCTGCGGGCGGGCGCCGTAGGGCGAGGGGACTGCCCCGACGGGCCGCGCATCCGCGCGCCGCGCCGCCGTCGCCTGGATGAGGTCGCCTCGGATCTCGGAGAGGAAGCGGGAGGGCCCGGTCTCGAACAGCCTGCCGTGCAGGCGGCGCCAGCGGCAGGAGGTGAGGTGGAGCTCGTCCTTGGCGCGGGTGACGGCGACGTAGAACAGCCGCCGCTGCTCCTCCAGCTCCTCGCCCTCTTCGTCGTCCCTGGGGAAGAGCCCCTGCTCGAGGCCGGTCGCGATGACGACGGGGAACTCGAGGCCCTTCGTATTGTGCATGGTGATCAGCGTCACGGCGTCGGTCGCGGCCGCCTCCTCGGAGGCGAGGGACCGGTCGAGGTCTATCGTCTCGAGGAAGGTGGAGAGGCCCTCGCGGCTGCGCGGATAGAGGGACGCCGCGTTCGCGATCTCGTCGAGGTTGGCCACTTTCTGCGTGCCCGCCACCTCGTCCTGCGCGCGGTGGTACTCGACCAGGCCGGAAGCCTTGATCAGCCGTTGGACGAGGAGGGCGAGGGTTTCCCCGTCCGCGGCCGGCGCGTCGAGGAGGCCGGCGAGGCCGGAGACGAGGCCGAGGAAATCCTTGATCCCGGCGCGCGCCTTGCCCTTGAGGGACTCGCCCGCCTCCGCGGAGGCCGAGAGCAGGTCGCCGGCGAAAGCTCCGCCGGCGAAAGCTCCGCCCCCGGCCGCCTCGAGGAGGATGTCGACGCTCGTCTCGCCTATCCCCCGGGTAGGCTTGTTGACGACGCGCTTGAAGGCCACCTCGTCGCGGGGGTTGCACAGCAGGGCGAGGTAGGCGAGGGCGTCCTTGACCTCCTCGCGGTCGTAGAAGCGCGAGGCGCCGACTATCCGGTAGGGAATCCCGAGGCGGGGGAACTCCTTCTCGAAGGTGAGGGACTGCGCGTTCGTGCGGTAGAGGATGGCCACGTCGCTCCATCGCCCGCCGGCCTTGACGCGCTCCCTGCAGACCTTGACGCAGTAGGCGGCCTCGGAGTCCTGGTCGTCGAGGAGGGACAGCGCGGGCTTGGCGCCGCCGAGCCTCTCGGCGACCAGCTTCTTGCCGATCCGACCCGCGTTATGCGATACCACGTCGCCCGCGACGTCGAGGATGCTTTGGAAGGACCGGTAGTTGCGCTCCAGCTTGATGATGTCGGTGCCCGGGAAGATCTCGGGGAAGCGGAGGATGTTGCGCACCTCCGCGCCGCGGAAGCGGTAGATGGATTGGTCGTCGTCGCCGACGACGCAGAGGTAGGCGCCGGCGCTCCCGTCGGCGTCGCCCGTCCCCGCCAGGAGGCGCAGCAGCTCGAACTGGGCGACGTTGGAGTCCTGGTACTCGTCGACGAGGATGACCCGGAAGCGCTGGCGCGTGCGCCGCCTGACCGCCTCGTCCTCACGCAGGAGCCGCGCGGGCAGGCCGATCAGGTCGCCGAAGTCCACGTTGCCGGTCTTGCGGAGCTTCCTGTCGTACATGTCGTAGATCCTGCGCATGCCGGGGTCCGAGAAAGCCGAGGAGAGATCCGGCGAATCCGGCTCGAGGCCCAGGTCCTTGGCGCGGGAGATCGCCTGGACCATGGCCTTGCACTCGCTCCGGGTGTTCTGCGGCAGGAGCCCGTGGAGGAGGGTAGCCTGGTCGTCGTCGTCGTAGATGGTGAAGTTCGGGTCGAGCCCGGCCGCCGCGGCGTTCCGGCGCAGGAACCAGGCGCCGAAGGAGTGGAAGGTGCGCATCACCGCGCGGGAACAGGTCGACTCTATCGAGGCCGCGCGGTCGCGCATCTCCTTCGCGGCCTTGTTCGTGAAGGTCACGGCGAGCACCGACTCCGGCTCCACGCCGCGCTCGCGGACGAGATAGGCGATCTTGGTCGTGATGACGCGCGTCTTGCCGGATCCGGCGCCCGCGAGAATGAGGAGGCTCCTGCCCTGGTGGCGCACCGCCTCGAGCTGCTCTGGGTTGAGGGACGCGAGGTAGGGCGGGAGGGCGTTGCCCATCCGCTACGCGCCCACGGGCGCGGCGTCGAAATCGACGCCGTTCACGGCGAGGATCCTCGCGCGCAGGACGGAGCCCGGCAGGTGGCTGCCGCGCAGGACGGTGAGGCCGTCGACCTCGGGGGCCTGGTTCCAGGCCCTGCCGATGGACAGCTCCTCCTGGCCGCTCGCCTCGTCTTCGGCTCCGCTAGCGTCGCCTGGAGCCGTCTCGACCCTCTCCTCTACGAGGATGTCGAGCTCGCGGCCGACGAAGCGCGCCAGCCGCTCGCCCGTTATGCGCTCCTGGGCCTCCTCGAGGGCGGCGCGCCGGGTCGCGACGGTCTTGTCGTTTACCCGGCCCTTCATCCCGTAGGCTGCAGTGCCCTCCTCGCGGGAATAGGCGAAGCTGCCGACCCAGTCGAGGCGGGCGGACTCCTGGAACTCGCGCAGGTGGTCGAAGTCCTCGTCCGTCTCGCCGGGGAAGCCCACGAGGAAGGTGGAGCGGATCGCGGCGTCGGGAAGCGCCCCGCGTATGCGCGAGAGGAGCTCGAGGTAGAGCTCGCTCGAGCCGCGCCGGTTCATGGCCTTGAGTATGCGCGCGGAGCCGTGCTGGAAGGGCAGGTCGAAATAGGGGACGAGCCGGGGGTCGGCCGCCATGAGCGGCAGCATGCCCTCTGGGAAGTTGTCGGGGTGAATGTAGAGCGTGCGAACCCTGAAGTCGCCCTCCGCGGCCGAGAGCGCGGCGAGGAGCTCGGGCAGTCGCGAGGGGCCGCCGCCTCCCGAGGCATCCGCGAAATCGCGGCCGTAGGAGCCCAGGTCCTGGCCTATAAGGACGAGCTCCCGTACGCCCTGGGCCACGAGGTCGAGGCACTCGGCGACGACCTCGCCCGGGGGGCGCGAGCGCAGGTTCCCGCGGATGAGGGGGATCGCGCAGAAGGCGCAGAAATTGGAGCAGCCCTCCGTGGCCTTGACGTGCGCGGTGCCCGGGAAATCGAAGCGCCTGACGCGTCGGACGGTCCCGATGGAGGGGGCGGCTTCGGGAACGAGCACCGGCCGCTCGCCGGCGAGGGTGGCCTCGGCGGCCGCGAGCACCGCGCTCAAGTCCGCGTTGCCGACGATGCCGTCGGCCTCGCTCAGGTCGGCGGCGAGCGTTTCTGCGTAGCGCTGGGCGAGGCAGCCGGCGACGAGGACGCGCTTCCCGGGGTAGGCTGCCTTGATGGCGACGACCGCCTCGATGGACTCCTTCTTGGCGTCCTCGATGAAGCCGCAGGTGTTGACGATGACGAGGTCGGCGCCCTCGGGGCCATCGGCGCAGGAGTGGCCCGCCGCCTCCAGGCGCGCGGATATCTCCTCGCCGTCGACGTCGTTCTTGGCGCAGCCGTGCCGGTCTATCCAGAACCGCATCTATCCCTTTTAATCCACTTCGGCGGCGCCGAGGACCCAGCCGCCGGAGTCTCCCTGCGTCCATGCGATGCGCTTGACGGCGACTTCCCCGGCTCCGCCCAGCTCGAGGTCGGCGCTCTTGCCGCCCGAGGCCTGGACGGTCATCTTGACCGCCTGGGCGTTCGAGGCCCAGAGCCGGAGGCTGTTGTTGGCGTTGACTGTCACCGTCTCGCCCTTGCGGTAGTAGCGCTCGTCGCGATCGCGCTTGTCCACCTCGTAGCGGAACATGCAGGAGCTGCGGAAGGTCACCGAGACGACGAAGGGGTAGGTGGTCTTCGGCGACTCGAAGAGGACGATGGGCTTGCCCGGGATGGCGGCGAGCGCGGCCGTCGGGGCCGCGGCGCTCGCGGCGGGAACGGCGGCCGCGGGAGCCGGAACGGGCGCGGGAGCGGTAGGGGAGGCGGTACCCTGGTCGCCGGAATCGGAGGCGCCCGGCAGGGCGCTGGGCGCCTGGGTGGCCGCCTTGAGCGCCGCGTCGGCGGAGCTGTACTCCATGCGGAGGATGGCCCCCTTGGTGGGGTCCTTCTTGGAGAGGTCGCTGACGAGCACCTTGAGCTCGGGCTGGTTGTTGCGGTCGAGGTCGATCGTCCCCTCCTCGCCGAGCATGAGGCGGGAGGCCCCCACCGGCGTCTCGAGTGTCACCGCGTCGTCGATGCGCGAGACGAGGAGCTTGTACTTCTCGTTGCCGTAGGCCACGAGGAGGGAGTCCCCGACGTATAGGCGCTTCTCGAAGGCGCTGCCCTCGACGCGGTATTCCACCGGCGAGCGGCGGGACGTCGCCGTCTCGGAGGCACCCGCGCCCTTCCGGCCCAGGGTCGCGACGAGGGCTATGATGACGACGAGGACGGCGCCGCCTATCGCGGCGGCGAGGACGAGGGGAGAAGGGCCGCGCCTCGGGATGAGCTCCAGGATGGGCACCGGCTGCTCTTGGATCTTCATGTTCTTGTAGGTGGACACGTACTCGTCCGAAGGCAGGCCGAGGTACTCGGCGTAGTTGCGGAGGAAGCCGATTACGTAGGGGTCGCCGGGGAAGACCGAGAAGTCCTCCGCCTCGAGGCCCGTCAGGTAGCGTTTCGCGATATTGGTCTCGTCCGCCACGCGATCGAGGGTGAGGCCCTTGCGCTCTCGCGCCGCGCGCAGCTGTTCGCCGATGGGGGTCATTGCGCCTTTTTCCTTTCCGTCAGTTGTCGGATTTGAACAGGAAATTATTGTATACGTTGGCTGAGGCGGGCGAGTCGTAGACGAATCGCGCCGCCGGGATGCCCACGTTGGTCTTGATTCCGGACAGGTCGAAGGTAAGCTTGTCCCCGGAGATCGTCCAACCCTCGATCCTCCGGATGAGCTTCGTATCGGGAGCCACGTAGAGCTTGAGCGTCTTGAAGCCCTCGGCCGCGGAGGTGCGCCCTAGCACTAGGCGCACGGCCTGCTCGCCCGGCGCGCCCTCCAGGGGGGCCGGCGCGGGACTGGACTCGAAGGCCACCGAGTAGTTGCGCTTGAGCATCTTGAGGCCCTCCCGCGTGGCCAGGGTGGCCGCGCCCGCGCCGGGCTTGTCGGCCGCGGACTGCGAGAGGATGGCGTTGTAGCTCGGTATATACACGGTGAGGGTCTGCCCGTCGAAGGCGATGACCTGGTCCGGGGGGCTGGTGAAATCGATGCGGAGGAGGGAAGGAGCCTTGAAGTAGATGTCGCCCTTCATGACCTCCTTGCCGGTCGATATCGCGATCTTGCCCTCGTAGTCCGTGACCTGGGCGTAGCGATCCGCGACTTGGCCGAAGTACTGCGCCGCCGTGACTATTTCCTGGGCCGCCGCGGGCGCCGCCATCATGGAGGAGGCCGCGAGGAGGACGAACATGGGAAGGTATTTCACGAGGCTCTTCCTATTTCAGAGGGTTGGCTAAATTCGAGGGAATTGTAGCGCCTCCATCGGAAAAAAACAATCCCGCCGCTACTCCGGGATGAACCTTCCCCCGGTCGCCGCGCGGCGCACGTGCTCGCGGACCAGGTAAATCAGCCTATTGTCCGAGAGCTTGAGCGCCTCGCCGCAGTCGGGGCAGGTGAAGCGGCTGTCTGCGAGCTCGGCCTTGCGGCAGGCTATGCAGAACACCTTGCCGCAGCGGGGACAAGAGCCCGCGGGCGACTCGTCGGGAGGCATGGCCCTGATCGCGCCGGCGCTTTGAGCGGGCAGGTCGCGGGGAACGCGCCACTTCCGCCCGCAGGCGGAGCAGGCAAGGGGCTCGGTAGTGGCTTCCTGGATCTCGGAGCGAAGCCGGGCGGCCCGCTCCGGGGAGGCCGCGTCGAGGCGGAGCGCGATCGCCTCGGCCTTGGGGACGTTCCTGAGGGCCAGGTAGCAGCGGCCGAGCGCGGCGAGCAGGCTCGGGTCCTCGCGCGCGGACTCGAGCCCGAGGCGGTAGGCCGCCTCGGCTCGAGGGAGATCGCCGTAGACCGAGGCGAGATTGCCGGTGATCAGGAGGGTCCGGCTCCCGCCCCCTAGGTCGAGAGCCTTTCGAAGCCGCTCCTCGGCGTCGGAATAGCGCTCGAGCTCGATGTAGGCTGCGGCCAGATTGGTCTGGTACTCGGGCGAGGAGGGATCGAGGGCGGCCGCCCGAAGATATTCCCGGGCCGCCGATTCCAGCAGCGCCTCGGCCTGTTCGACTTCGAGCGAGTCCTTGGCCGTTCCCGCGGCGCGCGCATAGGCGTTGCCCGCCTGGTTGCGGCAGGCGGCGCTCTCGGGGAAGGGCGCCAGGGCGGCGAGGGCCTCCTCGATCCGGCCCTCGCGGGATTCGAGGTCGGCGAGGTTTATGGCCGGCTCCTGGGCTCCCGGCAGGGACTGCCGCGCGGCCTCGAGGTAGCCTCGCGCCAGGGCGAGGTCCCCGCGGGCGAGGGCTTCCTGGCCGGCCAGATTGAGGGCCCAGCCTCTCTCGGGGCCTCTCGGCGGGCCGTCGGCCGACGGGGCCTTCCCGTAGAGCTCCAGGGCCCGCTGGATTGCCGCGCCGGCATCCCTGCCGAGGAGGAAGAGCCGCTCGGCGTAGCGGAAGGCATAGAGCGGGTAGCCCGGCTCGAGGCGCGCCGCGGCCTCGAAGCGCTCGAGCGCGCCTTCGCCCTGGCCCCGCTCGGCAAGGATGAGGCCGAGGGTGTAGTGCGTCCCCGAGTCGGAGCTGCCGTCCTCGACGAGCTCCGCGAGGAGCTTGGCCGCCGCTTCCTTCTTCCCCGCCCTGTAGAGGGCTTTGGCCTTGATTTCCTTGACCTCCGCGCCCTTCGCCTTGAGCGCGCCGAGGCGGTGCAGGGCGAGGGCGAGATCGTCGTCGGCTTCCTGGGCCGAGAAGAGCCTGGCGGCGGCGAGGTAGGCTTCGGCGGCCTCCGGCTTCCTGCGGGCCTGATCCCAGGCCCTCGCCTCGTTCATCCGGAAGAGGGCCGCTCCGGCCGCGGGTTCCCCGGGTCCATCGGCGGACCCGCCTCCGGAGCCGAGGGCGAGGTCGGCGGCGGCGCGGTACTCCGCGGCGGCCCCCGCGTAGTCCCCGAGGCCGAAGAGGGCGTGCCCGGAGAGGCAGAGCAGGCGCGCGTTGTCGCGCCGCCGGGGGAGGAGGGCGGCCAGGCAATCGCGAAGCTCAAGGTATCGGCCGCGCAGGTAGAGGAGGTTGGCCTTCTCCTCGGCCGCGTCGTTCCTGCCCGGGTCGAGGGCCAGGCAGGCGTCGAGGGCGGCGTCGGCGTCCTCCTCGAGGCCCAGCCGCAGCGCGGCCTCGGCCTTCAAGAATTGCTCGTCGGCGTCCAGGGGCCTGCGCTTCTCGATCTTGCGAAGCTGCACGGAGGCGGCGAGGCTCTCGCCCATGGCGAAAAGGGTCTGGGCGAGGCGTCGCCTGGCCGCCGGGTCGGGCGCTATCAGGTAGTTCCAGCGATAGTACCAGGTTTCCAGCTCGACGGGCCTCGAGTCGACCATGCAGGAGCGCAGGACGAAGCGAGCCGGCGAGGGTCCGCCCTCGGGCCCGTAGTTCTGGGCGGCGAAGGCGATGTGTCCCCTGTCGAAGCTCTCGTCGGCGGCCTCGGCCGCCCACTCGTCGTCGATCACTAGGGTGAATCGCTCGCCGCGCGCGATCACGCGGAGCGAAAGCGAGTCGGCAGGGGCGGAGCGCCCGGGCAGCTCCGTCCACGCCACGAGGGCCCGGGGCGAGCCGTTGAAGACGACGTCGAGGCGGAAAAAGCCCCTGTTGGAGACCAGGACGGCGTAGAAGTTGCCCTCGTCCTGATAGCGGAACAGGAAGCCGCAGGCCGAGTAGGGGCTCTCCGGCGGTAAGGAGAATTCGCCCTCAAGGACGAAATCCGCTTGGCGGTACAGCGGCGCCTCGGTCCAGGCGAAAAAGTCGTGGCGCTTCAGGGAAAGCTCGATGCCCTGCCCGCCCTCCTTCTCGGAGGGCGGCAGGTAGCGGGCCGAGTAGCCCGGCTCGTCCATCTCAAGGAAGCGCCCCTCCTCGGCCCGGGCGAGCTCGGCGATCCAAAGCTCCTCGACCAGGGAGCCCGGCTCGGGCGCCGCCCTGCCCCGTCCGAAGAGGCGCCTGAGGCCCTCGAGCATGCTGGCTGCCAAACCTTATCCTTGCTTTCTAGCCGCGGCGCGCTCGAGCAGCAGGGTCGCCGTGGGCTTATCGGTCAGCTCGGGCGGACCGAAGTATTGGATGCCGCCCGGCAGCCTGTAGTCGGAGCTCTCGGCCCAGGACGCCCGCATGGAGGCGAATTCCTTGAAGGGCGCCCCGTCCAGCTCGACGAGGGCCTTCTTGATGACCGGCTTGTCCGATCCGTGGCGCCTCTCCATGTTCATCATGGAGACCAGGGGCACTCCACCGGCTATCCAGGCCTCCGCGGGGGCGGTCAGGTTGCGCACCGAGGAGAGGTAGCCGGTCAGTCCCGATGCGGCGAGGGCGAAGGCCGTATAGCCCAGAGAGTAGCAGTAGTCGGCGTCGAAGTTGGAGGGGAAGCCGCACCTGCCCTCGTAGCCGAAGAAGTGGGTCTGGTAATCGAATTTGCCGCGGTAGGCGCCGGCCAGGCCGAGGTCCTTGAGCCGGAGCTTCGTCATCTCGACTACCAGCTTCTCGGTCTCGATGCGCGAGACCTGGACGTTGCCGTGGGGGTCGCGGTCCCAGAGCAGCTGCTCCTGGATGCCCTGGGGCAGGCTCTCGAAGAGGGCGGCCGAGGGCTCGGTCAAGCGCTCGAGGATGAAGGCCTTGTGGTCGACGAAGCTGGAGAGCGCCTTGAACTCGTGCTCCTTGGCGGAGAGGATGTCGTTGATCTCGCCGATGAGGAACTTGACCTCGGGCACGAATTCGATCAGGCCCTCGGGGATGAGCACGACGCCGAAGTTCTCGCCCTTCTCTGCGCGGATGACCACGGACCTCACCACCTGGTCGATCACCTGGCCGAGGCTCATCTTCTGGGCCTCGATCTCCTCGGATATCAGGCAGACGTTGGGGCGGGTCTGGAAGGCGCACTCGAGCGCGATGTGCGACGCCGAGCGGCCCATGAGCTTGATGAAGTGCCAGTACTTGCGGCTCGACGCCGCGTCGCGGGCGATGTTGCCGATCAGCTCGGAATAGACCTTGGTGGCGGTGTCGAAGCCGAAGGAGGTCTCGATGGCCTCGTTCTTGAGGTCGCCGTCGATGGTCTTGGGCACGCCGACCACCGCGATGGGCGCTCCCTTGGCCGCGAAGAACTCGGCGAGGAGCGCCGCGTTCGTGTTCGAATCGTCGCCGCCGACCACTACCACCGCGTCGAGCTTGCGGCGCTTGGCCGTCTCGAGGGCGGCCTCGAACTGCTCCGGCGTCTCGATCTTCGTGCGCCCCGAGCCGATGAGGTCGAAGCCTCCGGTGTTGCGGTAACGGTCGACGAGGGAGGCGTCTATGTCCATGAACTTGTCATCGACCAGGCCCCCCGGGCCCCCGCGGAAGCCGTAGAGGGTAGAGGCGGGATTGGCGGATTTGAGGCCGTCGAAGATGCCGGCTATCACGTTGTGGCCGCCTGGAGCGGGGCCTCCCGACAGGATGACGCCGATCTTCATGGCCTTGCGGATGCCGGGATTGTCACCCGCCGACAGGGTCACGGCAGGGAGGCCGTAGGTGCGGGGAAAGGTCGACCTGAGGCGGTCCCTGTCCTCCTCGGGCTCGGCCGCCGATCCCTTGACCGCCGTCACTTTATCAATGCTTCCGCGAAGGATCGCGGGCAGCTTGGGCGCATAGGCGAAACGCGCGCTCTGGAGGGGCGAAAAGTCCATCGTTAGCTCCTTGAGGTGGTGGTACGGGGGGATTCTAACCAGAATCGCGGCTGCGGAGGAAGAGGGCGGTGGGCGGAAGCGTCAGCCGAAGGCCTAGCGAAGCGTCAGCCCTTCGAGGAGGCCTCGGTCTCCTCGCGGCTAAGGGGCCTCTGCACGCGCACGCTCGCCTCGCTCGTGCGCAGGAGGAGGTCCTTGCCGTCGGGGCTGCGCGAGCCCAGGATCTGCACGACGGGGTAGCGGGGGTTGTCCGGGTTCACGTCGACGACCACGGCGCTCTTGCCGTTCGTAAGCATCACGTGAGTCCCGATGGGATAGATCGAGAAGCTGTAGACGAGGGCCCGGATGACGAGGTCGTCGTACTGCTTCCCCTCGTTCTTGATGATGTCGACCATGCCGGAGTAGCCGTCCTTGGCCTCTTTAAACGGGCGGTTCGCGGTCACGGCGTCGAAGGAGCAGGCTACCATGATGATCTTCGAGTACAGGGAGATCTTCTCCCCGGTGAGGGACCGGGGGTAGCCCGAGCCGTTCATGCGCTCATGGTGCTCGAGGGCGGCGAGGCAGACCGACAGGGGCACGAGCCTCTCCTTGAGGAGGTTGTAGCCGAGCACCGGATGGGCGGTGATGGATTTCTTTTCCTGGGGCGAGAGGAGGCGGCCGGCCATGTAGAGCTGCGGGGGCAGCCTAACCATGCCTATCTCGTGGAGGGCGGCGGCGGTGCCGAGCTCGATGAGCTTGAAGATGGGCAGCTTTATCGCGGTCCCGATCACTATGGAGTACACCGAGGTCCGGACCGCGTGGGAGACGAGGTAGTTCTTGTGCTGCGGGGCGATGGACTGGGCGCGCAGCAGGAAGCGCTTGTTCTCGGCGATGACCTGGCAGAGGCCCTTCATCCGCTCGCTGAGCTCTTTGTAGTCCAGCTCGGTCTTGGTGACGAAGCGGGTATAGAGGGATTCCATATAGGCGGCGAAGTCGTTGTAGAAGGTCAGGATGCGCTCGACGCGCTCCTTGTCGCCCGCCCCGTCGGGCAGCATGGTCTGGGCTGCGGCGTCCTCTCCCGGGTTCGCGGGCGCATCCTCGGCGGCGGCCTCCTCGAGCGGGAGCCCGAGTGTCCTCGTCTCGCGGAATTCCCACTGGGTCAGGCGCTTGATCAGGCCCTCGTCGACCGGCGTCTCGGGCGCCAGGAGCACGAAGCCTTCGTCGAGGAAGAGGGGCTTGGAGAAGAAAAGCTTCGGCTTCAAGTCTTTTAGAGCGATACTGTTCATAGCCTACCCATTGACCCCGCATAACCCCAACGCTAAGCTAAATCGAGGGTGCCGCGGGGCCTGGCTTCTCGATCTCGCGTCCCTTCTATTATAGGAGCGGCGTTGGATGAAATTTAGAACTATTTTCATACTTTTCAACGTCGTTATACTCACTTCCTTCCTTTTTGTCTTCCTCCTGCCGATAATTCTCCTCGGCGCCGGCAGTTCCGCCGCCTTCTGGAAGGATAACTGGTACCTCGCCGTCCTATTCCTGGCGTTATTAGGCGGCCTAAACGCGTTTTTCCTCCTGAACAGTAAAACCTTCGTCCTCGTCGAGCGCGAAGCATGGGGCGAGCTCTCCGCCCATCTGGTGAGCCTCATGTTCCCCAAGGGACGATTCGGCTCCGCGCGGGTCCGGCTCCTGGTCAACGCCTACCTTCTCCAGTCCGATATCGAGGGAATCGAGCGCCTCGAAAAGGAGCTTTCGTCGAAGAAGCCCGGTCTCCTGCGCAAGAACGCCCTGCTTTTCGGGGTCACGCGGCTCCTGCGCAACAAGAGCGAGGAGGCCGAAGCCTTCTTCGCCTCCTACCTCGATTCCAAGGACGTCGACTCGAGGCCCTGGCTCCGCTTCGACTACGGCTTCAGCCTCGTCCTCCAGAAGCGGCCGGCCGAAGCCCTGCCCTTCCTCGAGGAGGGCGCGAGCGCCCGAGATCCCGTGCTCCGCTTGCTCGCCGCCTATCTCCTCGGCTCGGTGGGCGCCGCCTCCGCCAAGGACGAGGCGGAGAAATCCGCCCTCGCCGCCAAGGCCGAGGCCGCGCGCGGGCGCCTGCGCAAGCGCTACCCCAGCTCAAGGTGGAGCAAGGAAGTCGATCGCGCCAAAAGCGAAGTGCATATCGTCATACTCTCCCGGCTGATCGACGATGCCGGCCGCTGGCTCTACGCCGCCGAGGGGGCATGATGGCCGGTAGGCGCCGCGGTTCCGTCCTCGCCCTCTGCGCATTCCTGGCCTGCGCGGGCGCCTTCGCCGCCGATCCGCCAGCCGCGGCCCGCGACGGTTTCCGCGCCGAGGGCTCCGCCTACGTCTCGACGGCGACGGGCAAGGGCGACAGCGCCCAGGCCGCCGAGGCGAGCGCGCGCGGGGCAGCCCTGCACGGCCTCCTCTCCGGCCTCGGGAAGGACGGCCTCTTCGCCGAGGTCTTCGCCGCCTCGCCGCCGATCGGCCTCGATTTCGTCCTCATCGACTCGAGCAAAGAAGGCTCGGGATACAAGGCGGTCGTCCAGCTAAAAGTGGACGACGAGTCCATCCGCATCGTCGAGCGGGGACCCTACCTCGCGGCCGCCCTCGGCATCCTCGACAAGGCCGAGGCCTCGTCGGACGAAGCCCAGGCGCGCAGGGCCAGCGCATCCGCCGCCGAGGCGGAGGCGGATCTCGGCGCCGCGCTCGGGCAATACGGCATGGCGGTGGACGCCTGCCGCTCGGCCCTCCAGCTCATCGATCCGGTGGAAGACCCCAGCGTTTTCTCCTCAAAGGGCAAGCGCACCGCCCCCGAGCTCAAGAAGGGCCTGGCTTCGATCCTCGCCGACTCCCAGGCCGGCATCGAGCGAGTGAAGAAGGCCGAGGACGCCCTGGCCGCCGACGCCTCGAGCGCCGCGGCCGGCGACGTCGCCGAAGCCGCCCTCGCCGCCGCCGAAGAGGCTCAAGGCCTCCTCGACGAGGCGAAGCCCGTACTGAGCGACCTCTCGGCCTACGGCGAGGAGCGGCTCTCGCCCCTGCGCGACCGCATATCGCTCCAGCGGCGGAAGCTCTCCGACTCCGCGGCGGCCCTCCAGCGGGCGATCGCCTCCCTTCCCAAGGATACGGCCGGCTACGCCGCGAAGGGTCCGACCTTCGCGAGCGATAAGCTGGATTTCGCGAAGCGCCGACTCGCCACGGCCGACGCGTCCCTGGCCTCGGCCTACCGCTCGGTGGACAGGGAGATCCGAGACCCCGCTGCCCGGCGCGCCGCCCGCGCCAGGGCCCTTCGCTGGACCTTCCTCCATGTGCCCCGCGAATACCTGTCCCTGCGAGCCTATCTCCCGTTCAAGCTCGCCGCGGGCGAGGGCGGCATATCGTCCGCGCCCCTCGACGCCTCGCTCGGCCTCGAGGGCGCCTTCCCGATGGGCTCGGGCGGCGTCTGGGTGCGAAGCCAGGCGAAGCTGGAGACGACCGACCTCAAGCCGGCGGACGCGAGCGGCGACGAATTGGCCCTGACCCAGTCCTTCGACCTCGGGTTCGGCGGCAAGTCCCTCTTCTTCGCGGGCTATACCTGGGATTGGCTCAGGCACGTCGACGCCGAGTCCTTCCCGAAGAAAGGCGCCGTCAAGCTCGGCCTGGGGGGCGTGTACGAGCACGCCGCCTCCGAGGAAAAATTCCGCCGCGCCGATTGGCTGATCTCCCTGAGCTATGAGCTGCCCTATTCTATGCCCGATTTCAAGACCTGGAACGTCGTCAATATCGGGCTCGACGCGCAATTCCGCCTCGGCAACATCGCCCTGCTCGAAGCCTCCGTCGCCCAGCGCCTCGATGAGCTGACCGATGCCAGCTATGCCTCCCTTCTCGATTGGGCGATCGGCCTCGGCCTGAGGGTCCCCCCTCCCTTCGCCTTCGGAGCCGAGTACTACGGAGCCCTGGTGCGGCCCATGCAGGCCGACGGCAAACTCGGCGGCATCGAGGCCTTCGTGGGAGGCCGCTTCAGGTTCTTCGTGCAGTACTCGATCTAAGGCTTTCGTTAACAATACCCGGCGTCCTTCCGATACTCGGAATGGATGAGCATACTCTTTTCGCATCGATGCCGGATATCGCGACTCGCGGTCGTGGCTTTTTTCCTCCTCTCCTCCCTGCCGCGCCTCGCCGCGGCCCAAGCCCAATACCACATCCTCGAGAAAGGCGAGACTCTGTACTCGGTCGCCCGCGCCTACGGCGTCAAGCCCGAGCTCATAGCCGCGGCCAATTCGATAGACGATCCCTCCAAGCTGCGCGCGGGCAAGAAGCTGATAATCCCCGGCGACGCGGCCACTGCCGCGGACGATACGGCGGGCGGCGGCGCGGCGGCTGCTAAAAAAACCACGCACAAGGTCGTAAAGGGAGAAACCCTCTATTCCATAGCCAAGACCTTCGGCGTGGGCCTCGACGCCCTGATGGCAGCCAATAAACTGGCCGCCGCTTCGGTGATCAAGGCCGGGGATACGCTAATGATACCCTCGGGAGGGAAGCCTCGCGCGACGGCGGTTTCGACGACCGCGGCCGGACAGAGCGCCGCGCCGGCTATGCCTGACGCCGTCAAAACCTCCGCCAAGGCCACGAGCGCCGCTCTGTCCTGGCCCTGTCCGGGCGACATCCTCTATCTCGACGGAAAAGCTTATGGCGTCGTGATCAAGGCCAAGCTCGGCGAGGTCCAGAGGGCGATCGCGGACGGGACCGTCTCCTCGGCCGGGCCATACAGAGGCTACGGAAATGTCGTCTTCGTGCTCTCCCATGGCTTTATCTATGTGTACGGCGGCAATGAGGGCCTTTCCGTCCGGGCCGGAGACCAGGTCAAGAAGGGACAGGAACTCGGCAAGATAGGCATGGACTCGAAGCAGGGCGGCCCTACGGCCTATTTCCTCGTATTCAAGAACGGCTCGGCTATCGACCCAGCTACGGCTCCGCGAGATTGAGTGTGCCATGTACACTGCACGTTTTTATGATAATGGGGATTTTGTGGCAAATTCATTTGCAGTGGAGAGGGATTTGAGTAAGCTTAACTCGGTGCCTCCTAGCCGGCTTTTTCGCGCTTGGGCATATCATTATGCGCAGGACGATAGATGATCAATGCGAAAGGTGGGATCGATGACTGACGGGACCTCGCCGAGGCCTGCTCAACCCAGGAAGAAAGCCAAGCTGACACTTCCTATGGCACGGAAAAAAAAGCCGAAGCACCCCAAGGAAACCGATCCCCTCGCGCTCTATCTCAAGCAGATCTCCCGATATGCCTTGTTGACGGCCGAGAACGAGATGGCGATCGGCGAGAGCATACAGGCCCTGCGCGCCCGGGTCGCCGAGCTTGAAGCAGGCGGGCCCGATCGCGAGAAAGTCCAAAAAAAGCTCATCGACGTCAAGAACCGGATGATATCCTCGAACCTCCGCCTCGTCGTATCCATAGCCAAGAACTACCAGCACCGCGGGCTTTCCCTCCTCGACCTGATCGACGAGGGCAACATCGGCCTCATAGAGGCGGTCGAGCGCTTCGACTACACCCGGGGCTGCCGCTTCTCGACCTACGGCACCTGGTGGATCAGGCAGGCCATCATCAAGAGTCTCGCCGACAAGGGCCGTGTCATACGCATCCCGATCCACATGCTCAATACGATCAAGAAGTGCTACTTCGTGGCCAAGCAGCTCACCCAGGAGCTGGGCCGCGACCCCCGTCCCGAGGAGCTCGCGGAGAAGCTCGGGATGGAGGCGAAGAAGGTCAAGGAGATCATGAAGCTCTCCCAGGAGACCGCCAGCCTCGACACGACGGTGGACGAGGACAACGTCACGCATCTCTCTGACCTCATCAAGGACGACACCATCGTCGAGCCCTTCGAGGAAGTCTTCTCGATGACCCTCCAGGACACTCTGTCGGACGTGCTCAAGAACCTCAGCCAGCGCGAGATCACGATCATCAAGCTGCGCTTCGGCCTGAACGGCGAGGGTCCCCGCACACTCGAGGAGACGGGCAAGCTCCTGGGGATCACCCGCGAGCGGGTACGACAGATCCAGGAGAAGGCGATCCAGAAGCTCAAGGAGCTTCAAGAGCTGTCGGAGTACCGCGGCAACTTTTAAGGATTCGAGTCCTGGTGTAATGCGCGCTTTTATCGGCAAGACAAAGAGCATTTCTCCGGACTGCCGTTGGGGGGTCCTGTCATAAAAAACACGGGGGCCCTCAGTTCAGACCGGGTCCCCGTGTTTTAATATGACACCCCCCGCGCTACATCGGTCCGCGAGGCGGCGGGTGTCACAGAAAAAGTACCGGGTCCGGTCCCGAGGACCTGGGGGGTTTTTCCGTGACTGGCCCGTCAACGGCGGTATGTATGGGTGGAGCCGTTACGGCTTGAGAATTCCCGCCAGGTCCGCCTTGCCGCGCTTCAGGGCCACATCGTAGGCGGTCTCGCCCGAGATGTTCTTCGCGGCCCGATCGGCGCCGGCCGTCAGGAGCCAGGAGATCGCGTCCGCGTTCGCGGCGATGGCGGCGTAGTGGAGCCAGCCGTTGCCGAGCTTGTCCTTGGCGCCGACGCCGGCGGCGGTCACGAGGGCGCGCAGCGTATCGACGCCGGCCGATATCGCGAGGGAGGATGGGCTCTCGCCGTCCTTGTCCCGGGAGAAGACGTCCGCCCCGGCCTTGGCCAGGCGCGCGGCCGTATCCCTGTCGCCCGCGCGGAGGGCGGCGTGCAGGGCGGTGACCGAGAATCGGTCCCTGCCATCCAGCCTCGCTCCCGTCGCGACGGCCAGGTCCAGGACCTCTGCGGAGGGCTTCGCCTCGACGATGAGGCGGAAGGCGGTCTTGCCGTCGGGGTCTGCCCGATTGACGTTGGCCTGGGTGAGGATGACCCTGATCACGGCCGGGCTCCGCTTGACCGCCGCGGCCAGGGGCGAGTCCCCGTCGCCGTCCTTGGCGAGGATGTCCGCCCCGGCGGCCACGAGTATCCTCGACGATTCGGAGTCGGCCATGTTGATCGCCTCGAGGAGAGGAGTCCTCCCCGCCTGGTCCCGCGCGTCGATCTCCGCATCGGCGGCGAGGATGTCGCGCTCGAGGTCGTAGGCCGCCGACTTGACCGCCACGGAGAGAGGCGTCGCCCCGCGATTGTCCCGGGCGTCGGGATCGGCCCCCTTTTGGAGCAGGAACTTGAGCGAGTCGCGGTCGCGCTTGCGCACCGCCTGGTGCATCGGCGTCTCGCCGGCGAAGTCGTGGGCGTCGAGGTCGGCGCCGGCGAGGGCGAGGACCGGGAGGCTCTTCCTGGCGGCCCAGAGCACGGCGGCGTGCAGGGGGGTGTCGCCCATCGCGTCGCGGGCCGACAGGGACGCGCCGAGGGAGAGCAGGGAGCGGGCGGCGTCCGCGGAATCGGCCTTGACGGCCTGGTGCAGGGCGGTCTCGCCGGCGGCGTTGGCGGCCTCGAGACCGGCGCCCTTCTGCACGAGGAACTCGAGGGCCGAGGCGAGGTTCCGCTTGGCCGCGTGGTGGAGGGGTGTATCGCCGTTCGCGTCCTTGGCCGCTATCGAGGCCGGTGTGAAGAGCCATTCGACCGGGCCGCCGGGGGCCGTGAGGGCGAGGGAGAGGGGCGAGTCCCCGCGGACGTTGGTCGCGAAGATGTCCGCCTTTGCGAGCAGCAGGGCCTCGCCCTGGGGCCTCAAGGACTGCCTCACGGCGATGTGGAGGGCGGCGTCGCCGGCGTTGTTGCGCGCGTTAACGTCGGAGCCCTTCGCGATTATCATGGCGACCGCGTCCGGGGCGGCCTTGAGCCCGACCGCGATGGCTAGGGGCGCGTTGCCGTAGTTGTCCCTGGCGCGCACGTTGGCCGCGGTGATGACGGCGTCGAGGGCGTCGGAGCCCAGGGCAATGGCGACCGACAGCGGGCTCTCGCTCCTGCCGTTCACCAGGAAGATGTCGGCTCCGGCCTCGAGGAGGGTCTTGGCGTAGTCGAAGCGCCTCGCCCGGAGAGCGGCGTGGAGCGGAGCGTCGCCGGCCGCGTTCTGCGCGTTGACCGGGGCATTGGCGGCGAGCAGCGCCTTGATCATGTCGAGCGGATAGCCGACCTGGATGGCGACGTGGAGCGGCGTATTGCCGGTGCGGTCCTTGAGCGAGGGGTCGGCCCCGTACTTCAGCAGGAGGGCGACGCCCCCGCTCCTTCCCTCCTCGGGCAGGACGATGTGGAGGGGCCCGTTGTCGAAGCCGTCCCGCACGTTCGGGTCGGCGCCGCCCTTCAGGAGCATCTCGGCCCCTTCGAGCCAGCCCGAGCGCACCGCCTCGTGCAGGGGAGCGGCCCCCGCGCCGTTGCGCACGTTGGGGTTCACCTTGCGCGATAGCAGGAACTCGACGAAGCCCTTCTGTCGGTGCGAGACCGCCTGATGGAGGGGAGTGCCCCCGTCCTCGTAGCGAAGGGAGCCGTAGTCGAGGGCATGGGCCGCCTGGGAGAACCAGGCGAAATCGGGGAAGGCCGTGCTCCCTCCCTTGAGGACCAGGATCTCGGCCACGCGGGCGGCCTCGACCCTGTCGGGGTGGAGGAGGGTCAAGTCGAGGGCCGTCCTGCCCTGGGCGTCGCGGAGGTTGGGATCGGCGCCGGCGGCCAGGAGCCGCGAAACTTGGTCCTCGAGGAGCCTGTCGGCGGCGATGTGGAGGGCGGTTTTGCCGTCGGCGGTCTTGATGTTGGCGTTCTTGGCGCTGAAGGCCGCGGAGAGGGTGTCCCCTCCCTTGGCGAGGGCCGCCTCCAAGGCGCTGACGCCCGCCGGATCGGCGCTGAGGAGGTCGGCTCCCTTCCCCACGAGGATACCCACGCAGTCGATCGCCGCCTTGTCTATGGCGAGCCTCAAGGGACTGCGGCCCGATTGATCCTTCACCTCGGTCTTGGAGCCCAGGGCGAGGAGGAGCTCCACGGTCTTAGCCGAGCCCTTCTCGATGGCGCGGTGGAGGGGATAGGAGCCCTGGGCGTCCGGCGTATTGAGCTGGTCCTGGCTGGCGAAGAAGGTCGTGATGCCGTTCTGGTCGTCGGAGGCGATGAGATCCGCTAGGTTGGGTTTCGGCGTCTCGGGCGCGGGCGCCGCGACGACCGGCGCCGGCTCGCTCTTGGGCGTTCCCGCGCAGGAGTAGAGGAGCGAGGCCAGGGCGGTCGCGAAGAGGAGGGCCGCGAATAATTCGCGGGCGACTAAGTCGCGGGCTACAATGTCGCGGGCGCCTGCGTCGCGCCTGCGCGATTCCCCTCTCCCTCGTCGTGCTCGCTCGATCATGGTTTCTCCTTGCGGCCGCGTGGCGGCTCCGCGCGCGGTAATCCGGCATTATAATGATCGAAGGATTTTAGTCGCTCTGTTAGCGGGAATTTCGCACTATTGCGCTTGAGGCGGCCGCTTGGCCGCCCGCGGCACGACGAGAGGCTCCCCGGGTAACGCTCCGATTCAGGGCGTCAGGGAGCGGACCAGCCGGCCGACCGCCTCCGCGGGATCCCGGCCCGCCTCGATCGCCACCCTCGCCGCGTCCACGAAGGCCGACCCGACGATGGCGCAGTCGGCGGCTCCGCCCAAGGCCCGGATCTGGGCCCTATCCAGAATACCGAAGCCGGCGGCGATGAACTTGCCCGTCCTTTCCTTGAGCGCCGCGAGGCGCTCGAGGGAGGCCTCGTCGAGCTCGGTCCTCCGTCCCGTCACGCCGAGGCGCAGCACCACGTACAGGAAGGGCGAGGCGCTGCCGGCCGCGAGGGCGGCCGCACGCTCGAGGCTCGTCGAGGGCGCGACGAGCGGCACCAGGGCGAGGCCGGCGGCGGCGCACTTCTCCCCCAGCGCGAGCTCCGGCTCGTCGTCGGGATAGTCCGGGACGATGAGGCCGTCCAGGCCGGACCGAGCGGCTCGTTCGACTAACTTGTCTATCCCGTAGGCGAGCAGGGGATTGATATAGCTCATCACGAGGATCGGGACCGCCGTCTTCGAGCGCAGGCCCTCGAGGGTCTCGAGACAGGCCGCGGTGCTCGAGCGCGCGCGCAGGGCTGCGCCGTTGGCCGCGACGATGGACGGCCCGTCGGCCGAGGGGTCCGAGAAGGGGAGCTGGGCCTCTATGAGGTCGGCGCCCGAGGAGGCGAGGGCCTCTAGTATCCGGAGCGAGGCCGCCATGTCCGGATAGCCGCAGACCGAGTGGGCCATCACCTTCACGCCCTCCCGGGCCGCGAAGGCCCGTCGGATCCGATCTATGCCGTTCATATCGCGTCCTCCGCCCTCATCCCGGCGATTTCCGATTCCAGGAACGAGATCCAGTCGGCGCGGTCGAAGATAGGCGCGGTGATGAAGAGGTCCTTGTCGCCCCTGCCCGAGACGTTGACCACCACTACCGAACCGGGCTTCATCGTTCCCGCTTCTCTATATGCGAGGGCGAGGGCATGGGCCGACTCGAGCGCCGGCAGGATGCCCTCCGCCCTCGCGGTGCGGGCGACGGCGGCGAGGGCCTCGTCGTCCGAGGCGGAGTCGAAGCGGACGCGGCCCGTCTCGCCCAGGTGGGCGAGCTGGGGGCCGATGCCCGCGTAGTCGAGGCCCGCGCTCACGGAATGCGTCGCGAGGAGCGATCCGTCGCCGTCCTGGAGGAAGAGGGACTTGTAGGCTTGGACGATGCCCACGCTCCCGCGCCCGCCCATGCGGGATGCGTGCTCGCCGGGCCTCGAGCCCCTGCCGCCGGCTTCTGCTCCGACGAGCTCGACCCTCTCGTCCAGGAAGGGCGCGAAGGCCCCGATGGAGTTGGAGCCGCCTCCTACGCAGGCGTAGATACGGTCGGGCAGCCTGCCCTCGCTCTCCATGACCTGGGCCTTGATCTCCCTGCCGATCACCGATTGCAGCTCGCGGACCATGGCGGGGTAGGGGTGGGCGCCCAGGGCCGAGCCCAGCACGTAGTGCGTGTCGGAGACGCGCTCGGTCCAGTTCTTCATCGCCGCGTTGACCGCGTCGGTCAGGGTGCGGGAGCCCTCGCGGACCGGGGTCACCTTCGCGCCGAACATGCGCATCCCGAAGACGTTCGGGTGCTGGCGCGCCATGTCGACCTCGCCCATGAAGACCTCGCACTCGAGGCCGAGTTTTGCCGCCGCGGCCGCGGTGGCCAGGCCGTGCTGGCCTGCCCCCGTCTCGGCGATGACCCGGGCCTTGCCCATGCGCTTGGCGAGGACGGCCTGGCCGAGGGCGTTGTTGATCTTGTGGGCCCCCGTCTGGGCCTGGCCCTCGAGCTTCAGGTAGAGCTTGATTCCCAGCTCGTCCGAGAGCCGCTCGGCGGGGCAGAGCGGCGTGGGACGCCCTATGAAATCGCGGCCGAGCCGCTCGAGGAGTTCCCAATACGCGCCGTCCTCACGGGCCGCCGCCCAGGCGGCCTCGAGCTCCTCGAAGGCGGGTCGCAAGACCTCGGGCACGTAGCGGCCGCCGAAGCGGCCGTAGTATCGCTCATCGCGCCGCATGGATGGCCTCCTTCGCCTGGCCTATGGCGCGGAACAGCGCCTCGAGCTTCTCGCGCGACTTCTTCCCCGGGGCCTCCTCGACGCCGCTGGACACGTCGAGGCCGTCCGGCCCGATCGAGTGGATGAAGCTCGCGACGTTTCGCGGCGAGATCCCGCCGGCGAGGAAGTATTCCTTGCCGCGATCGCGCGCGATCGCCCCGGCCGCGATGGCCGCCCAGGTGCCGATAGTGCTCCCCGTGCCTCCGTAGGCGGCCCGCGAGGCCGCGTCGACCAGGAGGCGCGGGCACTCCCAGGGCTCGCCGACCTTGGCGACCGCGTCGTAGACCGAGCCTATGCGGAGCGCCCGGTACCAGCCGAAATCGAAGGCGGCGCAGTCGGCCGGCGCCTCGTCGCCGTGGATCTGGGCCGCGTCGAGGCCCGCGAAAGAGACTATGTCGCGCATCGCGTCCAAATCTTCGTTGACGAAGACGCCGATCGCGCGGAAGGGGGCCATCCGTCCCACGCCCTTCAGCGCCGATACTATCGCGCGAGCCGTCTCGGGCTCGATTCGACGCGGCGAGGGGGCCAGCACGAAGCCGAGCTCGTCGGCCCCGAGGGAGAGGGCCAGCTCCGCGTCCTCGACGTTCGTTATCCCGCAGATCTTCACCTTGATTCTCACGATCGATCTCCTGGCATTCCCGAAATCGCGGCGGCGAATTCCCTGGCCCTCGCCTCGGGGTCGGCGGCGGTCGCCAAGGCCTCGCCCACGAGGAAGCCTCCGTAGCCGGCGGCCCTGAGGGCGGCCGCGTCGCCGGGCGAGCGCAGGCCGGATTCGGCCACGCGGAGTACGCCTCGCGGGAGGTGGGCCGCCATGGCTTTCGCCCTTCCCAAATCCACAGAGAAGTCCCGCAGGTCGCGGGCGTTCACGCCTATGGCCGCGGAGCCCGCCGCCAAGGCTCGCTCCAGCTCGGATTCCTCGTGCAGCTCGACGAGGACCCCCAGGCCCAGCTCGCCCGCGGCGGCGGCGAGCTCGAGGATCTGCGCCTCATCGAGGGCGGCGGCGATTAGGAGGATCGCGTCTGCGCCGATCGACCAGGCCTCGAGGACCTGGTAGGAATCGACGATGAAGTCCTTGCGGAGCACGGGCAGCGAAACGGCGGCCCTCGCGGCGGCAAGGTCGGCGTCCGACCCGAGGAAGCGCCGCGGCTCGGTGAGCACCGAGATCATCCCCGCGCCTCCCCTCTCGTAGGCTGCGGCGAGGGAGGCGGGCTCGTAGAGCTCTATCAGGAGCCCCCGCGAGGGCGAGGCCCGCTTGCACTCGGCGATGAGGAGGCCCGGCGCGCCATCCGGCGCCGCGCGCCCGGGCGCGAAGGAGGCGCGCGGCGGGGCCGCCGCGCGGGCGAGGGAGGAGGGGGGCCTCTCGCGCCTCAGGCGCGACGCGTCCGCCTTCCTCTCGGCGCAAATCGTCTCGAGTATACCCATGTTATGCCGACAGCTCGCGGAGCCTACTCAAGACTCGCATCGCCGCGCCCGTGTCGATCGAGGCGCGGGCCGCCTCCACCGCCTCGGCGAAGCCCGGCGCGATGCCCGCGGCCAGGATAGCGGCTGCCGCGTTGAGGACGACGACGTCTCGCTTGGGGCCGGGATCGCCGGACAGGACCCGCAGGGCGATGCTCGCGTTCTCCGCGGCGTCCCCTCCCTTGAGGTCGGCCGGCGCGCAGGGCTCGAAGCCGTAGTCCCCGGGCTCGATCAGGTAGGTCCGGGTCCAGCCCCCGTCGAGCTCGGTGACCTTGGTCGGGCCGACGAGGCTGATCTCGTCGATGCCGTCCAGGCCGTGCACCGCGAGGGCGCGCTCTACTCCGAGGTTCGCGAGCACGCGCGCGACCACCTCCGTCAGCTCCGGCGCGTAGACCCCGATCACCTGGGCCTTTGCGCGCGCCGGGTTGAGCATGGGCCCCATCATATTGAAGACTGTCCGAAAGCCCAGCTCGCGGCGCGGGCCCATGATATTCTTGAAGGCCGGGTGATATGCCGGGGCGAAGAGGAATGCCATGCCCGCCTCCTGGATCGCCGCCGAGGCCGCCGCGGGCCCCATCGTGGTCGAGACGCCCAGGGCGTCGAGGACGTCGGCGGAGCCCGAGCGCGAGGTGATGGAGCGGTTGCCGTGCTTGGCGACCTTGGCTCCCGCGCCCGCCGCCACAAAGGCCGCGGCCGTCGAGATATTGAAGGTGCCGGAGGAGTCGCCGCCGGTCCCGCAGGTGTCGACCGTCGCGAGCCCCTCGGGAAGGGGAACCCTGACCGCGCGCTCGTAGAGCGATGACGCGAAGCCCGTCATCTCCTCGATCGAGGGTCCCTTGAGCGTGAGCGCCGCCAGGAAGGCGCCGACCTGGGCCTGGGACACAGCGCCGTCCGCGATCTGGTCCATGAAGCTGCGGGCCTCCGCCCGCGTGAGCTCCTCTCGCGTCGACAGGCGCTTGAGCATGTGCTTCACGGAGGGGACCTCTCTGACGCCGGAGAGGAAATTGCGCACGAGGCGCTCTCCCTCCTCGGTGCCGATGGACTCGGGGTGGAACTGCAGTCCCTCGATCCTGTACTCGAGGTGGCGGATGGCCATGATCTCCCCGTCCGAGGAGGTCGCGCTGACCTCGAAGCCCGCGGGCAGGCTGTCCCTTTCCACGGCGAGGGAATGGTAGCGAATGACGCGGAGCGGGTTGGGCGCCTCGGAGAAGAGGGTCTTGCCGTCGTGCGAGATGGTGTCCGACTTGCCGTGCATGATCCGCTTGGCCTTGACGATGCGCGCCCCGAAGGCCGCCGCTATGGCCTGGTGGCCGAGGCAGACGCCGAGGATGGGCTTGCGGCCCGCGAAGCGGCGGACGAGGTCGATCGAGCGCCCCGCGCCCTCGGGCCTGCCCGGTCCCGGCGATATCACGAGCCGGTCGAAGTCGAGGGCCTCGGCCTCGTCGATCGTGATCTCGTCGTTGCGCACCACCTGGACTTCCTCGCCGAGGCGCATCAGGAGCTGGGCGAGGTTGTAGGTGAAGGAATCGTAGTTGTCGATCAGCAATACCATCGTATCAGCCCCTCGCCTTTCCGGCCGCCGCGAGCACCGCGGCGGCCTTTGCCGCCGTCTCCTCGAATTCGCGCTCGGGTACCGAGTCGTACACGATGCCCGCCCCGGCCTGGACGCGGATCCTGCCGTCCTTGACCAGGGCAGACCTGATCGCGATGCAGGAGTCGAAGCCGCCGCGGTAGCTGAAGTAGCCGACGAGGCCCGCGTAGGGGCCGCGCCTCTCCTTCTCGATCTCGTCTATGATCTGCATCGCCCTGATCTTCGGCGCGCCCGAGACCGTGCCCGCGGGGAAGGTGGCCCGGATGACGTCGTAGAGGTCCACCCCCTGGGCGAGGCGGCAGGACACCTCCGAGACGATGTGCATGACGTGCGAGTAGTACTCGATCTCCATCATGCGGTCCACCGAGACAGTCCCGGCCTTCGCCACGCGGCCCAGGTCGTTGCGCGCGAGGTCTATGAGCATCGTGTGCTCGGCCCTCTCCTTCTCGTCGGCGAGGAGTTCGGCGCTCAAGGCCGCGTCCTCCGCGGCGTCCGCCCCGCGCTTCCGGGTGCCCGCGATGGGCCGCAGCGTCGCCTTGCCGTCCTCCACCCTGACCATGACCTCGGGCGAGGCGCCGAGGAGGACGAAGTCCCCGAAGTCGAGGTAGAACATGTACGGGGAAGGGTTGATCGAGCGCAGCGCGCGATACACGTCGAAGGGGGAGCCGTCGAAATCGGCGTCGAAACTCCTCGACAGCACCACCTGTATCGCCTCGCCCTCCTCGATGAGGGCCTTCGCCCTGAGCACCCCCGCCTCGAAGTCGGCCTGGCTCATGTTGGAGGCCAGGGCCCCGATGAGCGGAGGGCGCCTCGAGGTGTCGCGCCCCGAGTCGGCCCGCTCGAGCTTGGCTTCGATCGCCTCGATGCCGCGGATAGCCTCGACGTAGTCCTCGTCGCCGTCCTCGCCGACCCGCTGGTTGCAGACGATCCGCAGCGAATGCATCAGGTTGTCGAAGACCAGGGTGTAGCGTGCTATCATGAACATGCCGTCGGGCGTATCGGGGCCGCTCTTGCCGGACACGTCGGCCAGCCTCTCCCAGAGCCTGGCCGCGTCGTAGCCGAGATAGCCCACCGCCCCGCCGGGGAAGGGCGAGAGGTCCCCCTCTCCGTCCCAGGGGCGGGAGCGCATGAGGTCGCCGATAGCGCGCACGGGATCGCGGGCGCGGAAGGATCGCGCGCCTTCCTCATCGCGCCACTGGACCTCCTCCCCCCGGATTACGAGGCTGGCCACCGTCTCGACGCCGAGGAAGGAGTAGCGGCCGAAGGCCCCTCCCCCCGCCGACTCGAGGAGGTAGGAGGCGCCGAGGGCGTAGAACGCGTCTATAGGCGTGAGCCTGTCGGCCGCGACGTCCTTTACTACCGGAAGTACGTGGCCCCGCTTGGCCGATTTGATGAAGTCCACTCTAGATGGTCGAATCACTGCTTCCCCTTGCAATGTTACTATAAGTAGTAACATTGGACGGCAGTTTACCGAGATGGCGAGTATCTGTCAATAGAAACAAAAAAGGAAGTTCTCCTGGAGGGATATTCGCTATCGCGCCGAATATCATATCGGAGTATAATTCGAGAATGGGCCACGCGTTACGCGCCACCGTCCTGCTTGCGCTCGGCTGCTCCTTGGCGCTCGCCGGCTGTGGCAGGTTCGAGCCCGGCCGGACGGCGCCCCGCGGTCCCCAGGCCGTCGGCGGCCTTCTCGACCTCCGCGCCTGGGATTTCGCTGCGGACGGCGATCTCGCGCTCACCGGCGAATGGGAATTCGCCTCTGGAGCCCTCCTCGACGTCTCGGGGGCGGCGAAATTCGGCCCCTGGCAGAAACGCGTCGTGCCCGACTTCTGGACGAGCCCGGAAACGGGGGAGCGCGAGGAGCCGGGCGCGAGGCGCGGCACCGGGGCTGGAACCTACCGCCTCCGCGTCCTCCTCCCCGCGGGCGCGCCCAGGCTGGCTATCAGGAACCGCACGGGCATGAACGCCTTCGAGCTCGAGGTGAACGGCGAGACGGTGGCCAGCGCCGGCAAGCCCTCACTGTCGCGGGCAGAGGCGGTGTCGAGCTACAGCCCTGGCGTCGCCTCCATAGACTCGCAGGAGCCGACCCTGGACATCCTCGTCAGGGTCTCCAACTACGAGTACCGCGGCGGGGGCATCTGGCGCGCCTTCGTGCTGGGGGAGCGGTCGAGCTTGACCTCGGTCCAGCAGGCGGCGATCTACGCGTCCATAGCCCTCACCGTCGTCGTGGCCACGCTTTCGGTCAACTCGCTTATCCTTTTCTCCTTCCGCAGGAAGGAGAAAAGCTTCCTTTCCTTCGCCGTCTTCGGCTTCGTCATCGCGATCCGCCCCCTCGTCACGGGCGAGTACGCCCTGACCCGGATATTCCCGGGGATTCCCTTCGATCTCCTCATCAGGATCGAGTACATGACGGCGATGTTCGCCGTGCCCGCGGCCATAGTCTTCTTTCTCAATTTCTTCCCGACCAGGCGCAGGCGGTTCTGGACGCTCGCCCTCATCCTGCCCTTCGCGCCCTTCGCCCTCTTCGAGCTCATTTTGCCGCTCTACTGGCTGACCTGGAGCATCTTCGCCTTCTACGGCGTCGCGATCGCCGTCATGGTAGTCGCCATCGTCGTCGTGCTCGCGCGCGCTGCCTACGCCAGCGCGCCGGGGGGGCGGGCCATGTTCGTCGGAGGCGTCCTGGTCGCCCTCTGCGGGATCAACGACATCCTCTACTCCTCGCACGTCATCCAGACCGGAAACGCGCTGGCGCCCTCGTTGGCCTTCTTCGTGTTCCTCCAATCCGTCGTCCTCGCCCAGCGCTTCACGAGCGCCTTCGACGAGGTCGAGCTGCTATCGGAGGAGCTGGGGGAGTCGAACGCGATGCTGAAGGACCGCATCCAGAGCGAGATGGCCGCCAGCGCGCGCCTCGAGGAGTCCCTCGCCGAGAAGGAGGTGCTCCTCAAGGAGGTGCACCACCGGGTGAAGAACAGCCTCCAGATCGTGTCGAGCATAGCCTCTCTCCAGGCCAACCGCTCGAGCGATCCCGAGGTGGAGGCGATGTCCCGCTCGATCAAGGAGCGCATCCGCGTCATATCGCTCGCCAACGAGCGGCTCTACGACCTGGAGTCGGGCGACAAGATAGACCTCTGCGAGTACGCGAGGGACATCGTGAGGCTCGCAGTATCGAGCTACGACGCCGAGGGCTGTCGCATCGAAGGCTCGGTCGAGGGGGCCAGGGTCGAGGCGGAGTCCGCGGCCGGCATCGATTTCGGGCTCATCCTGACGGAGCTCGTCATGAACGCTATCAAGCACGCCATCCTGCCGCTGGGAGGCGGGACGGTGGTCGTGAGGATCCGCCAGGAGGGCTCCGCGGTGCGATTCGAGGTGGGCGACGAGGGACCTGGCTTCCCCGACGGCTTCGATCCCGACAAGATCGACTCTCTCGGCTTCAAGATCGTCCAGTCCCTCCTCAAGAGGCGGGACGGCGAGATATCCGTCTCGAAGGGGCCCCACGCCGTCCTAACCTGTACCATGGGGATCTCGCGCTGATCGATTTTTCTTGACTCTAGCGCTAGAAACAAATAAGTGTATAACGGTCCGAAATCAAGGAGATGATATGAGAAAAGCGGTCTATTCCATCGGGCTGTCCCTCGTCATCGTCGCGGCCTTCGCCTCGCTGTCCTGCGTTAAGAAGGACGCCGCGGCCGGAGGCAGCCTCGTCTTCGCCCTGACGGGCGACATCGCGGCCCTCGACCCCGCCCAAGCCTACGATTTCACCACCAATCCCGTGGTCAACAGCATAACCGAGGGGCTGCTCCGCTTCAGCCCCAAGGGAGAGCTCCTGCCCAACCTCGCCGAAAAGTGGGCGAGCCCCGACCCGACCACGTACGTCTATACGATCCGTAAAGGCGTCAAATTCCAGGACGGCTCTCCCATGACCGTCGAGGACGCCATCTTCTCCCTGAACCGCGTGCGCGACAAAGCGACCGCTTCGCCATTGGCCTGGATGCTCGGCTCGGTCAAGGACATCGCCAAGGTCGACGACTCGACGATCAAGATCAGCTTGAGCCAGCCCGACGCCCAATTCCGCTACGCCCTCGCGACTACCGCGGGCCACGTCATTAGCAAGGCCTACTACGAGGCCCACAAGGCCAATTTCGGCAAGCCGGACGGTGGCCTCCTCGGCACCGGTCCCTTCAAGTACGTCAGTTGGAAGGCGGGCAGCGAGATCGTCCTCGAGCGCTTCGACGGCTATTGGAACAAGGCCGCCCTGCCAGACTTCGGCAAGGCCGTTTTCAAGATCGTGCCCGAGGGCGCGACCCGAGTCGCCGGCCTCAAGACCGGGGAGATCGACGCGACTGCGCCATTCCCGATCGACCTCCTCCCAGTCGCCAGGCAGCTGGCCGACGTCGAGCTCCAAGGCGTCGAGGGCTTCTCCGACGACTGGGTGGCCTTCAACACCGCGCGAGCCCCCTTCGACGATCCGCAGCTCCGCAAGGCGGTCATCTACTCCTTCGACTCCAAGGCTCTCCTGGACGCGATCGTCAAGGACGCCGGCGTGAGCGCGCTCAACATGCCCGTTGGACCCGCCCTCTGGACCTATGCCGCCGACGCGTGGAAGGCCTACCTGGACGGCGCCGAGAAATACGCCTACGACCCCGCCAAGGCCAAGGCCGCCCTCGCCGCGAGCAAGCATCCGAAAGGGGCGAAGGGCAAGATCCTGACCGATGGTGACAGCCTGCGCATCAACGCGGCGCAGGCCATACAGGCGGGCGCCAAGTCCATCGGAGTCGAGCTCGAGATCGAGAAGCTGTCGAACGAGGAGCTCACGTCCCGCCAATTCTCGGGCAAGCGCGACTACGACCTCATCCTGGGCGGCTGGGGCTCCGACTATCCCGACCCGGCAGCCAACGTGCAACCCTTCCTGAGCTCCGGCCTCGCGGGCGACGGAGGGTCCAATTTCGCGGTCTACAAGAACAAGAAGGTGGACGCCCTCCTGGACCAGCAGGCCGTCCTCTCCGACGATTCCAAGCGCGCCGAGCTCCTAATCCAGGCGCTCTCCCTGTCCAACGCCGACGCGCCCTACATCTTCATCGACCATCCGAAGATCTTCTACGCCTCGTCCAAGAAGGTGAAGGGCTATGTCCTGTCCCCCATCTGGTACTGGGACGACCTGCTCCGCGGCGTGACGAAGGGGAAATGAGGGCGACCTAAGGCGGGAGGCGACCGCTAGGGCACGCGAAGCGACGCGAAAGGGAATTCGCTATCCCATTCGGCGTCCTTCGCGCGACTTCGCGGTTTTCTTTTGCGGCTGGAGTCGTTATTCTTGCCAAGGAAAATTCTCTCGGAGATACGCTTGCGGAATTATCTTATTCGGCGCCTGCTGCAGTTGATACCCGTCCTCTTCCTCGCCTCGATCGCCGTTTTCGCGATTGTCAGGCTCTCGCCCAGCGACCCCGCCATCCTCCTCGCGGGAGGGCGGCAGAGCTCGCCTGAGACCCTCGCCGCCATCCGCGTCAAGTACCGCCTGGCGGATCCCCTCCCGCGCCAGTACCTGGCCTGGGCCGCGGGGGCCCTGCGCGGCGACCTCGGCGAGAGCTTCAGGCTCAAGCAGTCGGTGTCCGCGATGATCCGCCAGCGACTGCCCGTCACCCTCCAGCTGATAGCCATGAGCATGATCCTCTCCCTCGCCGCGGCGGTGCCGCTTGGCGTGGCGGCAGCCGCCAACAGGAGCAGGGCCCTCGACCGGATCATAACCGGCTTCGCCCTCGTCGCCCTCTCCTCGCCGGTTTTCCTGACGGGCATCCTCGGCATCCTGGTCTTCGCCTACTACCTGGGCTGGCTGCCTGCCTTCGGCTCCGGCTCGGGCCTCGCCGAGAACCTGCGCTACCTCCTCATGCCTTCGATAGCCCTGGCCCTCAACATGCTGGCCCTGTCGCTCCGCGTTACGCGAAACGGGATGATCGAGGCGCTCGCCTCGAACTACGTGCAGACCGCCGTAGCCAAGGGCCTGCCGCGGCGCGTCGTCCTCCTCAAGCATGCCCTGCGCAACGCCTTGATCCCTCTCTCGACCGTGACGGGCCTTCAGATAGGCTTCCTCCTCACGGGGACCGTCCTCGTCGAGTACACCTTCGGCATCGGCGGGATAGGGAGCCTCCTCGTCAACGGGATCCAGAGCTCCGACTATCCCGTGATCCAGGGTGCGACCCTCTTCGTCGTCGCCGCCTTCCTCCTCGTCAACCTGGCGGTGGACCTCCTGTACGCCGCGATAGACCCGAGGATCCGCTACTCGTGAGCGCGCCTTCTCGCGGCCTCGCCGCCCTGGTCTCCGGCATCCTGATATCCGCGATAGCCTTGGCGGCGATATTCGCCCCTCTCGCCGCCTACGATCCCGAAAAGCAGGAGCTGTCGGCCTCGCTCGCCGGCCCCTCGGCCGCCCACCCCCTGGGCAGGGACCGTCTCGGGCGCGACCTCGCGACGCGTCTGGCTTACGGGGGGAGGTCCACCCTCCTGTCGGCGCTGCTGGTAGTGGGGATATCGACCGCGATAGGCACGGCCCTGGGCCTCGTCGCCGGCTACCTGGGAGGCTGGGTAGATTCGCTGCTGTCGCGCGCCTTCGACGTCCTCCTGGCCTTTCCCGCCCTCCTCCTGGCCCTCGTCGTGGCCGCCGCCTTCGGGCGGGGCATAGGGAACGCGATAGGCGCATTGAGCGTCGTCTACGTCCCCATGATCACGAGGCTGGTTCGCTCGGCCTGCCTCGTGGAGCGCAAGCTCCCCTACGTCGAGGCGGGGCGGGCCCTCGGCTATTCCGGCGCCAGGATAATGTTTCGCCACATCCTGCCCAACGTCCTTCCCCTCCTCCTCGTGCAGGTCGCGATAGACTTCGGCTACTCGATATTGGACCTAGCGGCTATGAGCTTCCTCGGCCTCGGCGTCCAGCCTCCCGCCTCCGACTGGGGCGCGATGCTCGCCGACGCCCGCGACTCCCTCCTCGTCGCCCCTAGGCTCGCCCTCGCCCCCGGCCTGGCCATTATGATCGTCGTAGTGTCCTTCAACCTCCTGGGCGACTCGCTCAAGGAACGCCTCGAGCGGCGCCCGCGCGAGGCGAGGCAAGAGTCGTGAGCGAATCGGAACGCCCGAGCGAGCTCCTGCGCATCGAGGGCCTGGAGGTGGGCTTCTTCGACCCCGCCCGCCGCGGCGGCCCCATCGCCCGGGCCGTGCGGGGCATAGACCTTTCGCTCGGCCCGAACGAATCCCTCGCCCTCGTCGGCGAGTCGGGCTCGGGCAAGACCGCCGCGGCCAAGGCGATCATGCGCCTCCACGACCCGCGCGCGACGCGGGTCTCGGGCAGGATATTCCTCGAGGGCAGGGACATAGCGCGCCTGAGCGAGAGGGAGATGGAAGGCGTCAGGGGCAAGGCGGTCTCCATGGTCTTCCAGGACCCGATGACTTCCCTGAACCCCGTCTTCCGCGTCGGCGACCAGGTCGCGGAGGCCATCTCCGCGTCGAGGGGACTGCCGCGGCGCGAGGCGAGAGCGGTGGCCCTCTCCCTCTTCGGCAAGGCCGGCATCCCCAGCCCCGACGCGCTCTTCCGGCGCTACCCCCACGAGTTCTCGGGCGGCATGCTCCAGCGCGCGATGATCCTCATCGCCCTAGCCGCCTCGCCGAGGCTCCTCATCGCGGACGAACCGACGACCGCGCTCGACGTGACCGTGCAGGCCCAGGTGCTCGACCTCATCGAGACCGAGCGGAGGGAGCTCGGCGCCGAGCTCGGCACGGCCCTCCTCCTCGTGACCCACGATATGGGCGTCGTGGCGGAGCGGACCGAGCGCGCGGCCGTCATGTACGCGGGGCGGATAGTCGAGTCGGGGAGGACGCTCGAGCTCCTCGCTCGCCCGCTCCACCCCTACGCCGAGGGCCTCCTGGACGCCCTCCCGCGGCGGGGCGGGAGGAAGGAGAGGCTGCGCACCATCGAGGGCTCGCCGCCGAGCGTCTTCGACGCGACCGAGGCCTGCCCCTTCGCGCCGCGCTGCCGCTACGCCCAGGCGCGCTGCTCGAGCGAGGCGCCGGCCCTAGCCCCCGGTCTCGCCGGGCGCCAGGTCGCCTGCCATCGCTGGGCCGAGCTCGAGCTCAGGGGCCTGGCGTGAGCGAGTTTCTCGAGGACGCCGCCAGCTTGCTCGCGGCGACGGGCCTGAGGAAGGCCTTTCCCGCCGGGAGGGCGAACTTCCTCGGCAGGCGCAGGGCGAGCCTCCGGGCCGTGGACGGGGTCGACATAAGCGTGAGGGAGGGCGAGGTCCACGGGCTCGTGGGGGAGTCGGGCTGCGGCAAGTCCACACTGGGCCGCCTCCTCCTGGGCCTCGTCCGGCGGGACTCAGGGCACGTCGCCTTCATGGGCCGAGACATAGACGCGCTCGAGCGGGAGGACCCGGGAGCGCTGCGCTCGGGCATGCAGATCGTTTTCCAGAACCCCTTTTCCTCGCTCAACCCGAGGCTTACGGTCGGGTCCACGCTCAGGGAAGCGCTGCGGGTCAGGGAGCGGCGGATCGAGGGCGGGCGGCGCGCCTCGAACGCCTCGAGATCCGATATCGCGCGACGCGTCGAGACGGCGCTGGACGAGGTCGCCCTGCCGCGCGACGCCCTCTCCCGTTTCCCTCGCGAGCTCTCCGGCGGGCAGCTCCAGCGCGTGGGGCTGGCGCGGGCCCTCCTGGTGCGCCCCCGCCTCCTCGTCGCCGACGAGCCCCTATCCTCCCTCGACCTCTCGGTCCAGGCGCAGATCCTCAACCTGCTCGCGGCGCTGCGTGAGAGGCGCGGCCTCGCGATGCTCCTCATCTCGCACGACCTGCGCGTCATCGAGCACGTCGCCGATCGGGTGTCGGTGATGTACCTGGGCCGCATAGTCGAGGAGGGCCGGGCGGAGGAGCTGTTCTCGAACGCCCGCCATCCCTACACTCGGGCCCTGATGGCCGCCGCGCCAGACCCACGTCGAGCCTTGCTCGGCGGCTCGCCCAAGCCCGCCATCCGGGGCGAGCCGCCCGACCCGGTATCCCTGCCGCGGGGCTGCCGCTTCGCGCCGCGCTGTCCTTGCGCCATGCCGCGTTGCGCGGAAGAGGAGCCGGGTCTCCTCGATTCGGGCGGCGGCTGCCGCGCCGCCTGCTGGCTCGTCGACGGCTAGGGGACCCCGGTCCCTACAAGCCGCGATGGGCGACGACGAGGCCGTACTTATAGGCCGCGTCGACGTAGCTCGCGTAGATCGCGCCGTTCGCGATCTTGAGCGAGCAGTCCCGCGCGCCGCCCCCCGAGAAGCCCCTCGTCCCGAGGGCTTCGAGACCACCGCCCACCGACTCGAAGACGCTCACCCTACCGGTATTGTAGTGGTGATCGAGGTCGTACCTGGGATCCTGCGAGCCCCCGAAGAGGCCAGGCAGGTAGGGATTGGGGCAGGTGCCGTCCGACGCGGCGACGAAGCCGCGGCCGCCGTCCGAGGCCGCGGCGAAGAATTCGAAGCCATCCATCGAGCCCCCGTCCATCCGCATCCGGGGCCTGCTCGAATCGCTAGCGGAGAAATCGGGGGCGATGTAGCTCCTGGTCGGGAATTCCAGGCTCTCGCTCGACCTGTCGATCCCGAAGGAGACCGCCTTCGACCCGTCGAAGAAAACGGGGACGTAATTGTTGAGATAGCCCTCCTGGGCGAACAGGGGCGAATGCCAGGCCGGCGCGGCGACGGAGGGGTCCGCGCAGGCCTGGCAGGCGACGAGGATGGTCTCGTTATAGAGGACCGAGGAATCCGGGCCGTACCAGAATACGAAGAGCTGGGTTCCGGGGGCGAAAAAGCGGCAGAATCTCGTACTGCCGTCGATCAGGTGTTCCGGGTGGGCGGCGACATCGGGGACAAGGGCGCCGAGGTCGCGGACGGTCCCGTCCGCAGATGCCTCTTTTACGGCGAAACGATCGTAGACGCTGCGGGCGGGCAGTTCCACGTCGGAGAGGAGGCCTACGTAGACCTCGCCGCCGATGATGTCGTAGCCGCGGAAGTGGAGGCTGGCGCCCCGTTCGACTACCGCCGCCTTTCTCCAGGCCCCGGCTTCGAAGCGCTCGTAGACGAGCCGGTCGGGCTCGGGGCGCTCGCCCGCGGCGTCGGCCGATATCGTCAGGGCGTCCGCCTCGAGCCAGGCTACGCAGGGTACCAGGCCGTCCAGGGCAATCTTCACCTGCGAAACCAAGCGCTCGGAGAAGCCCCGCGAGCCGAGCACGGAATCGCCCGCGGCGTCGCGGCCGCCATCGCGGCGGATCACCGTCAGTCTCTGGCCGTCCTGATAGGCCGCGAAGGCGGCATAGATGCTCCCGTCGGGGGCGACGGCGAAATCGTGGCAGGCGGTCGGGCTATCGGATATTGGCGCGTCGATCCCGGACCAGCCGGAGGCCGCGTCGGGCTCCGGAGCCAGCTTGCAGGAAGAGAGGGAGAGGGAGATCGAGAGGGCGAGGGCCGCGGCCGCGAGCGAGCGTCGCGCGGTCATTTCCCCCTCCCGAAGCCGAAGCCGAAATTGAACATGACGCCCAAGGAGTAATCGGGACTTCCTCCGCGAACCGGAACCGAGAGGTAATCGTTCATCCGCGCGAAGCCGGAGAGGCTCATGGAAAAAGGAGCGTCGAGGGTCAGGGCCAGCTCGTAGCCGAAGCCCCTGTCGAGCCCGTACCAGGCGCCGGCGGTCGCGTAGAGCTCGGCGGGATCGAGGGCGCCCTTGCGAGTGGCGGCGGCGAGCTTGGCCGTTCCCCGCGCGACGTAGTTCGCGGGGTCGATGGCGCTGGTCTTGAGGAAGCCGACGACGTCCTTCGCGTCTATCGGTTCGATGTTATAAAATCTTAGGTCGAGGCTCAGCCGCGACCAGCCCTTCTCGTCCTCGCCGGCCGGCGGCTTGCCCTGCTTCCCGAAGCGGGCTCGCGCCCCGAGATAGGCGTCGATCTTGCCGCCGCCCGTAGGCGATTGGTAGGATTCGGCGATCACCGCTAGGTTGAGGGCATCCTTGAAGGCGTGGATGCCGGGCGTCAGATAGGAATATAGGGGCTTGAAGGCGTTGAGGGTCCCCGCGTAATAGCCGTCGAGGCTCAGGGACCCGAGTTCCAGTCCCAGCTTGAAGAAGGGATCGAAGTAGTTGAGCGTGTACCCGCCGTCGGGCCGCCATTCGATGCTGGTAAAAGTTCCCGGTCCGTCGAAGCCCATATTGGCCTTGGAGATCCCGCTGAGGCCGGCGAGGACGGAGAACGGCAGGCGAAACGGCTTCTTCAAGCTGAAATAGGCGAGGCTGCGCGTTATGGATTTTTCCGTAGACCCCTGGCCGAAGCTGGCCGCTCCGTCTTCCGAGGCATTGGCGAGGCTGAAGCCGAGGTGGAATTTGTCCCGGAAATCGTCGTAGCCGCTCATGGAAAAATAGCCCGCGTCGCCGAATGTGCCGTAAAAGGCGTCGCCGCCGGCGAAGAGGAGGTACTTCGAGCTCGCGAGCTCCTCCTGCGCGATCTGCTCGCGCTCCATGCAATCGAAGACGCGCTCGAGGTCGCGGTCATAGGCGAGGAGGCTCGGGGCTAAGGCGAGGGCGAGGGTCGGGACGAGGATGAGGCGTAGGAGGAGACGAGTCATTTGTGATCCTTTTTCGGGAAGGGCCCTTTCGAGCCCCGCCGTCTAGGCGGTGGATTGTATTTTAGGTCCATGGCCCTGTCAATGACGGCGCCGAGCTTGCAGCGCCCGGCGGGGCGGGCTAGACTCATCCTCATGGTGCAGACGATCGGGATAATCGGGACCGGTTGGGTGGCGGGCAAGCACGTAGACGCGCTATTAAAGATACCCCATGCGCGCATAGCGGCGATCGCGGGCCGGAATACGGCGCGGGCGGAGGAACTCGCCGGCAAGGTCGCCGCCGCCAGGGCCGCGGCCGCCGGGCCGAGAGTCTACGCCGACTGGGCGGAGATGCTGGCCAAGGAGGTTCTGGACGCCGTCTTCGTCCTCCTCCCTCCCCAGCTCCACGGCGAGGTCGAGGCCGCCTGCGCGCGATGCGCGCCGGCCGTCCTCGTCGAGAAGCCCCTGGCCCGCGACCTCGGGACCGCCGAGCGCGCACTGGCCGCCTTCGAGGCGGCCGGCACCTTCGCGGCCGCCGCCTACATGAACCGCTGCAGGCGCTCGGTCGCGCGCGCGAGGGAGCTGTTCTCCGCACCGGGCAACGCGCCAGTTCTGGTCGAGGGCCGCTGGGTCACGCCCCTCCCTCCCCCGGCCTGGTGGCGGGACAAGTCCCTCTCCGGCGGCCAGTTCGTCGAGCAGTGCACCCACCTGGTCGACATCGCCCGCTACGTGGCCGGCGAGATAGTCGAGGTGTCCGCCTACGCGGCAAAGGGCTTCATCGACGACGCCCCGGGCTTCGCCACCGACGACGCGATGGTCGTGAGCGCCCGCTTCGCCTCGGGCGCGTTGGGCCAGTTCTCCACCGGCTGCTTCCCCCGCCCCGGCCCCAGTGACGACGAGGGCATAGGCCTGGAGTTCGGCTCCCGCGTTATGCGATGCAGGCTATCGGGCTGGGGCATGTCCCTTTTCGCCGAGTCCGCCACGGGGGACGCGGAGGCCATCGAGAGCGAGGGGGACATCTTCGAGGTGGAGGACCGGCTTTTCCTGCGCGCCGCCGCGGAGAATAGGCCCGAGCTCTTCCCCTCGTCCTACGCGGACGCCCTGCGGACCCTTCGCGTAACCCTGGCGGCCAACGAGTCGGCGGCCAGCGGCGCGGCGGTTCGGCTGGGCTAGCGACGCCGCGCCGCGGGCGGGCGCCCCCCCTCAGGCGGGGAAGGCGACGGTCGCCTTGGTTCCCGCGCCGCTCTCGAGCTCGAAGGATCCCTTGAGCTGTTCCGATAGCATCCGGGCGAGGGTGAGGCCCAGGGAGGAGGGGGACCTCCCCATCGCCACCGAGTCGAAGCCGACCCCGTCGTCCTCGACGCGAAGGACGATGGAGTCGCGGCGCCTCTCGAGCGAGACGGCGATCCTGCCGCTCCTGTCCTTGTCGGGGAAGGCGTACTTCAGGGAATTGGTCATGAGCTCGTTCAGGATGAGGCCGCAGGGAATGGCGCGGTCCATGTCGAGGGAGACCGATTCGGCGCCTATCTCGAGGCTGATCCGCTCGGGGTCGGCGTTGTACGTGAAGAAGAGCTCCCGCGCCAGCTCGCCGAGGTAGTCCGCGAAATCGATGGACGAGAAATCCCTGCTTTGGTAGAGCCTCTCGTGTATGAGGGCCATCGCATGGATCCGCGCCTTCGGCTCCCTGATGCCCTCCCGTATGTCGGGGTCCTCCGTATTCATGAGCTGGAGGTCGAAGAGGCTGTTGATGATCTGGAAGTTGTTTTTGACCCGGTGATGGATCTCCTTGAGCAGGGTCTCCTTCTCGCACAGCGATTCCACTATGGTCCGATCCGCCTCCACGCGCGCGGTGATATCGCGGCAAGCGACGAGGATCCGGTCCGCGCCGCCGATGGAAGCTCGCTTGAGGGCCACCTCCACCCAGAACAGCGAGCCGTCCTTTCGGCGCGCCCTCCACTCGGCTACCGGGTTCTCGCCCCCCGCCGCGCGCTTGATAAGCTCGAGGGCGTGGGCCTCGTCGTAGGGCGGCTTCCCCTCGCTTAGGCCTGAAACGCCCGAGAGGATCGCCTCCTCGCGGGAGATCCCGTACATATCGGTCAGGGCCTGGTTCGCGTCGACGATGGCCCCCGTTCCCAGGTCGTGCACGAAGATCGCGTCGCCGACGCCGTCGAAGATCGATCGGAACTGGAGCTCGCTCGCCCGGAGCGCACTCTCTGCCTCCTTCCTCTCCCCCTCCTGCTCGAGCAGGCGCTCCGACATCCGATTGAAGTCCCGGGCGAGATCGCCCAATTCGTCGGAGGCGCCCGGATCGACCGTCTCGCCGTAGATGCCGTCGGCTATCTCCCGCGCGGCCTTCGCGAGGGACAGCACGGGCAGGGTGATCCTGTTCTTGAAATACCTTCCGCCCAGGCCCGCGAGGGCGCAGGCGAGGAGGCCGGACAGGAGGATCGCGGCGATGCCGCGGTCGCGGGATCCCCTCAGCGTCGATTCGGGATAGGCGATGCCGAACTTCGCCGCCCTGCCGCCCTCTCGGACGCTCACCATGCTCAGGAGGTAGCCAGCTCCCGCGATCGAGCCTACCGCCCGCTGGAATTCCCCATCGCCCCCTTCCCGCTCCCGGTATTCAAGGATGGCCGGCGTCCCGCGCTCGGCCGCGGGCAGCCCCGGCGAAAGGACCCAGGCGCCCGAGCCGAGCATGAAGAAGGCCAGGGTCTTGGAGGCCTCCGAAGCCTCGGCGCAGAGCTTATCGAGGCGGACGGAGGCGCCGAGGTAGCCGACCGTCCGTCCCGAGCCGGAAAGGAGCCTTCGCGTGCCGGCGAGGAACGCGATCCCATCGGCCTGCTCGGCGATGGAGAAGGCGATCGAGCTGTCCTCAGGGAGAACGATGGCCGAGGGGTCGCGGGGCCATTCTCCGACCGCCGAGGCGAGGGCCGAGCCGTCCGGGCCGATTAGCCACGCGCCGTCGAGATTCTGGCCTCGGACGAATTCGGCGAGAGTCCCGGAGAGCGCGAGGTCCAAGCCGAGCTCGAGATTGACGAGGATGGCGTTGTCGCGGGACGCGGCCTCGAGGGCGCGGGACAGCCCGTCTCGACGACCCTGGTAGGCCAGCTGGGCGAGCCTAGCCTTGCCCCATAGCACTTCCGACTCGACGATGCGGGCCTGGGAGAGGAGGACGGAGAGGGAGGCGACAAGGGCCGCCGCGAGGGGGATGAGTGCGACGGCCGCGAAGGCGAGCGAAAGCTTCCTCGAAATGCCGAAGCGTCTCCGTCCGGGAACCGTCAATCCTTGTTCCCTATAAAATCGCCCTCGTAATCGGTATAGATGCGGTAGGCAGCGCTGACGAGGGTCTTGGGGAAGACCATCCCGATGGACTTCGCCGCGGCGAGGTTCAGCATGATGTTGTATTTTCGCGGATAGTCCCAGGCGAGGTCGCCCGGCTTCGCCCCCTGGAGGATTTTCATGCCCTTCTCTCCCAGCTGCGCGCCGAGGTCGTGCCAGACGACGCAGGTGCCTGCCGGATAGCCCAATTGAACCGCCGCCTCGTCGTAGGTGTAGAGGGGGAAATGCTTTATCCTGTTCCTGATCAATGGGGCTTCCTCGACGATCATGTCTGCGTAGCTGCCGTCGCGGTGCACCCACGCGGAGATGCCTCCGATCCCGATGTAGCCCTCGCCCCTCCGATCGCACTTGAGGAGAAAATCGAACTCGTCCTCGGCCGAGGAAAGGTATTTCAGCTCCGAGAGCTCGATGCCCTCCTGCTTGCAGGCCGCCTTGAGCTCAGTCGCGAACCAATCGTTGATCTCGATCATTTTGTCCCAGCTGAAGAAGATCAGCTTCTTCGCCTTCGGGTCGATCATCTTCGCCATCTTGAGCAGCGAACTCATCTGGACGAAGACGCCGACTCCTGAGATATTTCCGCCCGGCTTCTCCCACTCCCTCGCTACCCCGGACTGAATCGGGATGCAGTTCATCGACACGATGCGGAAGGCCGGGTTGCTCAGCCTGAGGCTGATGTTCCTGTCGGCGAAGGCGTCCGGGCTGTTGATCGCGCAAATGAGGTCGGGGCGGTCCGCCCGTATGGCCTCGAGGATGGCCGGGACAGTCGAGGGCTCCGTCTTGGTATCGAAAATACTGTAGACGGCGGTCGCGCTCGAGGCCGACAGCAGCCGGTCGAGCGTCTCGCGAAACCCGTCGATCACCTCTTGGAATTTGGGCTTGAGGACGTCGACGACGACGAAGACCTTGTATTCCTTCTTGTCGAGGGCGGAGGCCTGCCCCGCGAGAGCGACGGAAACGGCGAGCGAGAAGGCGATTCTCCTCGCAGTATCCCCGGAGCCCCAGATGCCCTTCCTCATGATAACCATAGTATAGGCTATCGATCATAATTCGGCAAACAGGGGCCGGGGCATCACTTGACCGCGATCACCTTCACGTTGTCGGGGAGCCAGTCGATGCCCTCCATGAATTTTCCGTCGCCCGCACTCCCGCGGGCAGGCGCAGCTTGCCCTTCTGGTCCTTGATGGGGCCGGTAAATGGCTCGTACTCGCCCGACAGGATCTGTGTAGCCCTCTTGACGAGGAACTCGAGGAGGGGGAGCTCGCCGAGATCGGGCGTCTTGACTTTCTTCGCGCGCAGCTCGCCCAGGAAGGCGGGGTTGAAGGGCTCGCCCGCGCCGCCGAACCGCATGGCCTCAAGGGGATACTAGCCCTCGGCCTTCCAGGCCCCATCCCTGACGGCGAGGAGGGACTTCTCGCAGAGGAGCGAGATGTCCTGTAGCGGGCCCGAGACCACGACGTTCGGACTCAACTTGTACGGTGAATTGCCCGTGAGCGTGAGCGCCCGCTTGCCCGCCTGGGTCGACGCGGCGAGGGCGTCGAGGACGCGGCTGGCCGCTTCGTCGTGCCGTCCACTGTCGGCCCAAGGGGCGATATCGGTCCCCCGGCGACGAACTTCTTGCCGATGGAATGGGCCATCTCGAGGAGGGCGGTCAGCTTGCCGGCGCCCTGGGTCGAGGACTGCGAGACGATACTGCCCGTCCGCACCTCGATCATCTTGGCCACGAGGACAAAGGAGTCGTCGAGCAATTGCACCTTGCCGGTTACTACGTAGTCCGCGCCGACGTACTGCCCGGCCTTGGCGACCTGCGTGTCGCTGACCACGCTGGATACGTCGAACTCCTGCTCCTTGAGCCCCTGCTCGATGTAGGCCCGGTCCAGGACGACATAGGCGCGCGTGCCCACGACCTCCTCCATAATGGATACGGTGATGGGGACGATGGCCGAGAGGGCTACGAGGGGGATGAGCGCGAGCAGGGCGGCGAGGCGGATTTTTTTCATCATGACTCTCCAGCAATAGGATATCGCCTGTCGTATCCGCGGCGTACGGGAAGTCAAGGCTGCCATGCCGCGCGGAGCCCTCAGGCCTTCGCGACTTCGAGCCTGCACCAGGCGTAGAGCGAGTCGTAGACTTCGAACTGGCGCTGCACGTTAGCCGCGTCGTCCGGGTAGCGAAGCGAGTACCCGACGGCCAGCGCCTCGAGGCCCGCCGCGATCGGATCGTCGGACAGCCTGTCCGTATCCGCGCAGCCGACGATATCGGCGAGCCTGAGCAGTGCCGGATCCTCGAGGCCGTAGGCTTTCACGATAGTCTGGAAGGAGCAGTCGCCGTCGCGGTGGCCGAGCTCCGCCCCCGGTGCGTCGAAGGGAATTGCCCCCGTCTCCTCGACCGCCTTCGCGATTCGTCCCGCTGGGACGAAGAGGAATTCCGCCTCGCTGTCCACGAAGCGCCTGATGAGCCAGGGACAGGCCACCCTATCGACGTGCACATGGGAGCGAGTGATCCATTTCATCCCTTCCTCCTGCCTCGGCGGAATACGCCTCGAACGAGAACGCCAGTCTACTGTACCACCTTCCCGAGCACGAGGGAATGGATCGGCTAACGCGCCAGATAGATGATCGCCGGGGTCTGCATGCGGAAGAGCTTCCGAGTCTCGCTCTTCAGCGAGCGGAAGGCCTCGGGCGAGGGGGCGAAGGCGCCGGCCCTGCGCTCCCGCATGACGGAGGCGGCGCGGTTCACCGTTTCGCCGTAGATGTCGAGGAGGGGGGGTGGGTTTCCATGGCGCGCTCCGGAGCTAGTCCACTCAGCCAGCCCTCAGGTCCGGCGGTTGAGCGTCGATCCTGGGCCGAGCGCTTAAGGCGCCCGGCCGGGGATCACAGGTCGTCGACCCGCGGCCCCGGGAACGAGGTCCCGAGCCGCGTCATCAGTTGCTAGTATTTTATCGCAGGAATCCGCGCCGCGCAAGGATCGGAGTGGGGGGAGCGGAGAAGACCGGAGGGTGCCGCTGACGAGTCTATAGAAGATGATGGCGACTAACGAGGCAGCCGAGGACTTCGCAGCGCGGGGGAGCCGCGGATAACAATGTTGGGATTCCGCCCCGCATTCGACTGTATGCGGGGCGGAATCGTATGGAAGGGATTGCGCTCCCCCTCTATACGAAGAGCTCCTCCGGCGCCTCGACCAGCATGTGGCGGAACTCCGCGTACACGCTCATGAGTTCGTACAACCTGTCGAAGGGCAGGGCCTCGCGGTCGAAGGCCACGAAGGGAAGCTGCTCGGCCAGGCGGTCGGCGTTGAAGCCGCCCTTGCCGCCGATGACGAGCATGGTCTCCATGTCCTGGGCCTCCTCCATCGCGCGGTAGGCGAGGGAGGGGTTGCGGGTCGCGAAGAAGAGGCGGGCCTGGTAGCTGGGCTGGGGGTCGAGGGAGAAATAGCGGGAGAGCTCGTAGTAGTGGTCCTCTTTCGAGAAGGCGTCGCGCACTCGGGCGGCGAGCTTCTCGGAGGGGAAGCGGCTGTCGGAGCGGAGCACGATCTGGTAGAGGGCGAAGGGGTTGTCGCGCTTGAGATCGCGGGCCGCGCGCACGAGGCGCGAGACGCCTTCGGGGTCGTCGGCGTCGGCGAGGATGGTGACGGAGGAGCTGAGCCTCCCGGGGTTGAGCCGGGCCCAGTCGATGGCGTCGCCGCGGCGCGCGTTGAGGAAGGCGCGGAAGCCCGACTCCTCCTCGCGGAAGTGGGGGGCCGGGGGGAAGGCCCACTCGACGTCGAAGCCGTCCTCGAAGGAGGCGACCGCATCGGCCATGTCGTCGCCGGAGATCCAGTCGGTGGAGGTGACCCAGTAGGGAGGCCGCTCCATGCGCGACATGCCCCAATCGTCGGCCTTCTCGCGCACGAGGGTGCCCGGCAGCAGCGAGAGCGGATAGAGCTCCGCCTCCTGCCCGAGGCCGTGCATGCCGAGGAAGTCGAAGGTCTCTATGACCTGCTCGTAGCCGTCGAAGGGCAGGCCGAGGATGACGCCGGTCTTCACGGCGACGCGGTTCTTGGCCAGGATCCCGGCGCCGCGCTCGAAGGCGGGCCTGTCCCAGGTCCGCCCGACCGCCTCGAGGGCCTTGGGATTGACGCTCTGCAGGCCCACCTCGGCGGAGGAGAGGCTGGCGGCCGCGTAGAGCCGGCCGATCTCCTCGGTGACGGACTCGAGGCGTATCTCCGCGTGCAGGGATATGCCTGCCGCGTTGGCGCGGGCGAGGTCGACCAGCCTGCCGGACAGGTTCTCGCTGGCGTGGAAGGAGGGGTCCATGAGGTAGAGCTCGCGCACGCCCGCCTTGCCCGCCGCCTCGACGACCTCGAGGGCCTGCGCTGCAGGGAAGCGCCGCAGCTCGCCGGAGTTCTTGCCGTAGTAGCAATAGCCGCAGTGCATGGGGCAGCCGCGCATGGTCTCGAGGTGGACGGGCCGGTCGGCCTCGAAGGGGAGGGCGCCCGTCAAATAGGGATTGGGCAGCTTCGACAGGTCGAGGGGGCGCGAGGCCGAGTATCGCTTGGCGAGGGGCTTCGACCTGCGGGCGTCGTCGAGGAGCTCGCAGAAGGCCTCCTCGCCCTCGCCCTCGACCAGGCTGTGGAAGGGCGAGCGGCCGGCGCTCACGCCGGCGAAGATCTTCATGCCGGCCACGACCTCGGGGCCGCCGGCGACGAGGCGGGCGCGGGGGGCCGAGAGAAGGCAGCGCTCGGCGACGTGCAGGCTGCGCTCGAGATTCCAGGCGTAGAGGGTGAAGGCGAGGAGGTCGGCGCCCGAGGCCGCGATCGCCTCGACGATTGCGGTGTCGGAGCCCTGGTCGCAGACCGCGCGATCGAGGATGGCCCAGTCCCCGCGGGCGAGGAGGCCGCGCGACTCGGCGTAGGAGGCGAGGTAGCCGGCGGCGAGGGGGATGTTGGCCTGGGCGCTCTCGCCGTTGGGATCCTGGAGGGGCAGCTGGACGAAGAGTATTTTCATGCTTCAGCCGTTCTCTTTGAGCGCGATGCGGCGATATTGCGAGGAATCGGGAAAGCCGGGGAAGAGCTCGGCCCAATTGCCCTTCCTAGTCGCGGAAAGGCCATCGGACAGGAGGCGCAAGTATTCAATCCGTGGTATCTCCCGAGCGCCGAGTCCGGCGAGATGGTCAGTATACACTTGGCTGTCGACGAGGGTGAAGCCCTCTTCCCTCAGGCGCCAGACGAGGGGGATGAAGGCGGCCTTCGAGGCGCCGTCCTCCCGGCTGAACATGGACTCGCCGAAGAAGACCGAGCCGAGGGACACGCCGTACAGGCCCCCGACGAGCTCCCCGTGCCGCCTGGCCTCGACGGAGTGCGCGTAGCCCAGCCGATGGAGCTCGACGTATCCCTCGATCATGGCCTCGGTGATCCAGGTGCCGTCCTGGCCGGGCCTGGGCGAGTCCGAGCAGGCGCGGATGACGGAGGGGAAGTCCCGGTCGAGCGCGAGGCCGTAGCCCTCCTCGCCCTGCCGCCTCCGTATCAGCTTGCGCATCGTCCCCGATACGTGGAGCTCCTCGGGGAACAGGACGAAGCGCGGGTCGGGGCTGTGCCAGAGGACGGGCTCGCCATCGGAATACCAGGGGAAGATCCCCCTCCTGTAGGCCGAGAGGAGGAGCCCAGGGGAGTGGTTTCCCCCGATGCAGACGATGCCGCTCTCGTCCGCCGACGCGGGGTCGGGGAAGGGGAAGTCCAGGTCCTCTGCCAGATAGGGGAAGCTTTCGTCTTTTCGGGTCGCGGGTCGGCGCGGCATAGGGCGAATATACCCATTTCGTTACATTCGTCACTACCTGGCGGGGACGGAACGGTATAAATTCGAGCCATGAACATTGCGATGGTAAATGACGTAGTAAAGCGCTACGACTCCCTCCTGGCCCTGGACCACGTGGACTTCGAGATCGCCCAGGGCGAGATCCTCGGCCTCCTAGGGCCCAACGGGGCGGGGAAGACCACGGCGATACGGGCCCTGGCCGGCCTACTCCCGGTCGACTCCGGCTCGATCGAGCTTTTCGGCGAGGCTCAAGTACCCGGGGCGATGGGCTTGAGGCGCCGCTTAGGCCTGGTAACCCAGGAGATCACGGTATTCGAGGACCTGAGCGCACGCGAGAACCTCGAGTTCTTCGGCGGCCTCTACGGCCTCAAAGGGGCCGAGCTGCGGCGGCGCATCGCGGAGACCCTCGACTTCGTCTGCCTCGCGGAGCACGCCGACGCGCGGCCCAAGAAGTACTCCGGCGGCATGAAGCGCCGCCTGAATATCGCCTGCGCCCTGACCCACCGGCCCGAGTTCCTCATCATGGACGAGCCGACCGTGGGCATCGACCCGCAGTCGCGCAATCACATCCTCGAATCGGTGAAGAGCCTCCGGGACAGGGGAACTACCATCCTCTACACCTCGCATTACATGGAGGAAGTGCAGGCCATAGCCACGCGCGTGGTGATCATGGACCAGGGGCACGCGATAGCCCAAGGGACGGTGGACGAGCTGGTCGAGCGCATCCAGTACGAGGAAAGGGTCCGCCTGGAGCTGGGTAGCCCGACCGAGGAGCTCGTCGCGAGGATCCGCGCCCTCCCCGGGGTCAAGCAGGTCGAGAGGGAGGGCGCCTCCCTGACCGTCGTCTCCGAGGCGGGATCGGCTAACCTGGATCGGATACTCCAGGCCGCGCAGGGCGGCGGCGGCGTACGCTCGGTGCAGGCCGACAAGCCCAGCCTGGAGGACGTGTTCCTCACCCTCACCGGCAAGAGCCTCAGGGACGGGGGCGAGTCGTGAGGGGCAGCCTCGTCGCGGGACGATTCATGTTCCTGCGCATGGTCCGCGACCTTCCCAGCATGATCATGCTCCTCCTGGTCCCCCTGCTGCTCATCCCCATCCTCGGCTCGGCCTTCTCCTGGATACCCGCCGATATCCCCTACCTGCGCGGCGTTTCCAGTCCCATGGCCTTCTTCGCCTCCGGCTTCCTCGTCATGTTCCAGCTCTTCGGGGGCAACTACAGCCTCGCCTATGTGAAGGGGGCCCTCCTGTCGCCCATGGGGTGGCGCATCCGCGGCCTCCCCATAGGCCCGGGCGCCGTCGTGCTGGGCGTGGTCGGAGCCGGGGCCCTGGTCAGCCTCTGCCAGGGCTGCCTCGTGGTGGCCGTCTCGGGACTAGCCTTCGGCGTTCGCTGGGGCAACCTGGCGGTCCTCCTCCTCGTCCTCCTCGGCGTCAACCTCCTGTCCCAGCTGGTGTACCTCAGCCTCCTCCTCGGTCTCCGCGACCAATCGGCGGCGGTCGGGCTCGGCTGGGTCTACGCCTACGGGAGTACGGTGCTCGGGGGACTGATTCTTCCCCTTCCCGTGGAGAAGCCCTTCTTCGGTTTCCTGGTCTCCTACGGCGGCCCCTACTCCCTGGCGCAGACCGCCTTGCGGCAGGCGGCTCCCGGCGGCTCCTCCGCCGCGGCGTTCGCGTGCATCGCGGCACTGTTCATCGCCGCGGCTCTCTTCGCGGCCCTCGCAGCCTATCTCGCGAGGCGGAGGCTCTCATGACGATCTTCCGCTTCGCCCTGATCCGCGCCTTCCGCCGACCGCTCAACCTCCTCCTGATCTGCGGCCTGCCCCTGGCCGCCGCCTTCCTGCCCGCGGCGCCGGGCTGGGTCGTGCCCATAGGCTTCCAGATGTACGGAGCCCTCCTCCTCTTCGGGGCCTTCCTGATGCTCCGCTCGGTCGTGGACGACGGCGCGAGCGGCCTCTTCCAGCGGATCGGCGCGGCGCCGGTCACCCAATTCCGGTATATCTGGGAGACCTTCCTCGCCTACGCCCTCGTCCTCGTCGCCCAGAACGCCATAATGGTCGGCCTAGGGGTCCTCGTGCACGGCGAACGCCTCCGATCGCCCCTCCTCCTCTTCGTCGCCTTCGCCGCCTTCTCGCTCACCTCCCTCTCCATTTCCCTGGCCGGCGGCGCCCTCTTGCGCAACCGCGACACCGCCTATCAAGCGCTTAGCACGCTGCTCATGGTCATGGCGATGATAGGGGGCTTTTTCTGGCCCCTCGAGATCCTGTCTCCCGCGCTGAGGCGCGCCGCCATGGCCACGCCCTGCTACTGGCTGGTCCACGCGATGGAGACGCTCCAGCGAGGCGGGCCCGGCGGGCAGTTTGTCCTATCGCTGGCGGTCATGCTATTGTTCGCTATCGCTTTCCTGTTGGTCGGGAGCAGGCGCCGCCTGGCATGAAGAAAAAGACCGCTGGTATTTCGCCTTCCGCGATGTCCCTGGCATGGCATCTCCTCTGCCTCTCCCTCCTCGGGGCGCTTTGGCTCCGCGGCCCCGGCGGCGCGGAAGGCTTGGTCGTACTTTTATCCCTCTCGATCCTGAGCCTCGCGCGGTGGCGCTTTCCCTTGCTGCCGGCCTGGACCCTCTTTTTCGACCAGGCGGCCTACGCGGCCACGGCCCTGCTTTTGCCCGACGCGATCTACGCCCTCTGCCTTCCCGTCCTCGACTCCTTCGCCCTAGACTCCCGCGCCAGGGGCACCCGCGTCCTCGATGCGGCCTGGCTCGCGCTGCCGGCGCCGGCGCTCGTCTTCGCCCTGGGCGCCTGGTCGCTGCCTCTCGCTGCCGCCTTCCTGTGCGCGGCTCTCTCGGGCTGGGCCTTGCGGCTCTGGTCGCTGGGGCTGGACTCGGCCCGCCGCGGCGCCGATCGGGACCGCCGCGAGCGCTACGACCTCGAGAGCCTGAAGGGGGAGCTCCTGTCCGCGAACGTCCGCTGCGCGCGCATGGCGGAGCTGGCGGAGCGCTCTCGCATCGCTCGCGATCTCCACGACCACGCGGGCCACGAGCTGACCGCCGCCCACCTCGCCCTCCAGGCCTACGCGAGGCTGCGCGAGGCGGGGGATCCCCAGGCGGAGGAGCTGCTCGTCCAGGCGACGGGCCGGGTCGCGGAGGGCCTCGAGCTCCTCCGGCGCACGGTTCACGGCCTTGCGCCCAATCGGGCCGTCGGGCTCGAGGCCCTGGAGGATATCTGCAGGCGCTTCACGGTCCGCAGCGTGGGGTTCCAGGTCCACGGCGACACAGGGAGGATCCCGGCCCACGTCTGGAGCGTCCTCGAGCCCTGCCTGAAGGAGGCGCTGGCCAACGCCGCGCGCCACGCCGAGGCCGGGCGGATCGACGTGGCCCTGGACGTCGGGCCGGGCATAGCGCGGCTTTCGGTCGGCAACGATACCCGCGCCGGCGGGCACCCCTCCGCAGTTCCCGGCGAGGGCGGCCTGGGGCTGCGGAACCTCCGCCAGCGCGCGCGCGATAGGAGGCAGCGTAAGCGTCGATGCCTCCCAGGGCTTCCGCCTCGTCTGCGTGCTGCCCATAGAGCCGCCTCCGGAGCCCTCGACGGCGGAGCCGTCGACATGAGGGTCCTCATCGCCGAGGACGACCTCCTCGTAGCGCGGAGCCTCAAGGTCCTCCTCTCGGCCGAGGCGGATATCGAGGTCGTCGGCCTGGCCTGCGACGGAGAGCGAGCCCTCGCCGCCTGCGATGCCGACCGGCCCGACGCGGTCCTCATGGACATCCGCATGCCGGGCATGGACGGCATCGAGGCTACGCGGCGGATCAAGGAGCGCTGGCCCGAGATCCGCGTGATGATGCTCACCACCTTCGAGGATGACCGCAGCGTCCGCCTCGCCCTCCAGGCGGGCGCCGAGGGCTATTCGCTGAAATCCGCGCCGGTGGCTGGAATCGCCCGGAAGCTGCGCGCCCTGGCCTCGGGGAGCGCCGTGATGGACGCCGAGCTGTTCCGGCGACTAGCCGAGCCCGAGAAGATTCCGGTGGAGGGCTTGAGCCCGCGCGAGACCGAGGTGATGGAGCTGGTGGCCCAGGGTTGCCCTAACAAGGAGATCGCGGATCGTCTCTTCATCAGCGAAGGCACCGCCCGCAACGTCCTCTCCTCGGTGCTGGAGAAGCTGGGCTTGCGCGATAGGACCCAGCTCGCGATCTATTTCTGGCGACGGACGCCCTGACCCGCGCCTAGCCGGCCCGCGAATCGGTTCGCGCGGCCGTGCAGGCGATAGAAGAGGGGAGGGAGCGTGAGGGCAACGAGAGCTCCGCCGAGGATGTCGGAAGCCCAGTGGGCGTAGATGTAGACGGTTGCGCAGAGGATGAGGATCGCCACAGGGATATAGAGGGCGAAGAAGCGCCTATCGTTCCGGTACGCCAGTCTGAGCGTCGTCAGGGTGAGGATGACGTGGGTCGAGGGGAAGGCGGCGCCGGAGAGGGTGGTCCTGGCGAGCGAGTTCTGGAAGAGGTGCACGAAGAATCCCCCCCGGATCCCGCTGTACCAGGCGTCCTTGAGCTCGGGCAGCCAGTATTTCGGGCCCTGGACCCGGAAGAATACGTACCAGGCGAAGACGACCGCGACCGTCGAGGCGACGGCGAACATCTGGCGCTCGCCCTCGGCTCGGTCTCCCTTCGCGTAGGGAATCCAGATCGCGACCACCATGAAGCCGAAATAGAGGAAGTAGGAGCCGAACATGATCTCGTTCACCCAGGGATGCGAGCCCAGGGCCCGGTAGAATTCGCGCGCGGGCTGGAAGCCGAAGATGGCCTGGTCGGCGGCCGCGAAGAGGGCGTCGTGGGAGTAGCCCCCGAAGGCCTGTGCCGAGAGGAGGATCGCGTCGGTGAAGAAGAGGGCGATGAAGGCCTGGGGGTAGTAGGTCCTGACGAAGAGGAGGAGCTCGCGGAGCGCCTCGGCCGAGCGCCTGCCCTTGGCGTCGAAACCCTCGAGGCGTGGCGCGAGCAGGGACAAGGCGGCGACGGCGAGGTAGGCGGCGGCCATCGGGTAGCCGCGGGGGAAGGCCGTCCCGAGCAGGCGCGCCGTCCCGGTACCGGGCCAGGCTAGGGAGAAGGCCGCGAAGAGGAGGGAGAGGGCGGCCCAGACGAGGTCGTGGGCCTTGAGCCTATGCGCGCTCAGGTCACGGATATGGCGACTTCTCCGTCGACCACGTCCGCGATGGCCTCGCCGCCGCTCACCAAGCGGCCGAAAAGCACCTCGTCCACGAAGAAGGTCTTGATCTTGTCCTCGACGAGGCGGCCGATGTTGCGCGCGCCGAACTCGCGGGAGTAGCCCTTCTCGGCCAGGTGCTTGATCAGGGCGGGGGTGGCCTCGAGCTCGACCTTCTTCTCGGCGAGCTGGACGCGGAACTCGTCTATGGCCTTGACGACTATCTTCTCGATTATCTCGGGCGGGAGGTTGTCGAAGCGCACGACGGCGTCCAGGCGGTTGCGGAACTCGGGCGTGAAGGCCCGCTCGACTGCTTCGGACAGCGCGCTGTCGGTCATGGCGCGCTCGCCGAAGCCGATCATGCTCTTGCCGATGTCGCGGGCGCCGGCGTTGCTCGTCATGATGAGGATCACGTTGCGGAAGTCCGCCTTGCGGCCCTGGTTGTCGGTGAGGGTCGCGTAGTCCATGATCTGCAGCAGGATGTTGTAGACGTCGGGGTGGGCCTTCTCTATCTCGTCGAGGAGGACCACCGCGTGGGGCGTCTTGCGGATGGCGTCGGTGAGGAGGCCGCCCTCCTCGTAGCCCACATAGCCGGGCGGCGAGCCGATGAGGCGGGAAACGGTGTGCTTCTCCTGGTACTCCGACATGTCGAAGCGGTGGAGGCTTATGCCCATGTGCTGGGCGAGCTGCCGTGCGAGCTCGGTCTTGCCCACGCCCGTCGGGCCGACGAACATGAAGTTGGCGACGGGCTTGTCGGGCGAGCGGAAACCGGCGCGCGAGCGCTTGACCGCCTTGACCACCGACTCGACCGCCTTGTCCTGGCCGAAGACGTCGGACTTGAGGTCCGCCTCGAGGGAGCCGAGCTTGTCCTTCTCGGACATGGACACCGAGCGCTCGGGGATGCGGGCTATCTTGGCGACGACGACCTCGATCTCCTTGGGGCTTATGTCCAGGGTGGCGGTCTCTGTCTGCGCGGGGGAGGATCCGTCGCCAGCCGCCGCGGGTATCGCGTCGGTCCCGGTCTTGTAGGCGTTCATCCGCGCCCAGGCGCCGGCCTCGTCTATCACGTCGATGGCCTTGTCGGGCAGGCGGCGCTCGGTGATGTACTGGGCCGAGAGCCGGACGGCGAGCTCGAGGGCCTCGTCGGAGTAGCGCACCTTGTGGTACTCCTCGTACTTGACCCGCAGGCCCTTGAGTATCTCGACCGTCTCGCCCTGGCTTGGCTCAACTATGTCTATCTTCTGGAAGCGCCTCGAGAGGGCCCGGTCCTTCTCGAAGAACTTGTTGTACTCCTCGTAGGTAGTCGAGCCGATGCAGCGCAGCTTGCCCGAGGTGAGGGCGGGCTTGAGCAGGTTGGACGCGTCCAGGCTGCCGCCGGAGACGGCGCCCGCGCCGACGATAGTGTGGATCTCGTCTATGAACAGTATGGACTTGTCCTTCTTGAGGAGCTCGTCGACGACCTTCTTCACCCTTTCCTCGAAATCGCCGCGGAACTTGGTGCCGGCGAGGAGGGCGCCCATGTCGAGGGCGTAGATCGTGTAATCCCGGAGGCGCGGCGGCACTTCGCCGGCGACTATGCGCTGGGCGAGGCCCTCGGTGATGGCCGTCTTGCCCACGCCGGCGTCGCCGACGTGGATGGGGTTGTTCTTGAGCCTCCGGCAGAGGACCTGCACGGTGCGCTCGATCTCGGCCTCGCGGCCGATCACGGGCTCGAGCTTGCCCTCCCGGGCGGACTTGGTGAGGTCGGAGGCGAAGCGCTCGAGGGGATTCATGCGGCCTGCGGCCCTGGGCTTTCGCTCGGGTTGCTCCTCGCGGCCCTCCTCCTCTTCCTCCTCCTCCTCCTCGTCCTCGAAGGCCTCGCCCTCGGGTCCGTCCCCGTGGGAGATCACCTCGAGGAGCTGGAGGCGCTTGACTCCGGACTTGCGGAGGTAATACGCGGAATAATTGCGTTCCTCGTCGTAAAGCGAGACGAGGACGTCGGCGACCTCGACCTCTTCCTTGCCCGCGGCCTGGGATTGGAGCACGGCGCGCTCGATGACGCTCTGGAAGCCCGCGGTCTGCACCGGCTCGGTGCTCTTGACCTGGGGTATCTTCTGCTCGAAGTAGGCCTCCATGCCCCTTCGCAGCTGCTCCACGTCGGCCTCGCAGGCCTCTAGTATGGAGCGAACCTGCTCGAAGGAGAGGGACGCGTAAATGATGTGCTCCGGAGTCAGGTACTCGTGATTGCGGAGCTTCGCCTCGTTGTACGCGGCATTGAAAATGGCCTGGACTTCTTGGCTGACCTTCACCTACGCCTTCTCCATGGTGCATTTGAGCGGGAAACCGTTTTGCCGTGCGAGCTGGTGCACCTGATTGATCTTCGTCACGGCAATATCATAACTATAGACTCCCACGGTCCCTTTTCCCTTTTTATGCACGTCCAGCATGATCCTGGTCGACTCGGGCAGGGACTTGTGGAAAACGGCCATGAGGACAGTCACGACGAATTCCATCGTCGTGAAGTCGTCGTTTAGGAGGAGGACTCTGTATTCATCGGGCTCCTTGGGTTGCTCATCGGTCCTGATGAGTACCTCGCCCTCCAACCCTGAATCTATCGGCATGACTCGTTCTATCGATAAAATAGCGATTGGCCTAGTTAAAAACAAGCCCTGCGCCGTTTATGGACGGCGGCTAATGCCCGCTAACCGGCGACTCTTGCTGCTCCGGGGCCTTTCCGGTATAAGGATTCGGGTGAATCCCCCTCGAAACGGGCCCCGTCGGCCGACGGGGACGCCAATTTAGGCGGGCGGCGCGGGAAAGGAGCGGCGATGGCCGAGAAGAAGCGCATACTGATCCTTACCGCGGACGCCGGCTTCGGGCATCGATCGGCGGCCAAGGCCCTCGCGGCCGCCCTCGAGGAGAGCCATGGGGGCGACTGCGTCTACGAGGTTGTCAACGCCCTCGACCACGAGAAGACGCCCGCCTGGCTGCGCGACGTCCAGTCCGACTACGACCGCATCGCGCGGGAGGCGGCGGACCTCTATAAATTTACCTATGAGATCAGCGATACCTGGCCGGCGAGCAGGCTGATGGAGAACGCGATGCGCGTCCTCCTTTATCGCGCGTTGCGCGACATCGTGCTGACCTTCAAGCCCGACGCGATAGTCTCCACCTATCCCCTCTATCAGGCCCCGCTGAACGCCCTCTTCACGCTGAGGAGGAGCTTCGTTCCCGTCGCCTGCGTCGTAACCGACCTCGCGACCGTCCATCAGATCTGGTTCACCGGCGACGCCGACCTGACGGTCGTGCCCACCGAGATAGTGCGCGGCCTCGCGCTTGGAGCCGGGATCCCATCGGACAGGGTCGAGGTGATCGGCATTCCCGTGCACCCGCGAATCGCCGCTGGCGCGGGCCTCGACGCGGCCGGGAAGGCCGCCCTGCGGAGGAAGCTCGGTTGGCGAGAGGACCTGACGGCCCTGCTCGCGGTCGGCTCGAAGAGGGTGGGCGGGCTCGCCGGAGTCCTCGACGCGCTCAATCATTCGGGGCTTCCCCTCCAGGTCGCCGCGGTCGCCGGCGGGGACGACGAGCTCTACGGCTCCCTGAGCTCCCGCGACTGGCACCTGCCCGCCAAGGTCTACAACTTCGTCGACAACATGCCCGAGCTTATGCGCGCCTCCGATTTCGTCGTAGCCAAGGCGGGCGGGCTCATCGTCACCGAGTCGCTCGCGGCGGGCCTGCCCCTGCTCTTCGTCGACATGATCCCCGGCCAGGAGACCGGCAACGCCGACTACGCGGTCAAGGGCGGGGCGGGGGAGATCGCCGCGGACCCCGCGGCCGCCCTCGAGATCGTCTATCACTGGCTGGCGAAGGGCGGCGGGCGGCTGGCCCTGCGCGCCGCCGGGGCCAAGGCCCTCGGCAGGCCGAGGGCGGCCTTCGACATCGTCGACAGGGTCTGGGACCTCGCGGCCTGCGGCCCCGCCAGGCGCGACCTCGCGGCCGCCTCCATCGCCAGGATCAGGGAGCTCTTCGGCCGCTTCGACGAGAGCTGCGAGGAGTGACGCATTCCCCAGCCTTGACAGCTCCGGCCTTTCCTGGCGATACTTCCGTGAAGGCATAGACGGAGAAGAGTAGCGATCGAGGGTCGCCGACAGAGAGGGGAGCACTAACGGCGGCGGCGCCGTTTGGCTGAGATGCCCCCGGTGGATTCGAACGCGAAAACCACTCCCGAGCCGTCCCGAGGAACTCAAGTATTCGGGGCCGTCGGGTCCACGTCACGGACGATGAGCGCGGCCCCCGCCATGGGGTGCCGAAGTAAGGTGGTACCGCGGGTTTCCGCTGGTCGGCCTGTCAGGCCCCCGGGAGATTCGTCCTTACGAGAAGGTGCGCGGGACCCCGCCGGAATGCGGGCCCTCGCGGCTTCCCGTGCGGGCGCTTGTCCGTCGGGGGCCTCGCCTTTTCCATCGCTCCGCCTTGGAGGAAAGCTATGTCGTCGTCCGCCCCTTCCCCCGTCGAAACCATCCGCCACTCGGCCTCGCACGTCATGGCCGAGGCCGTGCTCAAGCTCTATCCGGGCACCAAGCTCGGCATCGGCCCCGCGATAGACGACGGGTTCTATTACGACTTCCAGTTTCCCAAGCCCGTCCTGCCCGAGGAGCTGCCCGCGATCGAGAAAGAGATGCGCCGCATCATCGCCTCGGGCGCCGAGTTCGTCCGCAGGGAGATATCGAAGGACGAGGCGCGCAAGCTCTTCGCCCACGAGCCTTTCAAGCTCGAGCTGATCGAGGCCCTCGAGGGCACCATCTCCACCTACGAGCAGGACGGCTTCGTCGATCTCTGCCGCGGGCCCCACGTCGCGACCACCCGCGAGATCAGGCCCGACGCCTTCAAGCTCCGGGCGGTGGCCGGCGCCTACTGGCACGGCGACGAGAAGCGGCCCATGCTCACCCGCGTCTACGCCTATTGTTTCGCGAGCAAGGCGGAGCTCGAGGCCCACCTCAAGATGCTCGATGAGGCCGAGAAGCGCGATCACCGCAAGCTTGGGAAGGAGCTCGACCTCTTCTCGACCCACGAGGAAGCAGGTCCCGGCCTGGTGTACTGGCACCCCAAGGGCGGCCGTTTCCGCGTCGAGCTGGAGAACTGGTGGCGCGAGGAGCATTACAAGAACGGCTACGAGATCCTCTTCACCCCCCACATGGGCAAGAGCTGGCTCTGGGAAACCTCGGGCCACCTCGGCTTCTACAAGGCCGGCATGTACGCGCCGATGAAGATCGACGAGGACGACTACTACGTCAAGCCGATGAACTGCCCCTTCCATATCATGATCTACAACAACTCGGGGCACTCCTACCGCGAGCTGCCCCTGCGGTGGGCCGAGCTCGGCACCGTCTACCGCTACGAGCGCT
>JANXYQ010000030.1 GCA_025355995.1 Spirochaetaceae bacterium | reverse complement strand
TGGGCATGACGGCGCGCAACCCGGTGGGTATACGCATGACGGCGGTCGTCTCCTTCTTCATCTGCGTCGCGGGCATGGTCGCCTTCTTCCTGTATAACGAGAAGTCGGTGATGAAGAGCCTGGCGAAGAAGGAGAAGTTGTAAAGTCGCGTTCGAATGGGGCGAAACGCGAAGGGAAAGACTATGAGCGATTTACCGAAGCCCGGCCTCGCCGGCGAGCCCTCCGGCTTGTGGTACGACTGGACGAAGAACCAGGAGCCCGAAAGGCCATGGGTCAGGGACTATTCCCGGAGCCTCGTCGTAAAGATCTTCCTCGCGGAGAAGGCCCCCTCCGGCCTCTGTACGAAACGGATATACCTCGACTTCGAAGGCGCCCTCGCGGTCATCCGCCGCATCGACGCCCTGAGCCCGGGGGTTCCGAAGATCGCCTACCTCGTCGGCTGGCAATATTTCGGGCACGACTCCTGCTATCCCGCCTGGGATCGGGTCAACCAGGACCTTCGGGCGCCGGGAGACGCCGATGCCCTGGACAGCCTGCGCCGCGTCATTCGCGATGCTCGGGACTTCGACACGGCGGCGAGCCTCCACGTCAACATGATCGACGCCACCCCGACCTCGCCCCTCTGGAGGGAATACCTCGAGGCTGACGTCGTCATCAAGGACGAGGGGGGCAAGCCGGTACCCGGTGAAATCTTCTCCGGCGAGCAGTCGTTCCAATTGTCCTATCACCGCGAATGGGAGCTCGGCCTCGCCCAGCGGCGCATCGACGGCCTACTCGCCATGATCCCCGAGCTCGCCGAGTCGGGCACCCTCCATATCGACGCCTTCCACTCGATACAGCCGAGGAGGTATAAGGAGATCCGGCGGTGCGTCGGTCGGGGCGGCTTGGGAGCCTGGCTCGAGTCGACGTCCAATCCCTTCCTCGGCACGACCCTGGGGCAGGAGATTGAGGCCCAAAGGAAGGTCTTGCGCCTCTTCCGGGATCGCGGCCTCGACGTGACTGCCGAGTGCGGCATGTACTGGCTTCGCCTCGATCCCTTCGTCGGCCTGCAGCCCATGGCCTGGCACTTCCATCCCGCCGAGTTCAGGCGGCGCGACTGGATCGGGAAGCCGCGGGACTTCCGCGGCCTGCCCGCCTCCCTGTATTGCGGCGCTCCCTTCCAGGCGGAGCGAGCCATCATGAGGGACCCCGAGCGCATCCCCGGGCTAGAGCGCGCGCTCTACCGGTTCCGATACTGACGGGCGAGCCAGGCCGCGACCCAAGCCAGCGGCGCGTTCCAGTTGATGGCCACCTCGTTCGTGGCGTAGGAGTCGATGCTGTCGAGATAGCGCTTGGCGATGGGCAAGCTCGCCAGCTTGGCCGCCTCCATGGCCGGATCCTGGATCTGGGCGTTGGGGCCTCCCGCGACTAGGCCGGGAGGAGGGGGCGGATAGCCGGCGGCGGGATCGTTGGCCCAGACTCTGTGGTGGGGATGGCTCAGGGGATCGGCTCCGTAGCCCGAGACGAAGCTCTTCCTCAAGCCGTTGTGCCCCAGGAGGTAGTCCATGGCGTGGACGACTCCGTCGCGATAGGCGGCCTTCTTCGTGAAGTCGTAGGCGAGGGCGAGCACGAGGGCGTCGTTGAGCACGAGGGAGGAGGAGCCCCACACATAGCCGGCCGCGTCCAGAGGAGCCTTATAGCCATCGTCGGCCATTGTCTTCAGATAGCGGTCCGCGGCGGCTACGATCTGCGACCGCAGGGCGGCGACGGTATCCTTGGGCAAGGCTCGCGCGCCGGCGCTCGCGTCGAGGGCCAGGCTGATGGTTCCGAGGGCGGCGGTATCGGCCCAGCCCATGGAGGCCGAGGCCGCGGGTTCCAGTCCCGGGAAGGCGGCGAAGTACCTAGAGGCCTTGATGAAATCCAGGTATTCCGCGGCGCCGGTCGTGGCGTAGAGCTCGGAGGCGGCCCAGTAGAATTCGTCGGCCACCGTCGCGTCGTCGTAGTTGCCGCCGCCGGAGCCCGGCACGTTGCCCGCCATCAGCCGGGGATTCGCGAGGGCCGCCTTCCAGGCGGCCTGGGCGGCGACAAGGCAGCGGGCCGCGAAGGCCGGGTCCAGGGTTCGCCAGAGGCGGGCGGCCTGGGCCGCGCAGGCGGCCAGGTTCAGGGTAGCGGCCGCGCTCGGCTCGTAGGCATAACGCTCGCCCGCGAAATTCGCGGGCAGCTCCGTGGGCACGCCGCTCCACCTGAGGTCGTGCAGCTTGTGGAAGGCCATGCCGGCCAGGGGCTTCCCCGCAGGAATCTGCATGTTGAGCATGAAGCTCAGCTCCCAGCGCGCCTCGTCCAGGATATCGGGAAGCCCGTTGCGGTTCTCGGGTATGGCCAGGTCACCGTCCTTGAACGCGGCCTGGTCCCGCTCGTAGGCGTCCTGCAGGGTCCAGACGGAGATGCCGCCGTTCACCAGGTACTTGCCGAAGTCGCCGGCATCGTACCAGCCTCCCGACCCGTCGACGAGGTAGTCGTAGCCCTGCCACTGCCTGCCCTGAGCGTCTACGCCCGAGAAAACCGGAGTCTTGGCGTCGGAGAGGTGGCCGGCGGGCCTGGCCCAGGTCGCGCCGGCGTACTCGGCCTTCAGCTCGATCCCGCTGCGATCGCGATAGAAATAAGCCAGCGCGTCGCGCGCGAGGTCCTGCATGAGATCCTTAGCGATTCGGAAGGGACTGCTCTCGCGGAAATCGACGAGGAGCACGTAGCTCCCCTCGATCGTGAACGAGGAGAAATCGACGGCGTGGACCGTATCTCCCGACAGCGGGTCGAGGACACCGGCGGAGCTCAGGCCGCTCGCCACGGTCTCCATGGTCTTGGCGTCGAGGAGCTGCCACTCGAGGCGGTCGGCGCCGGCCTTGGCCAGGGTCGCGGTCTTGACGCCGTCGGGGAAATAGCCGAGCTGGTTGATGGATACGCGGGTTTGGATGATCGGCTTGGCCGGCGCGGCAGGAGGCGCCGCGACGGCGGCCGAAGGCTGGGGCAGGTCGGTCGAGCCTATCTTGTAGAAGATGCCGCGGCCGAAGAGGCTGGGGTTTTGCCAGGAGCCGTTGGCGAGGTCGAGGCTCGACCAGCCGAGCTGGACGTCGCGGTCCTTTATCGAGGCTCCGTTGAGCTGGGCCTGGAAGCCGATCTCCAGGCCGTGGGCGGCCTTCAGCGTGGCCGGCAGTTTCACGGCGCCTTCGAAGCCCCAGCCATCTGCGGTCTTGAAGACGAAGGCCCTCAGCGGGAAGGCCTTGAAATTCGCTCCGCTCTGGGTGATGGCGGTCGGGTCGCCATTGCCGATGTCCGCGGGAATGACGCGGTATTGGGCCACGTCGGGGCTGTATTTGGACAAGCCGAATATCCCGCCGAGGTTCAGGTAGAATTCCAGCGAATCCTCGTTCCAGAAATCCGCGCCGTGCGCGCCGCTGACGATGTTCGCGTCGACGGCGGTCATGAGGACGAAGAGGCTGCCCCCGTCGGAGGCCAGGGCGAAATCGAAGGAGCCGTCTTCGGCCGGGTTCTTGGAAGGCAGGGTGCCGGTGGCGACGAGGGTCCTGGGAATGCCCGCCCAGTCGTCGAGCTTGCCGTCCAGGCTTATCGCTGCGGGGAAGGGAATGTAGGTCACCGCCCCGGGCCGGCCGGCGGGAGCGAGCGGCGCCTGGGCCGGGAGGCCGGAGGCCGATGCCAGGGCGCAGGCCAGGCACAGGGGCTTCATCGATCTCATCCGGCCAGTATCGAGTCAATGCCCGAATCTGTCCAGCAATTACACCGCCCGGGGAAGGCTAGCCCTTATCGAGGCCGTCCTTCCCCGGACGATTCCGGTCGATCAGGCGTCGAGGGTTTCCGCCTCGGCCTTGATCTCGGGTCGCTCCCCCAGCTCCTCGATAAGGACGCCGATGTTGTCCTCCCCGCCGTGGCGAAGGACGTTGACCATGAAGATGTTGAGCTTGTTCACGATGGAGGGCGGGAGTTGGTTGCCGTCCACCTCGACCGAGATGAGGGGATAGTCGCGCTCGCGCGCCCAGGGGGTCAGCAGTCCCTCTATGACGCGGCCGATGAGGCAGGCGAAGGGCGAGATGTTGACGATGCCGGAGTAGCCCTCCTCCATCGCGGTCGCCGCCACGCCCGTGGACACGGCTATCTCGGAGTTGAGCTCGTGGTTCACGAAGTGCTTGGCCGTGTTGGCCATGATCTTGCGCATGTCGTGCGGCGTGTGGGGGATGAGCTTGGCGGGAGCCAGGGCCCTCTTCACGCGGTTCTCGACCGAGTGCTTCCACGCCTCCTCGATCCGCAGGCGGAGGAGCTTCTTGGCCTCCGCCGAGAAGGGCCTCTTCCAGGCGGGAAGGAGCTTGAGCCGCTTGTTGAGGTCGTACTCGCGTACGAAGTCCAGGTAGTGTATCCACTCGCCGATGCTGGCGATCTTGGCCATGATGCCCTTGGAGCTGAACATGCCCACGAGCTCGTCCACGGCGAAGTCGTCGCGGCGGACGTAGATCTCGCCCACGATGAGGACGCGGGGAATCTCCTCGAGCTTGCGCTTCAGGGGTATCGCGGCGACCTCCTCGGCGATCTCGCGCAGGGTCGGCATGATCTTGGTGATGTCCTTCTCGGAGATGGCCATCAGCTTGTGCCAGGCCTTGTTGAACTGGGCGACGGCCGCGGCGGGCTCGGCCGCGCAAGCGCGCAAGGAATTCTGGATGTCCTTCATGTAGTCGCCGATCGCGAGGGTGAACCACATGTTTTTGGAGAAGTCGGGGCCGAGCTCGGTGTAGGAGTTGTCCGCGCTCAGCGTCATCACGATCACGTTCTCGAGGCGCATGTCCCTGAAGAGGTTCTCGTAGAAGACGAAGTACTGGCCGGTGCGGCAGGGGCCGGTGGTGATGGGCACGAAGAGGACGTAGATCTCGTCCTTGCGGTACTTCTTCGAGGCGAAGAATTCCAGGGCCGAGCCGAGGACGATGTGGGAGGGCACGCACTCCTTGCCCGAGGCGTGGGAGCGCGCGAGCTGTATCGTCTTGCGGGTCGCCACGGGCATCGCCTCGGCGTTTATTCCCACGCCCCTCAAGACCGCCCCCATGAGCTCGGTGGAGAGGTCGCCCATGTTGGACAGGAGGAGCTTCACGCGCTTGGAGTTCCGCACGGGGATCTTCTCGTTCGTCTTCGTGTCGAGGAGGTGGAACTCCTCCCCCTTCTTGTTTATGAAGCGCAGGCCGTTGTCGTAGCGCTCTTCCTTGATGTCGCCGAGCTTGGAGCGGTAGCCGTCGATGATGTCCAGGAAGGCCTCGACGCGGGTGTCGATGCCGGCGTCGGCCGAGTGCGAGTCGAGCTCGAGGATCAGGAAGGGCTTCTGCCCCATCATCCACTTGATGTAATGGAGGATGAAGGAGTCGGGGGCGCAGGAGAAGTTGGACACGTAGGTGATGTAGACGTTGGGCTCGTCCTTGATGAGCGCCGCCGCCTTCAGGTCCTGCTGGCCGTAGTACCAGTACATGTTAGCGAAGATCGTCTCGTCCTCGAAGGGCAGGATGTCGAAGGGGATGACGGAGTAGCCGCGGGTGGTGAACTTGCGCGGGATGCCCATGTTCGCGTCCGCGGTGTAGGCGTTGTAGGGCCTGCCCAGCACGGCGATGACGGGCCGCTCGGCCTTCCGCGCCTCGTCCAGGGCGCGGCGGCCTATCTCGGCCGCCTTCTTGAAGTAGTCGTCCTGGCGGGCGGACGCGGCGTCGAAGGCCCGCTCGATCTCGCCCGACCCGATGCCCAGCCGCTCGCCGAGCTTGACGAAGTGCTCGAGGGCCTTGGCGCGCCCGAACTTGAAGGACACGACGACGTCGAGGATCTTCTCGGCGGGAATATCGGGGAAGGCCTTCTTGATGTAGTAGGGAAGGCTCTGCGTGATGGGGCAGAAGTTGGCGTGCACGTCCTTCTCGTAGCTCGGCATGTCCCTGAAGTGGGGGAGGAAGATGTAGTCGGCGCCCTTCTTCCACACGTCCTCGACCGCGCCGTGGGCGATCTCGGCGGGGAAGCAGTAGGCGCTCTCGGCCCGGGCCACGCCCTCCTTGTCCACCTCCTCGGAGAGGAAGGTCCTGATCCCCAGCTCGTGGAAGAACCAGGAATAGAAGGGGTAGAGGGTGTGCACCGAGAAGCACTTCGGTATGCCTATCACGAAGTCGCGCATGACCTGCAGGTCGGCGGGGTTCGGGGCGGAGCGGACGTAGAGGAGGTCCGTCCTCTCGTGGACCCAGTCCGTCACCTGGATGTCCTTGGCCTTCTTGCGCAGGTTGGCGTACTTGTTGCAGCGCCCGCCGAACATGTACTTGTTCCCTCCGACGTTGAGGACCTGTATGGGGCAGAGGTTCTCGCAGGCCTTGCACTGGAAGACGCTCTCGTAGACGATCTCTCGCGCCGCGATCTCGCCCAGGTCGTAGGAGGCCTTGGGGAGGAGGCCGTCGGCGTGCTTTTGCCTCGCGAGGAGGCCGACTCCGTAGCAGCCCATGAGCTCGGGGCTCGGCGGCACGAGAATGGGCTTGCCGAGGAGCATCGCGAACGCGAGGGGAATGGCCTCGTTCTTGGCGACGCCGCCCTGGAGGAAGATCTTCTGCCCGATGCTGCGGTTGCCCACCACGCGATTGAGGTAGTTGGCGACGATGGAGCAGACGATGCCCGCGGTGATGTCCTCGCGCGTGGCCCCCTGCTGGACCGCCTTGCGGATGTCCGAGTTGATGAAGGCCGAGCAGTGCTCGCCGAACTTCAACGGAGCCTTGGCCGTGAGCGCGATGGGGCCGATCTCGGCGGCGCTGCCGATGTTGAGGTCGCCCTGGGCGGACTCCTCGAGGAAGCTCCCCGTGCCGGCCGAGCAGGCCTCGTTCATCGCGTAGTCGATGGGCACGCCGTTCTTGAGGAGGACGTACTTGGCGTCCTGGCCGCCGATCTCGAAGATCGTGTCCACGTCCTTCGAGAAGTGGGTTGTGCCGACCGAGTGGGCGATGATCTCGTTGTAGACGCCCTGTGTCTCGAGGAAGACGCCCAGGATCTCGCGGGAGGATCCGGTCGTCGCGGCCAGGGATATCTTGATCGGCCCGTCGCCGACGTCGGCGGCCACCTTCTTCATGATCTCCACGAGGCAGAGCTTGAGGGACTTGACCGGGTCGCCGTGGGTGCGGCCGTAGTGGGAGGCGACGACCTCGTCCGTCTCGATGTCGATGAGACAGGCCTTGGTGGTCGTGGAGCCGCCGTCGACCCCGAGGACGTACTCGCGGCCCGCGCGCACCGGGCCGGTCTTCTCCTCGAAGTAGGTGACCTTGGATCGGGAGCCGTTGAGGTCCTCGAGGCGGTCGAAGCGGATCAGGTTGGTGCGCAGGAGCTTGTCGCCTCCGGGGAAGGGCGTGCCGGACTCCCGCGCAAGGATGGCGGCGCCGAAGGCCTCGAAGTAGGAGGCTTCCCGGGTGATCACGAAGTCGATGCCCGGCGCGAGCTCCTTGATGAAGCGCAGGATGTGGGGGTTGAGGGTGGTGCCACCCGTGAGCATGACCCGGCCCTTCATCACCTTCGCGCGCTTGAGGAAGTCGACGACCTTGGCGGCCATGACCATCGAGAGCGAGACGACGATGTCGTCCTTGGTCGCCTCGCGCTTGTTGAGGCGGTGCGTGCAGTCCGATTTCATGAAGACCGAGCAGCGGGTCGAGAGGGGCATGACCTTCGAGTACTTGCCCACCTTCGTCACGTCCTCCAGCCTCATGTCCATGCGCGCGAGCTGCTGCTTGAAGAACTCGCCCGTGCCGGAGGCGCACTTGTTGCCGGAGAAGTTGTTGACGATGGCGCAGCGCTCGTCGACGGTATAGACGATCAGGTCCTCGCCGCCCATGGTTACGACCGCATCGACCCTCTCGCCGATGGCGCGCAGGGCGGCCTCGATGCAGAGCGGCTCGATGGTATTGTTGAGGGCGAAGAGCCCGCGGCCCTCGTTGCCGGTGACCAGCGAAGGCGTACCCTTGGGCGCGGCATGCTCGGCCAGCGTCTTGCTGACCGCGGCGAGGAAATCTCCCTCGTGCGGGAGGACCGAGCTCCAGACAATCGAATCGCCTTCGAGCAGCACCATCTTGAGACTCGAGGAGCCTACGTTTATCCCGAGACTGTTCATCGTTACCTCGTTGGGCGGAATTCGCGCTTGTCCAGAAGAGGCTAGCGCCACCGCGGCCAGAGCCGCGGGCGCATATTAGCATTAACGAATATTCAAACACAAGGACTCAGGGGCGCCGAGGTGGTTTTTGAGTAGATTTTGCGTGGTAATTCTATATGATGTAAGAGATTTTATTCTAATAATTAGTGATCGTGTCATGAATATTGAGTTCCGTGAAATAATCGAGAAAACTGCATAAATCCTCTCAGTTTCGCTTTTATACAAGCGCTTGTATTCCATGCACGCCCACCCTATCCTAGAACCCATAAAAACGAAACAACGAGGAGCCATCATGGACGACTGGAACCTTAAATCGCGGAAAGCCGTTTATTACCGACGCATCAGGAATTTCCACGAAGAGCTCCGCGCGGACATCCTTCGCGAGGCCGTCCCCTTCGAAGCGGCATACGCCCTCTCGAAGGAGGCGATACCCCTCCGCGAGAGCCTTGCCCTGGCGCGCACGCCCGTCCATGAGGGGGAGGTCTGGGGCCGAACCTGGGAGTCCGGCTATTTCCGGCTGCGCGCGTCGGTCCCCGAATCGTGGAAGGGCAGGACGGCCGCGGCGTGGATCGACATCGGCGGCGAGGGCCTGATCTACTCGAGCGAGGGCGAGCCGCTGTACGGCCTGACGAGCGGCTCGGCCTTCGCCGAGGCCTATGCGAAAGACGTGTATCGCCTCCCGGGCGAGCGCCGCGGGGGCGAGGCGATAGAGCTATGGCTGGAGGCCGCGGCGAACGGCCTGTTCGGAATCAAGGAGGCCGAGCGGCCCGCGCGCAAGGACGATCCCGCGCGCCACGGCGCCTGGGAGGCGCGCGTTAGGCGACTCAGGCTCTGCCTCTTCGACGAGGTGGCCTGGGGGCTCTACCTCGACATGGACTGCCTCGTCGACCTTTACGACGACCTCGATCCGGGCACGGTCCGCGCCGCCCGGATCCTCCGATCCCTCTTCGCCGCGGCCCAGGCCTATCGCGAGGACCCGGCCAACGCTCCCGCCTGCCGCGCCCTCCTCGCGCCCGAGCTGGCCAAGCGCGCGGACGCCTCGGCCCTGTCTACGACGGTCGTCGGCCACGCGCACATCGACACGGCCTGGCTCTGGCGCCTGAGAGAGACCGAGCGCAAGGTCGCGAGGACCTACGCGAGCCAGCTCGACATGATCGAGAAGTACCCGGGCTACGTCTTCGGCGCCTCGGCCGCCCAGCACCACGCCTGGATGAAGGAGGGTCGGCCGGGGCTGTACTCCAGGATCAAGGCGGCTGTCGCCGAGGGCCGTTGGGAGCCGCAGGGAGGCATGTGGGTCGAGGCCGACTGCAACCTCCCCTCGGGCGAGTCGCTCGCCAGGCAGTTCCTGCACGGCAAGAATTTCTGGATGGACGAATTCGGGGTCGACGTGCGCAACTGCTGGATACCCGACGTATTCGGGTACGCCGGCTCCATGCCGCAGATCCTCGCCAAGAGCGGCGTCGATTTCTTCCTGACGCAAAAGCTGTCCTGGTCCAAGTTCAACGAATTCCCGCACGACACTTTCCGATGGCGAGGCATCGACGGCACGGAGGTGACGACCCATTTCCCGCCGGAGTACACCTACAACAGCGGCGCGACGCCGAGCGCCCTGCGCAAGGCCGAGAGGACCTTCCGCGAGAAGGCCTTCCTGGACGAATTCGTCACGCTGATGGGCATGGGGGACGGCGGAGGCGGCCCGAAGGAGGAGCACCTCGAGCGCGCGCTGCGCTCGAGGGACCTCGAGGGGGTGCCCAAGGCCTCCTTCGGCCGCGCCGACGAGCTCTTCGCGCGCCTCGCCTCGAGGAAGGACGAGCTCGAGGCCTGGGTAGGCGAGCTCTACCTGGAATACCACCGCGGGACCTATACAACCCAGGCGCGGACGAAGAGGAACAACAGGCGCCTCGAGCAGGAGCTCCGCGCGGTCGAGTCGCTCTGGGCGGCGACCCTCGCGGGCGAGGAAGGGCCCGAGGCCTATCCGTCGGCGGAGCTGGACGCCGTCGTCAAGACCCTGCTGCTCCATCAGTTCCACGACATCATCCCGGGGTCGAGCGTAGCCGCGGTCTACGAGGACGCCGAGGCGGCCTACGCCGGCGCCTTCGCGAGCCTGGACGCATTGCGCGAGCGCGTCGGCTCGAGGCTCTTCTCGCCCGAGGAAGGGAGCTTGACCCTCTACAATTGCCTCTCCTCGGCCTGGGTGGGCGCCTTCGCCCTTCCCGAGGCCTTCGGCGCCTTCGAGGTCCTGGATCCCCTCGGCTCGCCCTTGCGGGTCCAGGCCGAGGGGGAGCGCGTCGTCGCGAGCCTGCGCCTGCCTGCCTGCGGCTACATCACCCTGAGGCGGGGCCGGCCCCTCGCCCCGGCGGAGGCGGGCGATGCGGCGGGCGATGGCCTCGTCCTTCAGGACGAAATCGTCCTGGAGAATGAGCTCATTCGCTACCGTTTCGACGAGGACGGCGCGATAGTCGAGGCTTGGGACAAGGTCGAGCGCAGGAGCGCGCTCAAGCCCGGAGCCAAGGGCAACGTCATCTCCTACTACCAGGATACGCCGCACAATTTCGACGCCTGGGACATCGACTTCTACTACAGGGACCAGCTCCTCGAGACCGCCAGGGGAGTCTCGCGCTGCCGGCTTCCCCGCGGGGAGGCCCGTCAGGGACTCGGCTTCGAGCTCGCCGTCGGGAATTCGCGGATAACCCAGAAGGTCCGGCTCGAGAGCGGCTCGAAGGCGCTGGCCTTCGAAACCGCGGTGGATTGGCGCGAATCGCGGAGACTCCTGCGGGTGGCCTTCCCCCTCGACTCGCTGGCGACCGAGGCTGCCTGCGAGATAGCCTTCGGCCAGGTCCGGCGGCCCACGCACGCCAACACCGAGTGGGACTTCGCGAAATTCGAGGTCTGCGCCCACCGCTGGGTCGACATCTCCGACGCGGACTACGGGGTCTCACTCCTCAACGACTGCAAGTACGGCTACTCGGTGCGCGACAATGTCCTCGATCTCGCCCTGCTCCGCTCGCCCCTCTACCCCGATCCGGACGCGGACCAAGGCAGGCAGGAATTCGCCTATGTCCTCTATCCGCACTCGGGCCCCCTGGAAGGCTCGGGCGCGGCGGAGAGGGCCGCCTCGCTCAACCGCCCTCCCCTCGCCTTCATGGGCCTGTCCTCGCGGGAAGAGCGGCCTCCCCTCTCCTTCGAGGGAGAGGGCGTGTCGATGGAGGCCCTCAAGAAGGCCGAAAAGTCCGGCGAGTGGATAATGCGCCTCGTCGAGACCAGGGGCCGAGCCTCGCGCGGGACAATCCGCGCGCGCCTGGAGGGAGGATGGATATCGGAGACGGACATCGTCGAATGGAAGCTAGGAGAGACGCGAGGGCTCGGGACGGAGCTGCCGGTGCTCCTCGCTCCCTTCGAGATCCGGACCTACAGGATCGGCGATGGCCGCCGTAAGGCTACGTGACCTGGCGGCGGAGCTCGGCTTGGACATCTCCACGGTGTCGCGAGCCCTCCGTGGAGACCGGCGCGTCCGGCCCGAGACGCGAGAGCGCATAACGCGCTTGGCCTCGAGCCTCGGCTACAGGGCGAACCTGCGCGCTCGGGCCCTGGCGGAGGGCCGCTCCCGGACCGTTTGGCTCGTCCTGCCCGGGCTCGAGCGGCCGGTGGAGCGGGAGTGCGCGGTCCATGCCGGCAGGTGGCTCTTCGACCGCGGCTACGACCTCCTCCTGGCCCCGCACCGCGACGATCCGCGCGCCTACGCGCGTATCCTCGATCGCCTCGCCTCCGGCGGCGCGGACGGCGCCCTCCTGATCCCCGGCGACGTATCGCCTAGCGACGCCCCGCCCGGCGACGTCGCAGCGGAACTGCCCCTCCTCGAGTCGGGCCTGCCCTTCGCCTACCTGGACCGGAGCGTCCCCGGCGTGCGCGCCCCCGTGGCGACCACGGACAACGAGGCCGCGGGCAGGGCCCTCGCGTCGGCCGCGGCCGGCGCGGCGGCGAGGTCGGGCGCCGCCCTCGCCTCCGCGGTCGACGCCTTCAGGAGCGGGCGCAACCCGGTGGAGGCGGCCCGGTCCCGCGGTTGGCGGGCTGGCATGGCCGGGCTCGGTGTGCCCATATCCGGACTCGGCGGAGGACCCGGCCCGATCGCGGTCGCCGCCTCCACGCAGGAGGAAATCGAGGCGGCGCTGAGGGATCTGGGCGACGAGGGGCGATCTGGACCCTTCGTCGCCGCAGCCTTCGACCGTTGGGAGCCCCGAGGCGGACCCCTATTCGCGGCCTTCGTCGCGATCCAGGACTTCCGGACCATGGCCTACGCGGCTGTCGAGCTCCTCGCCGAGGGCCTCGCCTCCGGCGTCGCTCTCGAGACGAGGGAGGTTCTCGTACCGCTCCTGGAGCTGCGCTCCGTCGGGGAACGGGGCATGGAGGCCGGATTAAATGAATAGCTTGAGGATCAGGAAGGAGATGGCCGAGCAGGCCGCCGTGAAGGGGATGGTGAGGAGCCAGGCCCAGACGATGCGGCGGGCGGTCACCCAGCGGACGGCGCTGGCCCTCTCGACGGTGCCCACGCCCATGATGGAGCCCGCGATCACGTGGGTCGTCGACACGGGAATCCCGAAGTGGGCGGTCACGAACATCACGATCGCGGAGGCCGTCTCGGCGCAGAACCCCTCCATGGGCCCGATCCGCGTGATGCGCGTCCCCATGGTCTTCACTATACGCCAGCCCCCGAGCATGGTGCCTATGGCCATGGCGCTGTAGCAGGAGAATACGACCCAACGGTCCAGCGTGAAGCTCGCGTTCACTCCTCCCGCGACGAGGGCCAGGGCGATGATCCCCATGGATTTCTGGGCGTCGTTCGTGCCGTGGGCCACGGCGTAGCTCGCCGCGGAGACGAGCTGGAGCCTCTTGAAGATCTTGTTGGCCTTGACCGGTTTCGCCTTGCGCGAGAGGGCCAGGACTATGTTCGTGAAGAGGACCGAGCCGAGCCAGCCGAGCACGGGGGCTACGACGATGAAGAGGAGGATCTTGAGGAGGCCGGCCGCGATGATGGCCTTGGGACCCGCCGAAACAAGGGCCGCCCCGACGAGGCCGCCGATCAGGGCGTGGCTGGAGGACGTGGGAAGGCCTATGAGCCAGGTGATGATGTTCCAAAGGATGGCGCCCAGGAGGGCGGCGATGAGGATGGGCAGGCTGATGAACTCGACGCCCACGACGCCCTTCCCGATCGTGGAAGCCACGGCCACGCCGAAGGCGAAGTAACCGACGAAGTTCGCGAGTCCCGCCATGACGACCGCCTGGCCGGGCCTCAGGGTCTTCGTGATGACGATGGTCGCGATGGCGTTGGCCGAATCGTGGAAGCCGTTGAAGAAATCGAAGGCGAGCGCCGCGACGATGACGGCGATCATGAGTGTGTTGGTCATGCTAGCCCGCTATCCCTGCTTGATCATGACGCGCCGGATGAGCTTGGCCGCGCTGTTGATGCAGTTCGCGATCTCCTCGAGGCCCTCGTAGACCTCCTTCTCGCGTATGATCTCGACGGCGCCCTTCTCGCTCTTGAACAGGTCCCCGATGACGATGGAGAAGAGCAGGTCAGCCTTCTTCTCGGTCTCGCTCACGGCCTTGGCCTGCACGCTGATCGAGGTGCGCTTCTTCATGCGGTCGAAGGCCTCGGCGAGGCTCTGCGCGCAGTCCACGATGAGGTCGGCGAACTCGGCGAAGCGGGGAGGGAGCTCGAGGACGCCGTAGGTGTCGAGCTTGATCGCGAGCGCCTTGGTCGCGTCGATGGCGTTGTCGACCGTCGAGGCGATGGTGTGGATGTCCTCGCGGTCGAAGGGCGTTATGAAGCTCTCCTCGAGGGCGACGTTGATCTTCTCCTCGAGCTTGTCCGCCTGGCGCTCGATCTCCTTGACCGCGGCGACGCCGGCCTTGAGGATGTCGTGGCGATCCGTGGAGGCAGCGACGCCCTCGAGCTCGGCGGCGAGCTCGCGAAGGCGCCTCGCGCCGGCGAGGAGCCGGGCGGCGTGCTCGCTGAACAGGTCGAAGAACTTGGTCTCTCGCGGCAGGAGGAGGTCCAGGAAGTTGAAGCGCATGTCGTTTTCTCCGTTACGTCAGTATTGGCCTAGAGGGCCGAGATCAGTCTCTCGTAGAAAATCTCGCAGCGCCGGAGGTTCGATATCCCCACGCGCTCGTCGCGGCCGTGGACGCCCTCGAGCTGGGCCGCGGTCTGGCGCAGGGGGGTCAGGCGATACATCGCCTCGGCCGCGCCTCGGTAATGCTTGGTGTCGGTGCCGGCGCTGAAAAGAAAGGGCACGGCCGCCGCCTCCGGGAAGGAGAGCGCCAGGGCCGCCTCTATCGCCCTGTAACCCTCGTGGTCGACGGGCGACTCGGGCGAGGGCTCAACCACGCCCTCCGGATGGGCGGGTCGGACGCTCGCGCCGGAACGCCTGGCTAGGCGCTTCATGACCGCCAGGGTCCCCGCGCCCGTCTCTCCCGGGAGGATGCGCACGTTGACGTTGGCGCGGGCGACATCGGCCAGCACGTTCTCCTTGGCGCTTCCCTGGAGCATGGTGGGCGCGAAGGTCGTGCGTATCAAGGCGTTGGAGGTATGGCTCGCGCCGAAGAAGGCCTTCACGAGGGGTCCGAAGAGCCAGAGATTCCGGAAGAGGACGCGGAAGGGGAAGGGCGAGTAAGGCGCGAGCTTGCCCAGGAAGGAGCGGACGGTGAAGCCGAGGCTCGGCTTGAGGGGAGAGGACTCCAGCGCGACGACGGCGCGGGAGAGGTCGCCCGCGGCCGTCCTGCGCGGCGGCATGGAGGCGTGGCCCCCGGCGCCCGCCGCCTCGACCGCGACATCCATATAGCCCTTCTCCGCTATGCCTATGAGCGCGAGCGGCCTGTCGACGAAGGAAAGCATGCCGTCGGCTATGGGGCCGCCCTCGTCGAGGAGGAAGGAGGCGCGGATCCCCCGGGCGGCGAGCGCCTCGCCGACGAGCCGGGCGCCGCGCATGCCCCCGATCTCCTCGTCGCCGCCGAAGGCGAAATAGATGGTCCGCCTCGGGACGAAGCCGGCCTTCAGGAGGCGCTCCGCCGCGTGCAAGGCACAGGCCAGAGTGACCTTGATGTCCTGGGCGCCCCTGCCCCAGACGGAGCCGTCCGCGATGTCGCCGGAGAAGGGCCCGTGCGCCCACTGCGCCGCGTCGTCGGCGGGCACGACGTCGAAGTGCGCGCAGAGGATCGCGGGCGCGTCCTTCGTGCCAGAGCCCTTCCACGTGTAGAGGAGGGCGCGGTCGCCAAGATCCTCTCGGGCGAGCCGCGCGTGCACCTCGGGGAAGAGGGCCTCGAGGTCCCTCTTGAGCCCGGCGAAGGCCGGGCTGTCCTCGGCGGTCTCGTCGAAGTAGGAGATCGTGGCGCGCTTGACCAGGGTCGAGAGGGCATCCTCCACGCCCGCCGCCCGGGCGAGGGCCGATTCGGCGAGCGGCGGGGCGGCCTTGGGCGCGCGCGGCGTGGCGACGGCCCGCGCCAGGGCGATTGCGGCGAGGCCGAGGAGGATCGCGAGGGCGAGGACCAGCAGCGCGGGGAGGCTCATGATAAGGGCTCCTGGGGCGATTATCGCCCTTCCGCCGCCAACGGGTCAATAACTGGGGGAGGGGCGTCATAGTGACTTGCACAAAGATGCGTTAACGACATTCATGGAAGGAACGCGTGCAAGTCACTCAATGATCCTTTCCCTTTATAGTTCATGCGAAGCAAGAACTCATCAAATAGAAAGGATCATTAAGCGAGGAAAAGCGCGAACACGCCGGCTACCGCGACCACCGATCCGATTATTTCGCGCAACGCGACCTTCTCCTTCAGGAACAGGGCGGAGGGCGCGATGATGAGGACGGGCACAATGGACATTATGGCCGAGGCGACGCCGACGTTCCCCGACTGCACGGCGAGCAGGCTCAGGGACACCCCGAGGAAGGGGCCGAAGAAGGAGCCGAGGCTGAGGCTCGTTATCGCCTTGCGATCCTTGAATGCCGAGGCTATGCCCTTCCAGGAGCGCGTCGCCACGAGGGCTATCGCGAAGCCCAGGACTCCCGCTACCACGCGGATCTGCGTCCCCGCGAAGGGATCCATGGCGCCCGCCCCGCTGCCCGCCCCGAGCTTGCTCAGGATGAGGCCGCCGGCCTGGCCCAAGGTGGCTCCCGCCGCCAGGGCGAGGCCCCTCGCGCGGTGGGGCCTGTTGGCCGGCGCGTTTCCGGTATTCGGCCGCCTGCCGAAGACGACGATCGCGATGCCCGCGAGGGTGAGGCACATACCGCCCACGCCGAGCGCGGAGATGCGCTCGCCGAAGACCAGGAAGCCGAGCACCGCGGTGAACGCGGGGGCGGTCGCGTAGACGAGCATCGCGACGCGCGAGCCGATGTCTATGAAGGCCTGGAACAGCAGGAGGTCTCCCAGCACGAGCCCGACGATCCCGGAGGCGCCGAGCCAGGCCCAGGACGAGAGGGGCGCGTCGAGGGGAAGGAAGCGTCCCCGGGAGGCGAGGCCATAGAGCCCGAGGAAGAGGCAGCCGAGTACGAGCCTGAGGAAATTGAGGGCCACGGCGCCTATGCGCTTGCCCGCGTACTCGAAGGCGAGGGCGGTGAGCGTCCACGCGAAGGCGGTGCCGAGGGCGGCGAGCGCCCCGATGTTGAGCTGCGTCATGCCTTCGATAGGCAGAGCACGCAGTTGTGGCCGCCGAACCCGAAGGAATTCGAGAGGGCGGCCTCAATCTTGGCGTCCCTCGCGGTTCCCGGCACGTAGTCGAGGTCGCAGTCGGGATCGGGCGTCTCGAGGTTTATTGTCGGTGGCAGGACCCCGTGGTACAGGGCGAGCGCGGTGACGGCCGCCTCGATGCCGCCCGCGGCCCCTAGGGTATGCCCGATCATGGACTTGCTCGAGCTGATCGCCGGATTCGCGTAGCCCTTCGCGCCGAAGACTCGCTTGATCGCCAGGGTCTCTATGGAATCGTTGGCCGGGGTCGAGGTCCCGTGGGCGTTTATATAGCCGATCCTGTCGGGCGCGAGGCCCGAGCGCCGGATGGCTATCTCCATCGCCTTGGCGGCCCAGGTCCCCTCGGGGTCTGGAGCCGCGATGCTGAAGGCGTCGCAGGTGGAGCCGTAGCCGCGCAGCTCGGCGTAGATCCTCGCTCCGCGCCGCGCCGCGCTCTCGTAGCTCTCGAGGACGAGGACGCCAGCGCCCTCGCCTATCACGAAGCCGTCCCTGTCGCGGTCGAAGGGCCGCGAGGCTCGCGTCGGCTCGTCGTTGCGGTGGGAGAGTACCCTCATGCAATCGTAGGAATCGACCACGAGGGGGGATATCGCCGCCTCGACGCCCCCCGCGATCATGAGGTCCGCGTAGCCGAGGTTGATCAGGTCCATCGCGGAGCCGATGGAGTGCGCTCCCGTCGCGCAGGCCGAGAGGACCGCGACGTTGGGGCCATGGACGCCGAGCTCCATGGCCGCGTTGCTCGAGGCCATGTTCGCGATTATCCTGGGGACGGCGAGGGCGTTCCCGTGGCCGGGGCCCTTTTCCGCGTGCGTCGCGAATTGGGCGCTGAGGTGCTCGTAGTCGCCGGCGGCCGAGCCGATCACGCAACCGACCCTCTCCGTGTCGAGGAGGGACAGGTCGACGCCCGAATCCTTGACGGCGAGGACCGCGGCGGCCGAGGCCATCTGGGAGAAGCGGGCCATGCGCTTGGCCCGCTTCTTGTCGAGGTACAGCTCCGGCGCGAAATCGAGCGCCTCGCAGGCGATGGCGCTGCCGTAGCCCGTCGGGTCGAAGGCCGAGATCCTCGCCGCGCCCGATTTCCCGGCAACCAGGTTCGCCCAGAACGTTTCCACTGAACAGCCGAGGCTGGAAATCACGCCGATTCCGGTGACTACTATTCTCATGAGCCATCATGGCCCGAGCCTCGGGAGGAGGTCAATGCGCGCCCAGGGACCTAGATCTCGTATTCCTCGCCCTCGATCTCGCTGCCGGCGCGCCTGCCGGGCTTGGCCCGCCGGGGCTTCCGCCCGTCCACGAGGCCGGTCGGCGCGACGAGGGCCACGCCCCCGACGTCCGCGTCCATCGTGCCCGATTCGACTCCCGCCGCGGCGGCGGCCATCTCATCCGCCGCCTTGTTGAAGCCGCCCTGTCGCTTGCGCTCGAAGGTGTAGAAGGCCGCGGGCACGATGAAGAAGGTGAGTATGGCCGAGAAGACTATGCCGCCCAGCATGACGAGGCCCATGCGCTGGCCGAACTCGGAGCCTTGCCCCGTTGAGAAGATCAGCGGGAAGCTGATGACGAGTACGGTGAGGGTGGTCATCACGATGGGCCTGAAGCGCAGCCTCGCGGCCTCGGTGAGGGCCTCCTCGATGGGCATCTTGCCCAGGCGCTCGAGCACGAAGTCGAGGTAGAGGATGGCGTTCTTCGCCGAGAGCCCGATCAGCATGAGCATGCCCATCAGGCCGAAGATGTCGAGTCCGCCGCCCACGACCCAGACGAGGAGGAGGGCGCCGAAGATGGCCAGGGGCACGGGCAACAGGAGGTAGATCGGGTAGCGCCAGGAGTTGAACTGGGCGGCCATCACGAGGTATACGAGGAAGAGGGCGAGGAGGAAGATCCACTTGCCCGAGTCGAGTAGCTGCCCCGCGAGGGCCGCCGCGCCGAAGCGGCTGTTTACCGTGAGCTGCATCCCGTTGTCGAGGAGGCCCTTGGCCGTCAGGTCGGCGGTGACTTTGTTCTGGAATTCGAGGGCGGTAGGCGCGCCCGGCTTCATGTTGATATTGAGCGAACCGGTATATTGGCGATTGTATCGGGATATCGAGTTGGGCGCCTCGTTGAGCTCGAAGTGGCCGAGCTGGCTCACCTGCATGCTCGCCTGCAGCGTCGTCGAGAAGAGGGTCAGGTCGAGGAGGCTCTGCCCGCCGGTGAAGAGGGTCGGGTCGATCTTCACGCGGATCGGATACGATAGCCCGCCGGTCACGACGTTGGCCGGGTTCGAACCGGAGGCGTAGGTCTGGAGCGCCGTCGCTATCGTCGTGGCCGTTATCCCGGTGCCCTTGAGCTTCTCGGGGTCCGGGATGAAGTCGTTCTCCAGGTTGGTGTCAGAGAGGCTCGAGCTGACGTCGGCGACCCAGGGATTCTGCTGCAGCTCGTTCACGATGGCCGCGTTCCGCTTGTAGAGCAGGTCGTAGTCCGCCGAAACCACGTTGAACGAAACCGAGGCGCCGCCGAAGCCTCCTCCCCCTCCCGGCCCGCCGAAGCCTCCCGTGCCCACCGACAGCCGGACTGTGGGGAAGTCCTTGGCGAGGGCTGCCTGGAGGCTCTTGCGCCAATCCTGGGCCAGTACGAAGACGCTCTTGCGCTTCTCGATGGGCACGAGCATGACCGATGACTGGGCCTGTCCGCCGACGGTGGTCTGCACCGTCTGGACCTCGGGCCTCGAGAGGAGGAAGGCCTCGACGATGGCCGAGGCCTTGTTGGCGGTGCCCTGCGGAGTGCCCGCGGGAAAGCGCGCGGAGACGTTCAGGCTCCCCGAGTCGCTCTGCGGCACGAAGTTTATCGGGATCTTTGGGGCGATGAAGACCGCGATGCCTCCGAGAGCCACGCCGGCGAAGACCAGCACCACGACGCTGCGCTTGAGCAGACCCTTGAGCGAGCTCGTGTACTTATCGCGGAGCCAGGCCAGGCCCGCCTCGGTCCAGCCGTGGAGGGTCTTCGTCAGCGCCTCGACCAGGTAGACGACGATCGTGAGGAGGAAGTTGAGGAGGCCCAGGGCGATCGGGTAGGCGACGATGGCGGGCATGAGGGCGTAGAGCTTGAAAGAGGCCGCGGCCACCAGGAGGGCGATGCCGAGGAGCACGCCGAAGCCGGAGCGCCAGGCCTTGAGGCCCCAGGCGAAGGCTTCCTTAATCCTGGCAAAGCTATGGGCGAATTCCTTCCAAGTGATGTCCTTTCCCTCGGGGGTGTACGCGAGTCGCACGGTGAGGAAGAGGATGGCCTCGAGCAGCGAGAAGGCCACGGCCGCCGCGAGGCCGAGGGAGAACTGCTGGAGGTAGCGGCCGATGAAGCCGCCGATGAAGCTCACGGGCAGGAGGACCGAGAGCAGGGAGAGCGAGGCGGCGACGACGGCGCTGAAGACCTCGCTCGCGCCCTTGAGCACCGCCTCCTTGAGCGAGAAGCCCATTTTATGATAACGCTCGACGTTCTCGGCCACGACGATCGAGTCGTCCACGACTATACCGATGGCGATGACCATCGCGAGGAGGGATACCAGGTTGAAGGAGAAGCCCGAGAGCTTGTAGAGGATGGGCGCGGCCGAGAGCGCTATCGGGATGGCCAGGATGACGGAGAAGGCGGTGTTGGGCTTCCCGAGGAAGAGGAGGACTATCAGCGCCACGACGAGGAGGGTCGAGGCGAGCTCCTTGTAGGTGGCGATGACCGAGGCGCGGATCGGGCCCGTCGAATCGTTGCTCATCGTCAGCGTGTAGCCCTTGGGCAGCTGGGTCTTCTTGAGCAGGGAATTGACCCCGTCGACCACCGCGATCGAGTTGGAATCGGTCGTGCGCTGTATGGACACCAGGATCACGGGCTGGCCGTTCACGCGCGCGAAGGTCGAGTCGACGGTCGCGTCGCGCACGACTCCGAGGTCGCGCACCGAGACGCCCCGGGCCGAGTCGACGAGTATGCGGGCGATCCCGTCTATGCCCGTGGGCACGTTCTTCGTCGCGAAGGTGACGGAGTTGCCCTGCGAGGTGATCGTGCCGATCGGCTGGTTGACTGCGGAGCCGGAGATGGCCGCGTTCACCTGCTGGACCGTGAGGCTGTAGAAGCGCAGCTTGCTGGGGTCGAGGAGGATCTGGAACTCCCTCGAGGGCGCGCCGTCTATCGTGACGTTCGCGACGCCTGGGACCCGCTCAAGGGAGGGGGAGAGGCTGTTCTGGACATAGTCCGCCACATCGCGGAGAGGGATGTTCCCCCCGGACATCCCGAATTGGAGCACCGCGTCCGAGTTCGAGTTGAAGGACTGGACCGAGGGCGGGTTGACGCCCGTGGGAAGCCTGCGCGTGACCGAGGCCACGAGGGCGGCCACCTGGTTGACAACCGCGTTCTTGTCGACGCTCGTGTCGAAGGAGATCGTGACTCGGCTGTTCCCGACGTTGCTGGAGGAGTTGATGTCGGTGATGTTGCTGAGGGTCGAGACCTGGTTCTCGATGACCTGGGTGATCTGCTGATCGACGACGGTCGGATTCGCCCCGGGATAGGAGACGCCGATGGAGACGACGGGCACGCTCACCGACGGCATAAGGTCCACGCCGAGGCCGAGCATGCACACGATCCCGAAGGCCACTACCGCGACGAAGACGCCGATGGCGAGTACGTAGCGGGTGACCGAGAACTTGACCGCCGGATTGACGCGGTTGAAGACCTGGGACTCGAAGTCGCGTAGGGTACTCATGGCTTTGCCTGGACCGCCTGAGCGGGCGCGGCCGGCGCCGCGGCCGGCGCGGCTCTCTGGCCCTGGGACGAGGAGCCTGCTCCGCCTTGGCCCTGCCTACCCTGCCATTGTCCCTGTCCGGCGGCTCCGGGGGCCCCGGGCGATCCCTGGGTCCCGGGCGATCCCTGGGTCCCGGGGGCGCCCGGGGATCCGGGAGCGCCTGGGCGGCCGCTCCCTCGCGCGCCCTGCCCGGCAGGAGCCGATCCTGCGGCTGGCGCCTTGCCCGGCGCCGGCGCGCCTGCGAGGCCGCCGGTCGCGAGGCCGGGCACAATTACCATGGAAGGCTGGACCTGCGCCCCGTCGAGGAGGCCTGGAGGCGGGCTTAGTATTACGGTAACCCCCGCCTCGAGCTCAGAGACCGCGGCGATGGAGCCCGACTCGGCGAGCACGACGACGTCCCTCGAGACCGCCTTCCCCCCCACGATAGTGAATACGAAGTTGCGGTTCTCCAGCGTATCGAGGGCGTTGATGGGCACGAAGGCGCCATAGGCCAGGGGCACGAGGTAGCTGACGTTGCCTACCGTGCCGAAGGGCAGGGCCGAAGCTCCGGCTATGTACGCGGTCAGCGCGACCACGCCGTTGACCGGGATGGAGGGCGCCTGCTTCACCGTGATCGGGAAGGTCTTCCCGGCCAGTTCGAAGGTCAGTTTCTTGCCCGGGGGGACGGCGAGGCTATCGGCCGGCGAGATATTGAAGTTGACCTGGCGCTCCAGGCTTACCAGGGTGAAGGCCGAGCCGTTCTGGCTGACGAACATGCCGGGGGTGACCGAGAGGGTAGCCAGCTGCCCGTCGAAGGGAGCCTTGATCGCCGCGTTCTGCAGATTGTATTGGGCCTGGCGGACGTTATTGTCCGCGGTCTGGATCGCGATCTTCAGGGCGTCCACGTTTTGACTCGGCGTCGTGGCCAGCCCCTTCGAGTTCTGGTCGAGCGACAGCTTGGCGCTCTCGAGATTCGCCTGGGCGTTGGCCAATTGGCTCTTGGCCGTATCGAGGGCCGACGCCGAGATGCCGCCGAGGTCGTACAGCGCCTTCTGGGAATCGTAGAACTTCTTCGCCGAATCGTAGCTCGCCTGGGCCGAGTCGACCTGGAATGAGAGCTTGACGCTCGACTGGCTCGTGCTGTCCTGGACGGCCTGAAGATTGATTTTAGCGGTCTCGAGGCTGGCCTGGGCGTTGGCCAAGGTGATCTTGAGAAGGGAATCGTCGAGCTGGATCACCGTGTCGCCCGCCTTGACCCAGTCGCCGCTCTGGCGCAGCACCCTCGCGACGATCCCGCCCACCGCGGCGGCCACCTGGCTCTGCGTCGCGGGCGTGATGACGCCCGCCGTGTCCCTGTCGGCGGAGAGCAGGCCTACGGGGACGGTCGTAGCCTGCACCGCCACGGCAGCGACCCTCCGACCGTTGCCGCCGGCGCCTTGGGCGCCTTGCGCGCTCGCCTGCCCCTGCTGTCCGCCCTGTCGGCCGGCTCCCTGCTGCCCCGCGGCGCCCTGAGTCGCGGGCGTCGCTGCCGCTCCCTGCGACGCCGCGGCGCCTTGGGGTGCCGAGGCGGCCGCTTGGGGCTTGGAGCAGCCGAGGGCCGCGAACGCTGCGGTCGCTATGATGAGGATAGTCCGGAAAATAGACTTGCTGATGCTCATGATAATTGGCTCCTACATTCCCATCGCCGTTTCGAGAGTCAGTTCTTGGAGGAGATAGGCGCCCTTGGCGGCGAGGTAGGCGGCGCCCGCGTTAGCCGAATTCACCTGTGCGGTCAGCACGTCCTGGGTCGTAGCGGTCCCGAATTGGAACTGCGTCTTCACCAGCTCGAGCTGATTGTCCGTCATATCCTCGACCTGCTTCGCGAGGCCGATGCGATCGGAGAGTATGGAGGCCGACCAATAGGCGTCGCGGACGTCCGCGGCTATCGAGTCGTCGAGCTGGGCCGCCTGGGCCCGGTAGACCGCCAATTGCGCGGTCACGGCGGCTACCTGGTCGTCGGTAGCGCCGGAATCGAGAAGGGGCAGCGAGACCCTTACTGCGAGGCTCGCCGATCCGGCCGACCCCGCGGAGGCGGCGCCGCCGGCGCCTACGATCCCAAGGTTGATCCCGGCCGTCGCCGACACGCCGGGCTGCGACAGGGCCTTGGCCAAGGCGAGATCGACGTTGGAGGAACGGATGCTGAGATCGACGAGGGCCGCGTCAGTTCGCTTATCGAGCGCGATCGCGATCGCGTCCTCGATGGAGGAGGCCGGGAGGGCCGGCTCCTCTATCTCGGCCACCGAGAAATCCGAATCCGAAGGCAGTCCCATGAGGTTCGCGAGGCGCTGCCTGCCGAGGGCCAGGTCGTGCCGGGCCGTTTCGAGGTCGAGCTCGGCGGTGCGCTCGTTGATCTGCGCCGTCATCAGGTCGATGGCGCTCGCTTGCTTGAGCGTATAGGTTGCCTGGACCTGCTTGAGGAGCGCCGCCTGTTTGTCCAGGACTGCGGTCCTGAGGGCGAGGGTCCTCTGGGCCGTGAGCATGGTCACGAATGCCTTCTTGGCGTTGGCCGCTATTATCGAGCGCGACTGGTTCGCGGCGAGGTCCTTGCTTTTGTAGGCCAGGGCCGCCTTGTCGATCGAAGCCTTGGTTTGCCCGCCCGGGTATCCGTCCCAAATGGTCTGGGCGAGGGAGGCGCCGATCGCCGTGCTCGGGGCGCCGGGCGAAGGCGGGAGGGTCTGGGTCGCGGTAAGGGAGATCTTCGAATAGGGGTTCAAGGTCGAGGCGTTTCCGGCGCTCAGGCTCAAGCCACCTTGGATGCTCTGCGTCGCCCCGGAGGCGCCGAGGAGCTTCGCGAGCGAGGACGCCGCCGTCCCCGAGGACAGGTCATTGCCGAACCCGTCGCTCAGCGAATAGGCCCCGGAGCCCGAGAGCGAGATGCCGGTCTTGCTTCGGGCCAGCTCATTCTGGGCGCGCGCCGCCTCGAGGTTTCCCGCGGCGATCTTGAGATCGTCTCCCGACTCCAGGGCCGCCTTGACAGCCTCGGCCAGCTTTATTTCCCTCGGGTCGGCGAATGCCGCGGTCGCGGCGACGAGGCAGGCCGCCAGTACGATGCATGGTTTGGCTCGCATATCTGACATAGTATACCCACCGGGTTTTCCGCTGTCTCCTAAGAAGGCCTTTCCAGGAACACCTTTTACACGCCTGTTACAAAGCCGGCGAGCTGGGAGCGGACTACTCCTTTGGACCATGATAATCAACATCCCATCCTCGGGATTAGTTACCGAAATCGAGCTCGAATTGCGAGAGATCCGCGAGCCAGGCGCGCGCGTCCAGGCCGAGGGCGTCGGCTATCGACGCGGCGATGGGGAGGAGCTGATGCTCGACGTAATGGCCGTAGTCGAGGGTGGCTCCGGTCCGTGCCCCGACCCCGCCCGGACCGACCGGCTCGGCCCCGGCGGCCGTCATCACGTAGGAGACGCGCCCGCGGCGCCCGGTCCAACCCATGAGCCGCGCGGCGCGCACCTGCGGGGTCTCCGAGGCGTAGTCGTCGGCCAGGCGGCGAAGGGTCTTCCGGTATACGAGCTTGCCGTCCAGCTCGCCCCGGCGGAGGGCGGCTTCCTCCGCGCGGCAAAAATCGCGCAACTCGGCCTCGCCCGCGCCGGAGAAGGCGAGGCGGAGGAGCTCGACCTGGAATTCTCGGGCCAGCGGCGTGAAATCGCTCCGCGCCGCCTCCATACCCTTGACCTCGACCCGAGAGCTCCCGTCGCTCGCGAGGAGGAGGCCCGCGTAGCCCTTCGACCTGCCTCTTCCCTCGCCTACGGCGCGGCCGGCCGCCCCCGCCTTCAGGCGCGGAATTAAGAACCGGGCATAGGCCTTCTCGCAGCGGATGCGCAGGAGGGACTCGAGCCGGTACTCCGAATTGACGCGTTGCGCGATCTCGACATTGAGCTCGTCCGCGGCCGCGCTCCCCATGGCCATGAGCTCCTCGAATCCGGCCTCACCACCCCCTCCTGGGCTTTCGCCCAGGCCCGAGAGGACGAAGACCGAGTCGGTGTCGCCGTAGAGCACGCGCAGCCCTCGGGCCTCGAAGAAGTCTCGCGCAGCAGAGAGGAAGAGGTGGCCGAACGAGGTGATGGCGCCCGCCAGCTCGGTCTTGCCGT
>JANXYQ010000029.1 GCA_025355995.1 Spirochaetaceae bacterium | reverse complement strand
TGGGCATGACGGCGCGCAACCCGGTGGGTATACGCATGACGGCGGTCGTCTCCTTCTTCATCTGCGTCGCGGGCATGGTCGCCTTCTTCCTGTATAACGAGAAGTCGGTGATGAAGAGCCTGGCGAAGAAGGAGAAGTTGTCCTCCGAGGATATTCGCGTAATCGGCGAGGACTGAAGCGCGCGATTCGCCCAATCGGGATATACTGGTGACATGTCCTTGAACGAGCGGGCGGTTCGCGCCCTGTCCCTGATCCCGTCGGTGTTCTTTCGGCTGGTCGTCTCCTACATCGTCCTCGTGTTCCTCGTCGCGGCGATGGTGTCGGGCGTTTCCTATCTCTATTTCAAGATCGTCTACAACGAGGAGCTCGAGGCCTTCCACGGACTCTACCTCAAGAACATCGACAAGGAGCTGTCGAGCCAGGTCGTCGACGCCTCCAAGCTCATCTACATGGAGTTGGACGCTATGCTATCGCAGCGCAGCGCGGACCTCTTCTCCCCCGAGGACCGGGTCCCTGGCCAGGCCAGCAAGATCTATAGCAGCTATCGCGTCCTAAACGACCTGGTCTCCCGTCACTACGATATCCTGGACGCCGTCCATCTCTACTACGTGGAGTCGGGGCTACTCATCTCCTCCACCGGATTCAGGACCGAGAGCTCGAACGTAATGGGCGGCGACGGGAAGGAATGGCTCCGGATCCTGAGGGAGCGCGGGGAGCGGAGCGCTTGGACCATCTATCGGAGACCCGAATACCTGGGCATCTACGCGATGACCTTGTTCAGGTCGTTCCACTGTTTTCCGATACTCTCGAGTCCCGAGGACTGCTCTGTCGTCGTCAGCGTGGATTTCCGCGCCGACGCCATCAGCGGGATAATGGCCCGGCTGTCGCAGGTAGACGGGGGCTTAACCGCCGTCATGGCCCCCGGCCGCGAGGACCTAATCGGGTCGCGGCCGGGCCTGGCCTGGGACGAGGAGACGGGCGCGGCGATCCGCCAGGCGATTCCCGCGTCGATCGGCGACGGTCAAGCCGGCTTATTTAGCCGCGACGTCAAGCTGCGCGGGGGAAGGAGCCTCCTCACGTTCGAGCCGCTCTCGGATTCCGGCTGGTATGTCGTCAACGTCGTAAAAGCCTCCCAGCTGTACAAGCGCGCCGAGGGGATTCGGCTCGTCCTCCTCGCCATCTGCCTCGTCGTCATCGGGATAGGAGCCCTCGCGGCGATATTCGCCGCGTCCGGGATCTACAATCCGCTCAGCCGGCTGCTGGGACGGTTCGGCACCCTCTTCGGCCTTCCCCTCCCCGAGCCTACCTTCCGCACGGACGAGTACCGCGTCATCGACGACGCGCTCTCCGGGATATCGAGCAGGATGGACGAGCTTCGCGCGACCGTCGGGGCCAACAAGCCCATTATTACTCACGAGCTCATCGCGCGCCTCATCGATGGGGAGCGGATCGAGGCCGAGGAGATCCGCGGTACCTTCGAGCTGCTCGGAACGGGCGAGCTTCCCAGGCGGTTCCGCGCCGCCATACTCTCCATCGACGCGAGCGGGAGCGCCGGCGAGGGCGAGGGCGGGCGAGTCCTTAAGTACCGCGTGGCGGGGGAGCTGGGGCAGGAACCCGGGGCCTTCATTCTCGCGAGCCCGCTGTCCGGCGATCGCATCGGCCTCGTCGCGGAATCGGGCGGGGAGGAGGAGGAGCGCGCACGGTCGGAGGGATGGATCGCCCGCATCCGGGATCGGACAGGCGCGCGGGCGCGCATCGCATCCGGGTCCCTCGTCTCCTCCCCCGAGGAGCTCACCGATTCCTTCGCCGTCGCCCTGGAACTGTCTGAGTATTTCTTTCTCTTTCCGGAGCTCTCCATCCTGGTCGAAAGGCCCGAGCTCCTGGCGCGCTCTGGCCGCTCTGCCTTCCCGGAAAAGGATTTTCCCGATAGCGTCGCCGCAAGCCTCCGATCGCGCGATACCGCCAAGCTCCGCTCGCTGCTCGAGGGCTACCGGGCCAGGGCCCGCGAAGGCGAGTGCCAGGTCCGCGCCTGCCGTTCCGAGCTCGAGCGGCTCGGCGCGATCGTGGTCGATTTCGCGCGCGAGCTCCGCCTGCCGGCCAATCCGCGCCTAGACCGGAGCCTGGGCGAGCTCCTGGCCGAGGCGAGGAGCATAGACGCCTTTATGGGCGAGCTGGTCGGCGTCGCCGCCGATATCTGCGCGAAGGCGGAGGATCCCCAGCAGCAGCGCAACGCGCTCCTGGTCGCGCGCATCAAGGCCTATGTCGCGGAGAACTTGGGAGGGGACCTCTCGCTCGACGGGGTGGGCGAGGCCGTTGCCGTCAGTCCCGGCTACATGGGCAAGATATTCAAGGAAGAGACGGGCCGCAATTTCGTATCCTACCTGACCGAAGTCCGCCTGATCGAGGCGGGGAGGCTCCTCGTCGAGACCCGCGAGCCAATCCAGGAGATCGGTCGCCGGGTCGGCTTCAATACGCCCGCATATTTTATCCGGCTCTTCAAGGGCCACTCCGGCCAAACTCCCCTGGATTACCGAAGGACGAAGGCCGGATCGCCCGGTCGGCGCTAAAAAAGCCGATTTTTTCCACAATATCCTTTTTGTATTATTGCGGGCTTCGAAAAACGGGTCTAGGTTCGGCCGATGGCCACGAACACCGACGCCGCGGGGGGAGCCTCCGACTCGATCGCTACTGCGCCGCGCAAGCAGCCCCTCAGCCGGCGTTTGTGGGACAACCGTTACCTGATACTGCTCTTCCTGCCTGGGATGCTTTATTTCCTGGTCTTCCGCTACGTCCCTATCTATGGCCTCGTCATCGCCTTCAAGGACTACAACTTCTCCGAAGGGATCATGGGCAGCCCTTGGATCGGGCTGGAAGTATTCAAGGAGATGTTCGCCTCGCATGGCTTCTGGGAGGTGTTCAAGAACACCCTGGTAATCAGCGCCCTCCAGTTCGTCACCGGCTTCCCCGCCCCTATCATCTTCGCCCTCCTCCTCAACGAGATCGCGAGCCTCCGGCCCAAGAAGATCTTCCAGACTATCAGCTACCTGCCTCACTTCGTTTCCTGGGTCATCCTGGCCGGGCTGTTCACGCAGTTCCTTTCCCCCTCGACCGGGCCGATCAACATCCTCATCCAGGCCATGGGGGGCAAGCCGATCTACTTCATGGCCGACCCCCAGTGGTTCATCTTCATCCTCGTCGTCACCGAGGTCTGGAAGTCGATCGGCTGGGGCTCGATCATCTACCTGGCCGCCATTAGCGGCATCGACGCCGAGATGTACGAGGCCGCCTCGATCGACGGCGCGGGCCGCTGGGTCAAGATGAAGTCGATCACCCTGCCGTCGCTGGCGCCCGTCATCACCATCATGCTGATCCTCGCGATCGGCAAGCTCGTGAACGACAACTTCGACCAGATCTTCAATATGTACAACCCGGCGGTTTACAGGGTGTCGGACGTCATGAGCACGTATCTCTACCGGAAGGGGCTCGAGGACATGGAGTACAGCCTGGCGACGGCCGTGGGGCTCTTTAAGAACGTCATAGCCTTCGCGATGGTCATCGGCGCCAACGCCCTGGCGAAGCGCATCAACGACAGCGGAATCTGGTGAGGCGGGGGATATGGGCATCGTAAAAGCTCGGCTGGGCGCCTCTGGGGCTAATCCCGCGTTCAATATCCTCAATTATGCCTTCATGCTTTTGATGAGCGTCACCACGCTCTATCCCTTCGTCTTCCTCATCACGTCCTCCCTCTCGGGCTTGGACATGACCCTGGGCGGCTTCTCCCTCCTTCCCCGCGACTTCACCTTCACCAATTACCAGAAGGTATTCCGAAATCCCGCTATCGCCACCGGCTACTACAACACGATCTTGAGGACAGCCATCGGGACATCCCTTTCGCTCCTCGTGACCTTCTGCCTGGCCTGGCCCCTCGCGAAGAAGGCCTTCCCCGGGCGGAACGCCTGGACGGCCCTCATCGTATTCACTATGTTCTTCTCCGGCGGCATGATCCCAGCCTATATCCTCGTGCGCCAGCTCCACCTTATCGACACTGTCTGGGCCCTCGTCCTCCCCGAGCTGGTCACGGCCTACAACTTCGTCATCGTCCGCAACTACATGCAGACCATCCCGAGCAGCATGGAGGAGTCCGCCAAGATGGACGGGGCGAACGACATCGTCATCCTCTTCCGGATCATCCTCCCCGTCTGCAAGCCCATCATCGCGACTATTGCCCTCTGGGTGGCGGTCTGGCACTGGAACGCCTGGTTCGACTCCATGATCTACGTCACCAAGGCCAGCGGGCAGGTCGTCCAGCTCGTGATGAGGCGCATCGTGCTCGAGGGCTCCGACCAGTTGACGCAGATGATGGCCGAGGCTCAGCGCCAGGGCATGGTGATCGCGCCCGAGGGGCTCAAGGCCGCTACCATCATGGTCACCACCATACCGATCCTCTGCGTCTATCCATTCATCCAGAAGTACTTCGTCAAGGGCGTCATGATGGGATCGTTGAAAGGTTAAAATAGAGTAACATAGTGTATCGCGGGCGCCGCGCCCCCAGGGCGGACCCGAGAGAAATAGGAGGAAGCATGAACGGTGCATTCAAGAAGGGCATCGCCGCCGCGGCGATCCTCGCCTGCGTATCCTTCGCCGCCTTTGGCCAGGCGAAGATGCAGGTCACGCTGGCGAACTACCAGATCGAGCCGACGGACCCGGACGGCGAATCGTTGGTGACCTACGGGGCCAAGTTCGGCGTGCTGTTCGTCCCGGTCAATATCGACAACAACAAGTACCACGAGATCCTCAACCTCAAGCTGGCGGCGGGCGAGGTCCCGGACTTCTTCTACCTGAAGGAAGCCGATAAACTCAACAACTACGTCAAGCAGGGAGTCGCCGCCAAGATCCCGATGGACATGCTGAAGAAATACGCGCCGAACCTGCTCAAGGTCCTGGCCGACAACGCGCCCGGCTACCTGGACATGGGCAAGGTGAAAGGCTCGCTCTACGGCATCCCCGCCGTCAACGCGACCAACGCCTTCCACATCCCCCTCGTCTACCGCACCGACTGGATGAAGAAGGTCGGCGTGACCAAGATGCCGACCACCCTGACCGAGTTCGAGTCGCTGATGTACAAGTTCGCCAGGAACGACCCCGACGGGAACGGCAAGAACGACACCTACGGCCTCTCCCAGGACGGCCTCAACGCGGTCTTCGGCGCCTTCGGCCTCGTGCCCTTCGATCACAACTCCAAGGGCGCCGCGGGAACCGACTACTGGCTCCTGAAGGACGGCAAGGTCGTCAACGCCTCCATCCATCCCGACGTCAAGAAGGCCCTCGCCCTCATGACGAAGTGGTACAAGGACGGGGTCCTCGATCCGGAGTTCATCACCGGCGAGAACCAAGGCGGCTATTGGGCCCTGTCCCACGCCTTCATCAAGGGCCGCATCGGCTTCACCACCCGCGCCAACTACTACCACTGGGCCATGCCCGGCGTATACAATGACATCGCCGAGGACGGGAGCAAGACCCCCTGCCAGCCCGGAGCCAACGCCAAGGAGCTCATCGCCATCGACCCCAAGATCACGATCGGCCTCGGCCCGTCGCTCATGGGCCCGGACGGCAAGCAGGGCATCAAGAAGTACAACATGCTGATGAACTTCTACTGCTTCGGCAAGCAGGTCGAGAAGGATCCCGCCAAGATGGCCAAGATCCTGGCCTTCATGGAGGAGAACGCGAACCCGGACTTCCTCGTCAGGAACGCGATCAAGAACGGTACCCGGGACAAGTACTGGAAGCTCCTCGACCTCGAGACCGAGACGACCACCTTCATCCCGCCCTACGACAAGGACACCGGCTACGTGAGTCGCATCGGCGCCACGCTCCTCCGGGCCGAGCTGCCCTTCCCGATGAAGTCTCCCAGCAATATGTGGGCCTATAGCCTAGGCTACGACAAGCTCGGCATCGACAACCTGATCCAGGTCGGGCTTCCGGTCGCGACCAAGTACAAGGCCGACCTCATGAAGCTGCGCGACGAGGCCTATCTCCAGATCATCACCGGAGCGAAGCCACCCGCCTACTTCGACGAGTACGTCAAGGCTTACCTCGCTGCCGGCGGGACCGAGGCCCAAAAGGACGCCCAGGCCTACTACGACGAGATGAGCGCGAAGTAAGGCGCTCGCGAAGGCTCGATCCCGCGGCCGCCCCCTTGGGCGGCCGCGGGCGCATCGGGTATATACTACCGACGACTGCCCTACCGCCCGTAAGTGAGGAGCCCGCGATGTCCCTCTCGAAGGAATGGAATAACAGAATCGCCGCCTGGCTGGTGGAGTTGCGGGGCCATTTCTACGAGCCGCTCGGAGAGATCGCCTTGGATGGATTCGTCACCTTCGAGCGGCTCGATCCCGCGACCGCCGGCTTCCGCGAGTTCCGGCCCATGCCCGCGGGTACGGCCTGGGGCGCCAAGTGGGAGTACGCTTGGTTCAAGGGCGAGCTCGCGCTGCCGGCCGAGGCCGCGGGGAAACGGGTCGTCGGCGCGCGCATCGTCGCGCGCCTCGAGCCGGGCCTCGAGGGCCTCGTCTTCGTGAACGGCGCGGCCGCGGGCGCCGTCGACAGGGAGCATCGCGAGATCACCCTGGCCCGCCGGGCGAAGGGAGGGGAGTCCTACTCCATCCTCGCGGAGTTCTACGCGGGCCACGGACCGATCGAGGAGAACTGCGGCCCGGTGCCGCCGGGGTTCCGGCCCATCCCCGAGACCGCGCCGACGCAGCGAACGGTGGCGCCCAGCACCTGGGGGACCTGGGACGACGAGGCCTTCGCCCTTTGGATCGACGCCGAGACGCTCTATCAGACGAGGGCGGTCCTCCCCGAGGCGAGCCTGCGCGTCTCGGAGATCGACGCTGGCCTCGAGGACTTCTCGCGGATCGTCGATTTCGAGTTGCCCGCCGACGCGATGCGCGATACCTTCAGGAATGCGCGCGCCCGCCTGCGGCCCCTCCTCGAGTGCGTCAACGGATCGACGGCTCCCGAGATGTTCGCCTTCGGCAACTCGCACCTCGACCTCGCCTGGCAATGGCCGAGGGAGGAGACGGTCCGCAAATCCGCGAGGACCATGTCCACCCAGCTGGCCCTGCTCGAGGAGTATCCCGAATACGGCTATCTACTCTGCCAGGTACCCCTCTTCGAGATGCTGCGCGACGGCTATCCGGAGCTCTGGGCGCGTACTAAGGCTCGCATAGCGGAAGGTTCGGTAAAGGCCGAGGGCGGGATGTGGCTCGAGCCCGACACCAACCTGCCTTGCGGCGAGGCCTTGATCCGGCAGGTGGCGCTCGCGAAGGAGTTCTTTCGGGACGAGCTCGGGGCGGACACGCGGCTGCTCTGGCTTCCCGACACCTTCGGCTTCTCGGCCGCCCTGCCGCAGATCATGAGGGGGACCGGGCTCGAGTACTTCGCGACGAAAAAGCTGATCGACAACTATTCGGGCGGCGACCCCTTCCCCTACACTACCTTCCGATGGAAGGGCCTCGACGGCAGCGAGGTTCTCGCCCACGTCTACCGGAAGTGCAACTCGCCGATCGACCCGAACACCCTGGCCAAGCGCTGGAACGCCGACCGCGTCCAGAAGGACGGTATATCCACCTACCTCTTCCCCTTCGGCTACGGCGACGGCGGAGGGGGGGCCACCCGCGAGATGCTCGAATTCGCGCGGCGGCTCGGCGACCTCGAGGGGAATCCCAAGGTCCGCATGTCCGGCCCGATAGAGTTCTTCGAGGACCTCGAATCCCGCGGCCGGCCGTTCGAGAGTTATGTCGGCGAGCTGTACTTCCAGGAGCACCGCGGCACCTACACGACGCAGGGCCGCACGAAGCGGGCTAACAGGAAGGCCGAGATCGCACTGCGCGACGCCGAGCTGTGGAGCGCCTTCGCCGGCGTCCTCGTCGACAGTCCCTGGCCCAAGGGCGCGTTGCGCGGCGCATGGCGCGGCCTGCTCTCGAGCCACTTCCACGACGTCATCGCCGGAGTCTCCATCGCGCGGGTCCACGAGGAGGCCCTGGCGGAGCTGGAGGCCGTCGCCGCTCGGTCGCGGGAGCTCAGGGATGCCGCGCTGGCGGGCCTCGCCGGCGCCGGCGGCGAATGCGTGCGCGTTTACAACTCGCTCTCGTGGGAGAGGACGGAGCTCGTGCTCCTGCCGAAGGACGCCCCCGCCTTGGTCGACGCCGAGGGAAAGGCGGTGCCCGCTCAGGCGGCGCCCGAGGGCCTCTGGGTCGAGGCGACGATTCCCGCCTGCGGCTGGACGAGCCTGGCTCCCGGAACGAGCGCGTGCGGCGGCTTCGTCTCGATCCGGGCGGATGGCGACGGCTACGTCCTCGAGAACGACTTCCTCCGCGCGCGGGTCGATCGCGCCGGCCGCGTCCCGAGCTTCGTGGATAAGGTCTCGGGATTGGAGGTCGCGGCCGCCCCATGCAACGACTTCCGGCTCTACAAGGACGTGAACTCGAATTACGACGCCTGGGATATAGAGAGCCTGTATAGAGGCCTTCCCGTGGAGCTGGGGGAGGGCGACGCGACGATCGAGGTCGCGGCCGAGGGTCCCCTCTTCGTGGCGCTCCGGCTTCGGCGCCGCCTCGCAGCCTCCGATCTGGCACAGGAAATCAAGCTGGCGCGGGGATCCCGGAGACTCGAGTTCCATACGGCCATAGACTGGCGGGAGGATCACAAGCTCCTCAAGGTCTCCTTTCCCACAAACCTCCGCGCCGACGACGCGTTGTACGAAATACAGTTCGGGCACGTGAGGCGCCCGACCCACCGCAACCGCCGCTTCGACGCCGACCGCTTCGAGGGCTGCCAGCACAGGTGGACAGCCTTGGCCGAGACCGGGCGCGGCGCCGCCGTGCTCAACGACTGCAAGTACGGCAGCGACGTGGCGGGGGGCACGATCAGCCTCACCCTCCTCAAGGCGCCCTTCGTGCCCGACATGGGCGCCGACCGGGGCCGCCACGAGTTCGCGTACGCCTTCATGGCCTGGTCGGGCGACTTCGCGTCGATGGGGCCGGTCCGCGAGGGCTACGCCTTCAACGTGCCGCCGACGGTCTCGACGGGCGGCGCGGGAGCGCGATCCCTCCTAGGTCTGGACGAGCCTTCGGTCATCCTCGAGACGGCGAAGCTCGCCGAGGACGGCTCGGGCGATCTCGTCCTCCGGCTGTACGAGTCCTCCGGCCGCGCCCTGCGCTGCGCCCTCCGGCTCGGCTTCCCCTGCGCGGCAGCACGGGCCGCCGATATGCTGGAGTCGGAAGGAGCGGAGCTGCCGATAGCCGAGGGGACGGCCGCCCTGGAGTTCCGCGCCTTCGAGATAAAGACCCTGAGGTTCCGGCTCGAGAAAGGATTATCCCGATGAACGACGACCGATCGATCGAAAGGCGCCTAGTCTCCGCCCTGTACGCCCCCCACCGCGCGGCCGCGGGGACGGCTCCATCCTACCTCGATCCCGACGGGGCGCGGGCGGCGGCCCACCGCGCCGCCTTCGCCCTGCTCGACTGGTCGCTTAGGGAATCCCCCGATCGGCGGAGCCCCGCGGTCGCCCTCCGGCTCTCCGCCGCTGCCGGACGGCTCCTGGACCTGCAGCGCGAGGACGGCACCATCGACTCCGACAATCTCCGCTCGCCGCCGGACACCGCCTTCGTCGCGGAGGTCCTGGAGGGGCTGCTCAGGATCGCGGCCAGGGAGGGCGGGAACGAGGCTATCCGCGACTCCCTCGATCGCATAACGCTCTTCTGCGATCGGGCCGCGGACATGCTGGTCGGCGCGGGCGTGCACACTCCGAACCACCGCTGGGTAGTCTGCGGCGTCCTCGCCCAGGCGTATCGTCGGAAGGGCGCGGGCGCGTACAGGGAACGCTGCCTCGACTGGCTCGGCGAGGGGATAGACCTGGACTCCGACGGCCAGTTCTCCGAGCGCAGCAGCGGAATCTACTCCTCCGTCACCTGCCACTCCCTGATCCTCATGGCCGACGGGCTGGGAAGGGCCGATCTCCTCGATCCGGTGCGCCGCAGCCTGGAGGCGACGCTCCTCCTGGTCCAGCCGGGCGGCGAGGTGGAGACGCTGGCATCGCGCAGGCAAGACCAGGCCCAGACCGCCTTCCTCGCTCGGCAGCTCTTCCCCCTCGCGTACATGGCCTGCCTCGACGGCAATCCCAGGTTCGCCTGGGCCGCTCGCCTCGGCCTCGAGCGCCCGGGCGAGGCGATCTGGGAGCTGCCCTCCTTCCTCGCCTTCGACCCTCCCGAAGGCCGCGAAGGCTGGGAGCTTCCCGCCGCGAGCGAGGCCGTCGACGAGTATACCACCCACTTCGCGCGCTCGGGCCTCGTGCGCCGCCGGTCGGGGGAGCTGTCCATGTCGATATACGGCGGTTCCGACCTCGCCTTCGATCCGGACCTGCCCGACGCCTCGGGCATAGCCTCGAATCCCGCCGTCCTGACCTTCAGGCACGGGCCGGCCGCCTGCCGATGGCTTCGTTTCCGTCCCCGCTACTTCGACCTTCCCTCCGCCCGCTTCCGCCTCGACGGCTTCGACGGTCGCGTCGCGAGGCTGTCGTGGAACAGGACCGTGCCGTACTACCAGCCGCTGCCCCGCGAGGCGCGGCGGCCCGACGGCGACTACGCGCTATCGACCGGGGACGGCCGCTTCTGGAGCAAGCTGGCCTTCGGCGAGCGGCCGCGCTCGAACGAGTGCGCCCTCGAGGCGCGGCTCGCCGTCTCGCTGGAGCCCTCCGGCTGCAGGGTCGAGTTCGAGACCGAGGCGAGCGCGCGGACGCCGGCGTCGATCGAGCTGGCCTTCGACGCCGAGTGCGAGGTCGCGGTGCTCCCCGGCGGAGGACTTGCCGTGAGCCGGGGTGCCTTCTCGTTCCGGGTGCTCGCGGAGGGCGCCGGCGCGTGGAGGGAACGGCCGGCGGGCGCGGGAACCGAGCCGGGGCGCCATGCCCGCCTGAGCGACGGGGAGGGAGGGCCGATGACCCTGAAGCGGTGGGCCTACGAATTCGAGGCTCCGAGCCGATTCGCCCTGGCCTTCGAGGCCTCGCGGGGAGGGTGGGCATGACGCGCGCGCGCCGCCGCATCGTGGTCCTCCTGGACTGCGGCGATACCCTGGCGGACGAGGGCACCGAGGTCAAGGACGAGCGCGGCGCCACGCTGCGGGCCGAGCTGATACCCGGCGCGGAGCGGGCGGTGAAGGCGCTTTTTAGGCGAGGCCATACCCTCGCCCTCGTGGCCGACGGCTTCGTCGACACCTTCCGCAACGTCCTCGGCCCGAGCGGCCTGTGGGACCTCTTCTCCGCGCGCTCGATATCCGAGGAAGTCGGCGTCGAGAAGCCGGAGGGCGCCATGTTCACGAGAGCCCTGGACGCGCTGGGCCTACGCCCCGAGGATTACCGGCGCGTCGTGATGGTCGGCAACAACCTCGAGCGCGACATAGCCGGCGCGCGGCGCCTGGGGCTCGCGACGATCTGGGTGAACTGGGCCCCGCGGCGCCGCAAGACCGTCGAGCGCCCCGACGAGGAGCCCGACTATACGATCTCGGGACCCTCCGAGCTGCCGCGCCTGATCGCGAGGCTGGAGCGGGCGGCGAGGCACCGGTATTCCCGCGCCCCCTAATAAGCTATCATCGGCCCCATGAAGACTCGCAGCCTCGCCCTCCGCGTGACGATGAACTCGACCCTGATGATCCTGGGCGTCTACTTCGTCATGCAGGTGGTGAGCTATTTCAGGGACAACATCCTCCTGGGCATAGACGATGTCTCGGCCCTGCCAGCCACGGCCCTCGGCTTCATCGCCATGAACGTCCTTCCTCCCCTCGTCCTGCTCTCCTTGCTAATCTACCTCGTGGCCCTCCCGATACAGCGGGTCCAGGCTCGGCTCGAAGCGGGCGAGGAGCTCGCCCCGGGGGAACTCGAGGCGACGCGAGTGCGCATCCTGCGCTTCTCGGCCTGGAAGCTCGGCGTCAACCTCCTGGGCTTCGCCGCGGGCTACGTGCTGCTCCAGGTTTTCTCGGGACAGGCCGCCGCGATATTCAGGCTCGACAGGCTCGTCATCCTCGCCTCCAACCTGGCGGGGGCGGCGGTCTACGCCTCCGCCCAAACGGCCCTAGACCACATGGCCTTCGCCTCCCTGCGCGACAGGCTGGGCATCCACGCGATCGGCGAGCGCAAGAGCGAGATGCGGAGCACCGCGCGGCAGTTCCTCCTCAGCCTTTTCATGGTCGTCTACGCGACGACCTTCGTCCAGTTCAACATGCGCGACGTGGCGACGGCGCAGTCGGTGCAGGCCGAGGTGGCCGACAAGCTGATCGCGGGCGCCCTCCCCGTGGAGGGCGCCCGCGCCGCCTACCGCGAGGCCCTCGCCGCCCGGCTTCCCGCCTTCACCGCCCGCCAGGGCCTCGACCTGGCCTCGGTACCCCTGCCCTGGGAGCGGGGCATGGACGGCGCCGGCGTCCAGCAGGCTATCTTCATCCTCTGCTTCCTATTCATGGTCCTCGTCGCGGCGGGCATCCAGCTCGCGGTCTCGATCGACCGGAGGGACGAGATCGGGGCCCTGCGGAGCAGGGTGCACGAGGTGGTGGCCGGCGGAGGCGACCTTCGCGCGAGGCTCTCGCTGCGGTCGATGGACGACTTCGGCGAGCTCACCGAGCTCATCAACCGCCTCCTCGACCAGTTCGGCGGCCTCGTCGGCGGCATGAGCGCCTCGGCCGCGAGGACGAGGGAGAGCGCGGCCTCCATCGCGCGCGTGCTCGGCGAGGCCGAGGCGATCTCGATCCGGAGCGCCGACGCCTTCCTCGCGCTCAAGGAAGGGCTCGAGGCGGAGGCCGCGGAGTCCCGGAGGCTGCGCGAGATCCTCGGCGATTTCCGCCGCGCCGCGTCCAAGGTGGACGAAGCGGCGCGCGACCAGGACGGCTACGTCTCGAGCACCTCCTCCGCCATGGAGGAGATGGCCTCGAGCATACGCTCGGTCGAGCAGATGACGCGGCGCTCGGGCGAGCTCGCGGACGGGCTGGCGGGCCAGGGCAAGGCCGGCGGCGAGGCCGCGCGCGAGACGAGCGCGGCGATCCGGGAGATCGACGAGGCCTCTCGGAGCATACTCTCGGTGACGGGAGCGCTCGGCAAGATCTCGAGCGACACCAACCTGCTCGCGATGAACGCCGCGATCGAGGCGGCGCACGCCGGTGACCGAGGCGCCGGCTTCGCGGTCGTGGCCGACGAGGTGCGCGGCCTGGCCTCCAACGCCGCCGCCCAGACCAAGTCGATCAAGGGGCATATCTCTGCGATGAGCGAGAAAGTGAGCCGCGGAGTCAGGCAGGCGGAGGCCGGGGGCGCCCTGCTTTCCGAACTCAGCCACGGTCTCGAGCAGGCGGCCGCGATCTCGCGCGAGATCGCCGCGGCGATGGAGGAGCAGGCGGCCGGCACGAGGTCAGTCGCCGATTCCCTCGTCCAGGTCGTGGACTCGTCGCGGGCGATACGCGAACGCATGGCCGAGCAGGGCTCCGAGACCGAGGCCATGGCTGGCGCCCTCGAGCTCGCATTAAAGCGCCTCGACGAGCTCGCCGCGTCCTCGCGGGGGCAGGCCGAGAGCGTGCGCGACCTGCGCTCGGCTTTCGCCTCCGTGCGGCAGGAGGTCGAGCTCAACCTGGAGGCTTCGCGAGAGCTCGACGCGGAGATCGGCCGTTTCAAGGCCTAGGCATCAGTCGCGCCGCTCGGCGACCAGGTCGCGCAGGGCCCTTTCGGCGATGTCCCTGCGGCTCGCCGCGAAATTCGCCGGCAACCGGCCGTCGTCCGCGACGATCCTCGTCGCGAAATAGTAGGCGCCGCCGCGAGTCTCGGCCCAGCCGACGAACCAGCCGATGTCGCGGCCGCCCTTGGTCGTCCAGCCGGTCTTCCCGCGCAGGGTCCAGGCCTCGGACCGCTCGAGGAGCATCAGGGACTTGACCGTCTCCATATTCTTGCGCGCGAAGGGAAGGGTGTCCCAGCGGAGGCGTCGCAGGAACTCGATCTGCTCCCGCGGCGAGACGCCGAGCTCGCCGAAGTTCCAGAAATCGAGGCCGGGCTCGCTGAGGTCGCAGTTGCCGTAGCCGCAGGCCGGGAGATAGCGGCGATACGCGTCTCGGCCGAGGCGCCTCGACAGCTCGACGTAGAACCAGACGACCGAATTCCTGAAGGCGCCCTCCATGTCGGTGTCGGCGTTCCAGGAGGGGGTCGGCCAGTGGCGGCCGTCCCAGCGCAGGACCTCGCGCGTCCCTCCGACCGCTCCCTCCTGCAGCGCGATGAGCGAGTTGAGTATCTTGAAGGTCGAGGCCGGGAGGCTGCGGACTGAGGCGTCGGCGTCGTCGCTGAATAGCCACGTATCCGCCGCCTCGTCGTAGACGGCGATGCTGCCCTCGACGCCGGCGTCCCCGAAGTAGGAGCCCAGGCTCGGCAGGGCGGTCAGCCGAGCCGGCGCGATGAGGGCGAGCAGGCAGAGGGCGCGCGCGAGCCGGGTCAATGGGGGAATCCTATTCCGGCCGTCGCGTCTTGGCGAAGAACTCCGCCTGCAGGCGCCCGGATTCTCCGTCGTCCTTGATCGCGCGGACCGCCCTCGCCAGCGCGCCCGCGCAGGCCGAGAGCCAGAGCTCGCCCTTCTCCGCGCCGCCGAAGGATCCGTCCCCGCGATAGTGCGTGGGGTGATCTGCGTACCACCAGATGCCGAGGTCGACGCCGAGGTCGCGCAGGGCCTTGAGCCTCCCGAGGGGAAGGCCCTCCTCGTCAGGCCGGAGCGCCTCCGCCCGGACCAGGTCGGGCCGGACCGCCAGGATGGCGCTCGTCTCGCATTCCCCCGCATGGCCGTCGACCTTCGTGTCCCAGCGCGGCCCGTTCTCCAGCTCCCTCTCGAGCTTGTAGCTGGGATCGGTGACGTACACGACATAGTCGCGCGGGCTCGCGAGCTGGGTCCGCGCGAAGTAATGGATCAGGTCGTCGTTGCCGCCGTGCGCGTTGACGATGGCGATCTTCTTGAGCCCGTTGCGGGCGATTTCTCGGCAGGCGTTCTCCAGCAGGCGGAGGATCAGCTCGGGCTCGATGCCTATGCAGCCGGGGACGTGGCGGGCCTCGAGGATCTGCGTGAAGACGAGGTCGGGAAAGACTATGGCCGGCTCGAGCGCGGCGGCGCGGTCGCACAGGGCGCGCCCGATATACATGTCCGTGCCGAGCGGGAGGTGGTGCCCGTGCCGCTCGATGCAGGACAGGGGGAGGAGGCAGACGCCCTCGGCCTCCTCGATCGCCTTCGGAAAAATGTCACCGGTCAGTTCTTCCCAGCGCATGCGAGCTTACCTCCCGACTGCGGATGCTCGCCTCCAGTATAGCTCCGGGATCGCGGGTGGCAAGCGGGCAGGCCGCGGGCTTTCTCGGCCTGCCCTTTTTCAGGGTATAATCCGAGGCCGGAGGGAACATGAAAAAGCTATCTCTCGCCCTAGGCATACTCGCGTTCGCGGCCGCGTTAGGCGCCCAGGTCCCGGCAGGCAAGGTTCTCTACGTCTACGACGAGGCGAACGAGCAGTCCAAGCCGTATATTGGGTATTTCAAGGGCGCCTTCGCCGCGGAGGGCCTCGCCTTCGACGAGGCGAGCGCCTTCCAAGTCCCTTCCATGGACCTAACCAAGTACCGCGCGGTCCTCGTCCACGGCATGGTGATGGCCTTCGCCACGAAGTCGCCGGTCCGCGACTGGCTAAAATCCGAGAAGCGGCTCGGGGGTAAGAGAGTCGCCCTCTTCGTCACGGCCAATCGCTGGTTCCTGGGCAAATTGGACAAGCAGCTCCGCGACCTGCTGGCGAAGGACGGGGCCGTCCCCGTGGACGCGGTCTCGGCGGCCACGAAGAAACTGGACGCGGCTGAGAAAGAGGCGGCGGTCAGGGGCTTCGTCGAGAGGCTCAGGTAGGCTTTTCGCCCCGCGCCGGCTTCCCGTGCCGCATCCAAAAGATAATACAATATAACTTTATTGCGTCGGCCGTTGCGCCCGATCGGGGGTGGGCGCAGTATTCCCTCGGGCGCGGCCAGCGCCGAGGGAGGCTCGATATGGACGACCCAAATGCGCGGGAGAGGCGGAAGCTGCGTTCGCGGGCCTTGCGGAGGCCTGGGCCTACCTCGGCATCGGCGTGGGCCTGCTGGCGACCGTCGGCGTCGCCATCCGATGTACGCCGTCTCCGCCCTATCCATGGTCTCCCTCCTCGCGAGGACGGCCCTCGAGGACCGGATGCTGAGGAGGGAGCTATCCGGCTACGAGGAGTCCGCGAAAGCGATGCGCTGGCGCCTCGTGCCGGGGATATGGTGAGAGCGCCTCGCGGCGCCATCCTTGTCTTTCTAGCGCAAAAAAGGCTATTTTTACGGAGTTATGGCAAATCAAGCTATCCAGGTCGAGCGGATCTACAAGACCTACGCCGACGGCACCGCCGCGGTGAACGACGTCTCCTTCTCCGTGCCCGAGGGCAGCTGCTTCGGCTTCCTGGGGCCCAACGGGGCGGGCAAGACCACTCTCATGAAGATGCTCTTCGGCATGGTCCGGCGCGACGGGCGAGCCGAGACCAGGGTCGACGTGATGGGCTTCGACCCGGCCTTCCAGGAGCTCCCGATCAAGCACCTCTGCGGGGTCGTGCCCCAGGACGACAACCTGGACTCCGAGGTGAACGTCGGCGCCAATCTCTTCATCTATAGCAAGTTCTACGGCCTCCCCGCCAAGGAGGCGCGCGCGCGCATAGCCGAGCTCCTCGATTTCATGGAGCTGAAGGAGAAGGCCAAGGCCAAGGTCAACGACCTCTCGGGCGGCATGAAGCGGCGCCTCGTCATCGCTAGGGCGCTGATGAACCGCCCGCGCCTCCTCATACTGGACGAGCCGACCACGGGACTCGACCCCCAGGTGCGGCAGCTGATATGGGACAAGGTCCGCGCCCTGAAGCGCGAGGGCGTGACGGTCCTCCTGACGACACACTACATGGAGGAGGCCTACCAGATCGCCGACTCCATCATCATCATGGACAAGGGCAGCCGGGTGCTCGAGGGCGAGCCCCACGAGCTCCTCGCCGAGGGCATCGAGCCCTGGGTGCTAGAGGTCCTGGACAAGGAGGGCATCACCTCCTGCCAGGACGGTCCCCTGTCCGAACGCATCCGTTGCGAGGTAGGAGAGTCCCGCGCCCAATTCTTCTCCGACCATCCCGAGTCCCTCCGGGATCTGGCCGCCGCCTTCCCCTCGGGAAGGACCCACCTTCGCCCGACCAACCTCGAGGATCTTTTCCTGCGATCCACCGGGAGGAAGCTCAATGACCAGCAGTAGCCTCTACCCGTCGCTGGCCTCCCGCCTGGGCTCGGTCTGGTACCGCCACTTCAGGACCTACACGAAGGATATCGTCTCCAACGGCTTCCCGCCCTTCATGGAGCCCCTCATCTTCCTGGCGGGCATGGGCCTGGGCATGGCCCGCTACATCCCCAACCTCGTGGAGATGAGCTACCTCCAGTTCCTCGCGACCGGCCTGCTCATGACGAGTTCCATGTTCACCGCGGCCTTCGAGTGCACCTTCGGAACCTTCATCCGCCTGGAGTTCGACAAGACCTACGACGGCATGCTGGCCGCCCCCCTCACGGTCTCGGATGTAGTGCTCGGCGAGGCCCTCTGGGCGGGGACCAAAGGAGCCTTCTTCTCCCTCGCCGTCCTCATCATCATCTCGGCCTTCGGCATCGTGGGCTTCCTGCCCGCGCTCCTGACGCCGATCATCGGCTTCCTCAATGGCTTCCTGTTCGCCGCCATCGGCCTACTCGTCACTTCCTTCGTGAAGAACATCAACCACTTCAATTTCTTCTTCACGGGCCTGCTCTCGCCCATGTTCATGTTTTGCGGGACGATCTTCCCGATAGCCAACCTCCCCGCGCCGCTGCGGGTCGTGGCCGAATTCCTCCCCCTGACGCATCCGGTCCGCCTCGGGCGCGTCGCGGCCCTGGCCCGCGGCTGGAAACCCTCGCTCCTCCTCGACCTCGCCTACGTGCTCGCGGTCGCGGCCGTCGTCATGTATTTCGCGGTGAGGCGGTTGAGCAAGCGCATGGTGAAGTGAGCCTAGGTCTCGTCCTCCGCGAGGGTGATGAGCATATCGCCCGCGCTCAGGCGGAAGACGCGATCCTTGGGCGGGTTGATGTAGAGGCCGTGGCGCGCCGCCTTGTCCTTCTCCTCCGCCACGATTCGCAGGCCGAAGCAGGTCTCGCCCCCCGCGAGAGCCGCCGCAGGGGCTTCAAGTGGACTTCGCTACCCTCGGGGCGGAAGAGGTCCTCGTAGATCGCCTGCACGCGGGGCTCCTCCGATACTTGGGCGTAGATCTTGGACACGAACTGGTTGGAGATCATGAAGTCCTTGACGCCGACTTCCTCGATCACCTCGATATTCTCCGAGTCGGCGACCTCCGTGATCAGCTGCGTCTTGAGGTCGCCGCGCCCGAGGCCCCGGAAATAGTGCCGGAATTGGAGGAGGGAGGCTATCGTCTCGGAGTCCCTGGTCTCGGGGTCCCCGCCAATTCCCCGGGGGAGTGGATGTCCCCCTCCGCCAAGCTCAGGGCGATCCCGGGGTGCCTGCCGGGGATCTCCTCGAAACTGACCCTCATCGCCTCGTCCGCGGCGTCGACCGCGACGACGATGGATGATCCTTCGCGCAGGTAATTGCCGTATTCGTCTACGATGGTCCCGGTCTTCTCGCTCCATCCGACGATGAGCTGGCTCTCGACTGACTTGGGCGCCGGGGGAGCGGGCAGGGCCCTGGAAGAGTCGAAGGCCTTGGGCTCCCTCGAGAACCTGATGGAGGAGTCGTGCTCGGATAGGAGTATGGCCTGGTCGCCATCCGCGAAGCGCGTCGAGGGCGCGCTTGGCCTCGAGGTGGAGGTCCGCGAGTATCGGGGGAGGGCCGGCCTCGCCGGCGCTGGCGACCAGGAGCTCGCGCACGATTTCCGGGACCCTTTCCCCGGATCCCAGGATCAGGGTATGCCCGGATTCTATGACCCGGCTCTTCCCCTTGCGGAGCTCGCCCAGCTTGGCCTCGAACTGGCTCGTGATGAAGGCCTCCTCCGCTCATGAGGGCGGGGATCGCTACGGCCGCCTCGCAGAAATGGCCCCGCCGCAATTTCACGAAATATCGCTTCCTCCCGTCGGTTTCGCCGGAATACGCGACGGTGTCCCGGTCGGCGCCGAGGGGAAGGAAGCGGGGCTCGGTGATGGGAATTCCGAGGTCCTCTCGGATTCTGGCGCGCAATGCGGTCTCCGAGATGGGAGGTTTCTCTAGCTCGGGACCCGCCGGAGGGCCGTCCCGGGACGGTCCTCCGTGCCTCGCTTGCTTCGCGCGGGCGACATGATCATGCGCTACCTATTTCGCATGATCATTCACGACCTCGCTCGAATCACTTGGCGTGGTCGTGGACTCCCTGGATCGCCCTTCCTGAGGGGTCCGCCATCGCGGCCCAGGCCGAGTCCCAGCGGACAGCCGTGGGAGTTGAGCAGGCGATCGAGGGACCGTCGGGGACGAGGTCGACGGCGCTGGGGTTCCTGAAGTGCTCCTCGAAGACGGTCCGGAACCAATAGGCCTCTTTCGTGGGCGGCGTCTTGTTCGGGAATCGGTAGCGCGCGTTGGCCATCACGGAGTCGGAGATCTCCTTCTCGGCGAAGGCCTTGATGGAGTCGATCCAGGAGTAGCCTACGCCGTCGGAGAACTGCTCTTTCTGGCGCCACAGTATCTCGTCCGGGATCCAGCCGTCGAAGGCCTTGCGCAGGATGTACTTCTCCATGCACCCCGGCGTTCCCTGCGGAACGCTCTTGTCGATCATCTTGTGCTTCGGGTCGATGCCCATCGCGACGTCGAGGAACTCCGGGTCCAGGAAGGGGACGCGCGCCTCCACGCCCCAGGCCATCATGGACTTGTTGGCGCGCAGGCAGTCGTAGAGGTGGAGCATCGAGAGTTTGCGCACGAGCTCCTCGTGGAACTCGGTCGGGTTGGGCGCCTTGTGGAAATACAGGTAGCCGCCGAAGATCTCGTCGGCGGCTACCTGTATTTCCACAAGGCGCCCAACCCGACCGAGTTCCACGAGGAGCTCGTGCGCAAACTCTCGATGCTCCACCTCTACGACTGCCTGCGCGCCAACAAGTCCATGAT
>JANXYQ010000004.1 GCA_025355995.1 Spirochaetaceae bacterium | reverse complement strand
CCTCTCCCGAGCACAGGATGTAGGCCCTCTCCACCCGGTTCTCCAGCTCGCGCACGTTGCCGGGGAAGGCATAGGCCCGGAGCAGGGCGAGGGCATCCTGGTCGAAGCCGCGTATGCGGCGCCCCCTCTCGCGGTTGAGCTTCTCCACGAAGTGGGCGGCGAGCCGAGGGATGTCCTCGGGCCTTTCTCGCAGGGGCGGGACTTCGAGGCGTATTACGTTGAGGCGGTAGTAGAGGTCCTCGCGGAATTTGCCCTCCTTCAGCAGGGCCTCCAGGTCCCGGTTCGTCGCCGCCACTATCCTCGCGTTGATGGGAAGGGCCTGGGTACTGCCGAGGCGCTGGACCTTCTTGTCCTGCAGCACCCGCAGGATCTTGACCTGCAGCTGCATGGGCATGTCGCCGATCTCGTCGAGGAAGAGGGTGCCGGAGGCGGCCAGCTCGAACATGCCGCGCTTGCGCGCCTCCGCCCCGGTGAAGGCTCCCTTGTCGTAGCCGAAGAGCTCGCTTTCGAGGAGGGTGTCGGGTATCCCTCCTATGTTGATCGCGACGAAAGGGCCTCCGGGGTTGGCCGAGAGCGCGTGGATGAGGCGAGCGATCACTTCCTTGCCCGTCCCGCTCTCGCCGGTGATGAGGACGGTCGAGGGCGTGGGCGCGACCTTGCTGACGAGGGAGCGCAGCACGCGCATCTTCGGGCCGTCGCCTATCCAGGGGCCCTCCCCTGCAGCCGATCCCTCGCTCGACTGGAGCTCCGCCTCAGCCCTGCTAGCCTGCGCCCTCTCGGAGAGCAGCCGCTTTAGCCTGATGAGGAGCTCCTCGGGGTCGAAGGGCTTCACGAGGTAGTCCCGGGCGCCCAGCTTCATCGCCTGCACCGCGTCCCGGAGGTCGCCATAGGCCGAGATCATGATGGCGGGAACGTCGGGCCCCTCCTCCCTGAGCCATCGCAGCAGGTCGAGGCCCCCGATCTTGGGCATTCGCAGGTCGAGGACCAAGGCGTCGAAGGCCTCGCCCTCCAGCAGCTCGCGCGCGGCCGCCCCGTCCGCTGCGGTGGCGGCCTCGATGCCCTCGCCGGTTATATAGGCCGCAATCGAGTCCCTGATGTTCTTCTCGTCGTCGGCGACCAGCACTCTCATCGGGGCTCCGCCTGCGGCAGCGAGACGCGCGCGACCGTCCCTCCGCCCTGCCTGGGCAGCAGCGTCAGCTCGCCCCCCGCGGCCTCGACGAAGCGGCGGGCGAGGGGAAGCCCGATGCCGGAGCCCTGCGACTTGCTCGTGAAGAAGGGATCGAAGACGGAGGCGGAGAGCTCCTGCGGGATGCCGGCCCCCCGGTCCAGTATCTCGACGACGACGCGGCCGCCCTCGGGCCTGATGGTCGCTTCGACCTCGCCGCCCGATTCGCCGTAGCTCTCGTAGGCGTTTCGGGCGAGGTTCTCGAGCACGGACCTGAGCAGCTCCCTGTCGAAGACGACCGCGCCTCGCGCCCCCGCGGGCAGGGCGAGCGGGTAGGGGAGGCGTCCGGCGAGCTCGCCCAGAAATTCCGTCAGGTCGACTCTCTCGGGGTTGCCGAGGGGATTGCGGAGGAAATCGCCGACGCGGCGAGTGAGGGCGTTGAGCCGCTCGGTCTCCTCCTCGATCGCGTCGAGTTCCTTGTCCGCCGCCCCGGGCAGCCTCTTGCGCAGCAGGCCCGTCTGGAGGCGTATGGCGCCAAGCGGGTTCCGGATCTCGTGCGCGAGGGTCCTGGCGGATTCCCCGAGCCGCGCGAGGGTCTCCTGCTCCATCGCCCGGCGGCGAAAGCGCAGGTTGCTCACGAGGAGGGAGAGGAAGGCGGCGGCGAGGGCAGCGATGATGACCGGGACGAGCACCATCGCGGCGCCGTAGAGGATCCTCGATCGATAATAGCCGCCTATCCCCATCGATAGGTAGAAGAGACCCGACTGGCCGCGGCCACGTCGGCCCATCATCGGCATCAGCCCCGGCCCCTCGAGCGGCCGCGCCAAGACGAGGGTGCGGCGGGCGTCGTCGTAGCGGAAGGCGCCTGCCCCGTCCTCGGGCCTTAGCAGGCGAGGCGTCTCGCCGAGGCCGGCCACGCGGGCGCCGTCGGCCCGGTAGAGGCCGAAGCCGAGGATGCGCGGGTCCAGGTCCGCGGGGTCGATCTCGCCCTGCGCCCTGAAGGAATCGAGGAGCGCGGAGGCGATGCGGTCGGCCTCATATTCAACGAGGATCCGCGCCCTCCGGGATTCGCCGGCGATGAGGAAGGCGGACAGGAGGGCGAGAGCTAGGAAAAGCAGGGCGAGGCCTAGATAGAGAGGGAGCATTTCTCGCGAGCCTTTTTCCCTGCGTTGCATCTATGAAACCGCCTTCTACTATTAGTAAAGCATTTCTCGTGCCAGGTACAGTATAGGCATTTGATTGGCTGGCCCCATAGTCGGCGGGGTATTTTTTCCCGTTTCCGAGAAGCATGGTGAGCACAATTTTCCCGCGCCCGAGAAAGCACTCGCGAAAAAACCCCGTTTCAGGCTCCTTTTCGCTTGGCATGGATTTTGCAATATAGATTGCGGCTGATGAAAATCAGTCGCCGTGTCGGTTCACGGTCAATTATTTCTCTTGAGGAGTTTAGTATGAAGAGACTACTCGCTGCGTGCATCGCCGCGCTCGCTCTTTCCGGAGCGGTCGCCGCTCAGACCGCCCAGGCGGCGCCGGCCCCTGCCGCCCAGAATCAGCAGACCCTCGTGAAGCTTTCCGGCAAGCTCGAGCTCATCAACGGGGAGATCGGCATCAAGGCGGACGGGACGAGCTACTACGCGCCGCAGCTGATGAGACTGGTCGGCTTTGTCAAGGATCTGCAGGAAGGCGCCGCGGTCAAGCTCGAGGGCTACGCCTTCCCCATTCCCGGGCAAAACGGGTATTCGATGCTCCAGCTGACGAAGCTGACCCTCTCGGGGAAGGACTACGATTTCAGCCAGGCCGGCGGGCGCGGTATGCGCGGTGCCAAGGGCGGCGGCCTGAGGGGCGGCATGATGGGCGGTCGGGGCGGCATGGGCGGCGGACCGCGCTGGTAGGCCCCAGTCTCCTTATCCCATAGAGCCTGTTCACGAGCGATGCGGCATCCCCAAAAGGGATGCCGTATCCATTTGCGCGGCATGCCCTCGACGGTTATAGTCGGATGTACAAATCATTAAATAAAGGAGCAGCGACGCTGCCATGAGCGCACAACCGAAAGAGATCCTCTCGCCGATCCATATCCGCTGGTCCCTCACGGCGGTCGCCTCCGCCCTCTTCGCGTCCGGCCTGTTCCTCGGAAGGGGCTCCTTTGCCCTCTCGGCCCTCTCCTTCGCCATCGCCCTCGCCCTAGCGACCCTCTCCCTCCTCTCGTCCGCGAGGCGCTCGGGGCGGCAAAGCGGATTCTTCGCTTCCCTCCTGGATGACGGCGTCGACCTGCGGAAACGGCTCGAGGAGAGCCGTGAGCGGAGCCTAGCCGAGAGCGTCAACGCCCTGCTCGAGGAGCTCAACGAGGACATGCTCTGGATCGCGGCCTCCACCCGCAAATTCGGGGTCTTCTCGGCCGACATCGGCTTCTCCTCGCGGAGCCTTTCCGAGCGCTCGCGGAACCTGCGCGACGCCGTCGTAAACACGGCGGCCGGGGTCGAAGCGATAGTATCCAGCTTCCGCGCCGTTGGCGCGGAGGTGGGCGCCCTCGCCGGCCGCCTGGGCGAGGCCGAGACGGCGGCGCGGACGCTAGGGAATCGCGCGGCCGAGAGCCTGGACGCCTTCCGCTTCCTCGAGGGGGACGTCGCGGAGGCGGGGGCGGAGTCCGGCCGGGGCGCCGCGGCGGCCCGCGCGGTCGCGGCCGAATCCACCTCGGTCGTCAAGTCCCTGCGCGAGCTGGAGAGCGCGACGGAGGGCGCGGCTCAGCGCTCCCAGCGGGTCGGGGGAACGCTCAAGGCCTTGGAGGACATAGCCGAGCGCACCCGCCTGCTCGCCGTCAACGCCTCGATCGAGGCGGCCCGGGCGGGCGAGTCGGGCAAGGGCTTCGCCGTCGTGGCCGCCGAGATACGGTCCCTCTCGGAGCGGAGCTCCGCCACCATCGCGGAGACGGGCGCCCTGCTCGGCGAAATCGCCCAGGCCGTGCGAGGCGCCGCTTCGACGGCGCGCGGAGCCGGGGGCGAGGCCTCGAGGCTCGACGCGGAGACCGCGGCCGCGCTTTCCTCTTTCGCGTCGATCTCCGCGCGAGTGGAGGGCCTGGCGTCGCGTTTCGATGGCTTCTCCCGCGCCTTCACGGCCCAGCTCGAGGCCTCCGAGCGGGTCGGGGGCGTCGCCCGCGAGGCGAATGCCTCCATCGACTCCGTCCAGGCGCGGATCCGGGGGCAGGGCGAGGCCTACGCCTCGCTCGGAACGGCCGTAGCGGAGGCCTCGGAGCGGGCCGGGCGCGCGAACGACGCGGCCGAAACCCTGGCTAGGCTCGGCTCCTACCTGCGCATCGGGGGCTACGAGCTCGGCCGCGTGGTCCATCGCTTCAGGCTCGACCCGGACGAGAGCCAGCGGAGGTTCGGCAGGAGAGCCCGGCGCGACGTCCTCCTGTATAACCTCGAGGTCACGGACCACTGCGGCGAAGAGCTCGGGAACGTCGGCGACCTCTCGCCCCAGGGAATGCTTCTCCTCTCGGAATCGGACCTCAAGCCCGGCGAGTTGCTCGGAATCAGGATCCATCCACCTCGAGTCTCCGGCCAGCGAAACCCCATCGAGCTTCGCGCGACGGTCCGCAGCTTCGAGCGCGACGGCGAGTTCGGGCGCGCGGGCCTCTGCTTCCAGGATGCGAGCCCCAGCGCCCAATCCGCCATACGCGACCTCATCATCGAGCTCGCCGTGAGCGCCGTGGACTCGGTTAAGCGCCCCGCGCCCGTCGCCGCGGCGGGGACGGCCGAGGAGATCGAGGAGATCGAGGAAGCCGAAGAAGCATGATCCGAGGAATCGTGGCGCGATGATCCTGCCGCGCAGCTGCCTCATCCTCACGGGACCCATCGGCTCGGGCAAGACCAGCGCCATGCGTTCCATATTCGAGGGGCTCGCCGCCGACGGCCGCAGGCTGTCCGCGGTGCTGCAGCCCGACGAGGGCCGCAGGCCCGACGGCGCCGCCATCGCCTTCGCGATGGAGTACCTGAGGGCCGCGGGAGGGCGGCTGGCCGCGGAGCGCGCGTCCCTGGCGCGCGAGCTCGAGCCCGGCGAGCTGCCTACGGCCGGCTACCTCGCGCTGGGGCGTTTCGTCTTCGACCGCTCGGCCTTCGCCAGGGCCGAGGAATTCCTGCGCGAGGCCGTAACGGCGAAGAACCGGGTCGAGTGCCTCGGCTTGGACGAGATAGGCCGTCTCGAGCTGCAAAGGGGCGAGGGTCTGATGCCGAGCCTGGAGCTGGCCCTGGCCTGGGCCGCGGACCAGGCCGGCGCCCGCGTGCTGGTCTGCTCGGTGCGGGAGGATTGCGTCGTCGAAGCGCGCAGGCTGGCCCAGGTGGCGGGATTGATGGCCGAGGCCTTCGAGGTTTCCCGAGCCGAGGAGGCGCTTTCTGCGGCCAGGCGGGCCTTGGGACGCTGAGCGCGGAGTTGCAACGAGGCTCCGCGAAGCGGTATCGTAGGGCCCATGCGCACACCACGTCGAATTGGATCCCTCGCCATAGCGACCATCGCCGCCGCGTCTATCGCGGCCTCGGCCGCCGCCCAATCGAGCCCGGCCCGGGTACCCGAACGGGTAGTCCTGGGAGGCAAAGCGGTCATCATGGTCGCCGACCTCGCCTACGCCTTTCCCGAGGCCCGCGCCGCAGTCGCGGCCGTCGCCGGCAGCGACCAGGGCCTCGGCTCCTTCCTGGTCAACGTCGATCCCGGCTACCTCTCCAAGCCCGCGCTCGATCGGACCGCGGGCGCCGAATCCTACGCCGCCCTGAAGCCCGACCTCGTCATCCTCAAGTCCTCGATGAGGAAGAGCCTCGGCGCCCAGCTTGACGCCCTCGCGTTGCGCAGCCTGTACCTCGACCTCGAGACCCCCGACGACTACTACCGCGACATCGCCGCCCTCGGGGCCGCTTTCGGCGCGGGAGGGCGCGCGGCCGAGCTCTCGGCCTACTATCGGAACGTCGTGGAGAAGGCCAGGGCCAACGCCGCCGCCGGCAAGAAGCCGAGAGTGCTAGTCCTCCAGGCGAGCCTCGCCTCGGGCGAGGCCTTCGACGTCCCGCCGAAAGCCTGGATGCAGTCCGTCCTCGTGGGCCTCGCCGGCGGAGAGGCCGTGTGGCTAGACGCGAACCCCGGCGAGGGATGGGGGCGTGTCGGCTTCGAGCAGATCGCGGCTTGGAACCCGGACCTGCTCGTCGTGATCAACTACCGCGACAGAGTCGACGCCACGGTGGCCGCCCTCAGGAAGGATCCGCGCTTCGCCTCCCTCGCCTGCGGCGCGTCGGGCCGAATCCTGGGCTTTCCCCAGGACTGGTATTCTTGGGACCAGCCGGACACGCGCTGGGGACTCGGGCTCCTCTGGCTAGCCAAGGCCATCCGCCCCTCCGAATTCGCCTCCCTCGATATTCTCGCGGAGGCGAGAGCCTTCTATCGGCTATTCTACGGCTTCGACTCGGGCGCTTTCGACGCGCAGGTGGCCCCCCGCTTGAAAGGGGACTATGCCGCGAAGCCCTGATGATCTTCGCGCGCGAAGCGGCAAGGTCCTCCTCCTCGCGCTCGCAGGCCTAGCCCTGCTCGCATTCTGCCTCCTCGCCGGGCGCTACCCTAGGCCGGGCCTACTCGATCCGCGCCTGCTCTCCTCGGACGCGACGGCCCGAGCCATAGTGCTCGGCTCCCGCCTGCCGCGGCTCGCCGCAGCCCTCCTGCTCGGGGCGGTGATGGCCGCCGCGGGCAATGCCTTCCAGATGGTCTTCGGCAATCCGCTCGTGGAGCCGGGCTTCCTCGGCGTCTCGCAGGGCGCTGCCTTGGGCGCCGCGCTGGCCCTCGTCGCCGGCGCGCGCTCGGAGTTCGTCGTAGCGGGGTCGGCCTTCGGATTCGCCCTTGCCGCGCTGGCCGCCGCGGCCCTCCTCGCGCGGGCCTTCCCCTTCGGCGGCTGGGTGCTCAGGCTCGTCCTGGCCGGCTTCGCCGTCTCGGCCTTCATGTCTGCCGGCCTCGCCCTCGTCAAGTACGCCGCGGACCCGCTGCGCGAGCTGCCCGACATCGTCTACTGGACCATGGGGTCCCTCTCCGGCGCCTCCTGGCGACGCCTGGGCTTCGCCGCGATACCCGCCCTCGGATCGACCGCCTTCCTCGTCGCCTATCGGTGGCGGGTGACCGCCCTCTCGGCCGACGAGGCGGTGGTCCGCTCGCTGGGAGCGAGGCCCGCCCTCTCCCGGGCCCTCGTCCTCGCGATCGCCTCCGCCGGGGTGGCGGCGGCAGTGGCGATGGCGGGCGCGGTCTCCTGGATAGGGCTCGTCGTCCCGCACGCGGCGCGGCTGATGTTCGGCGCGGACGCGCGGCGCTCCATGCCAGCCTCGATCGCGTTGGGAGCCTACTTCGCCGCGTTGTGCGACACCATCGCGCGCGCCGCCTTTCCCGGGGAGTTGCCGCTCGGCGCGGTGACGGCCGTGATCGGCTCGGCGGCCTTCGTGGCCCTGCTCGCGAGGGGCAAGGTCCCGGTGGCGCGATGAGGATAGAGGCCGTGGCCCTGCGCTACCGCTACCCGCGCGCCGCCTCCGAGGCCCTTCGCGGGGCGAGCGTCGGCGCCGCGAGCGGCTCCTCCCTGGCGATACTCGGCCCCAACGGCTGCGGCAAGTCGACCCTGCTCGGCGCCCTCATCGGCAACATCGCGCCTTCCTCGGGCAGGGTGCTCCTCGGCGGCCGCGACCTCGCGACCCTCGCCCCGAGGGCCGCCGCGAGGCTCGTGGCCTTCCTGCCCCAGTTCGAGCGCATGAGCTTTGCCCTCTCGGCCCTCGAATACGCGCTGCTCGGCCGCGCGCCGCGGCTGGGCGCCTTCGCCCAGCCGGCGAAGGCCGACGAGGACGCCGCCTATCGCGCCCTGGAGGGCGCCGGCGCCGCCGATCTCGCGGGCCGGCGCGTGAACGAGCTGTCGGGCGGCGAGCTGCAGCTCGTGCGCATAGCGCGCTGCCTCGCTCAGGACACGCCCGCGATCGTGATGGACGAGCCGACCTCCATGCTGGACCCCGCGCACGCCCGGATGGTGGCGGACGCGGTGCGCGCCCTCGCGGCCTCCGGCCGGACGCTGGTCTTCAGCACCCACGACGCCGCCTTCGCGGCCTACGCCGCCGACGAGGTTTCGCTGATGCGCGGGGGCTCGGATCAATTCCGGGGTCCGGTCGCCGAGGCCCTGGAAGCCGGGCGCCTGGCCTCCTGCTTCGGCGTGCCCTTCGGCGCGGCCTCCGCGCCCAGCGCTTTTTTTCGCTAGGCTCCGTCTCGCGCGCAGATCGTTTTATGCCCCGCCTCGTTGATTCGACTCGAAATCCGGCTATGCTTCTAGTAGATGCGCCTATCGATCGCATTTTTCCCCCTCCTGCTGCTCTCGCTCGGAGCGCAGACCCAAGCCCAGGCGGCGCGTACGTCCCCGAGCCAGAGCACCGTCCTCTTCATCACATCGGTAAGCTTGGAGGAGCGCGCCTTCCTCATGGAGCAGTCCTTCGCCCAGGCTTGGCATGCCCGCGATCCCGGCGCGAGCGTCTTCAACTACCGATTCTCGGCCTTCTCCTTCCCGCCCTCCGAGCGGGGCTTCGAATTGGCCGGCGAGGAGCTGGCCGAGCGCCTGAGCGGGAGGAAGCTCGCCCTCGTTGTCGCGCAGGGCGATCCATCCATAGATCTCGCGGTCCGGTTCCGGAAGGGCCACTATCCCCTCGTGCCGATCGTCTCATTCGAAGCTACGGAAAGGGCGAGGAATTTATACTCGGACGTGGTCGGCCTTTTTCAAATGAACACGGTCAATTTCACGAAGGAGAACCTGGAGCTGGGGCGGGCTCTCTTCCCGAACGCCAAGCAGGCCTGCATCTTGGCGACGATCGGCGCCGATGCCTCTACCTATCTTTCGGAGGTATCGAAGCTCCAGACCGAGTATCCGAGCCTGCGGCTGACGATCGTCCTCAACCCGACCCACGACTCCGTGGACGCCGCCCTCCGCGCCTCCCCTAAGGAATCCTTCGTGATACTGCTGAGCCCCGGCTGGGCGAACGCCGAGGGGCGCCTCCTCGTCGGAAAGGAGCTCATCTCCTCGATCGAAGGCGGTTACGGCCTGCCCGTTCTCGCGTTTATCCGGGAATTCCTCGGCGAGGGCCTCGTCGGGGGAGTGGGCGTATCGGCCCGGGACTTCGGGAAGGCGGCCGCCGGCCTGGGGCTTTCCATCGTCCTGGACGGGAAGAAGCCCGGGGCCTGGATCAGCTCGGAGGGACTCAGCTCGGGCTTCGTCCATTATCCGGCCCTAGCTCGATTCGGCTCCTCCCTTAGCCTGGTTCCCGAGGGGGCCGAGATCGTCGACCCGCCAGTGCCTCTTTGGGTGCGCTTCCGAGACCTCATCCAGGCCTCCATCACCCTCCTCCTCCTCGCGGTTACCGGACTTGTCGTCTATCTGCTGTCCAAGAGGCGAGAGCGCAAGACGCTGCTGCGGGCGAACGAGGTCCTGGAGCTGAAGGTCGACGAGCGAACGACCGAACTCCAGATAGCGAACGAGGGGCTGTCCGCGACCAACGAGAACCTGACCTTCATGGTCAAGCGGACCGAGGCCATGCAGGAGAGCGTCCTGCGCAACGCGCGCGAGGCCACGCTGGGGCGCCTCGCCGCCGGTATCGCGCACGAGCTCAATTCGCCGCTTAACGCGATCAGGTCGGCCAACGGGGCGATCGGCTCGGTCCTCGCGGACGCGGAAGGGGGCTTGGCCGAACGCCTCCTCGCGATGGACGAGCGCCAGCTCTCCCTATTCAGGCGTTATGCGCCGCAGGTGCTGGGCCGAACCCTGCAGGAGCTATCGGGTCCCGGAATTCCATCGGCCGAACTCGGGTCCCTCGCCGCGGAACTGCGCGAGGCGGGCCTCAGCGCGGTCGACGAGGGCGCCATCCGAGATTTCTCGGAGGATTTCGCGAATCCAGTCCTAAAGAACCTGTTTCGCCTTTCCATCCTCCACCGATCGGCCTACATCGTCGACGCAGCGGTGGACCAAGTGATCGCCTCGGTACAGGCCGTCCGCGAGTACGCTGCCGAATCCCAGTCGGAAGGCGCGTCGGGCGCTTTCCTCCTTCGGCAGTCGATGGAGCGGGCCCTGTTGCTCCTAAAGAATCGCCTGCCGAATTCCATCGTTCTGAGGACCGACTTCGCCGACCTGCCTCCGGTGCGGGGCGACGAGGCCTCCTTCGTGCGCCTGTGGGCGCACCTCATACAGAACGCCCTCCAGGCTATGGGCGGCGGGGGGAGGCTCGCCCTTTCGATACGCCGCGAGGGCGACTACGCGCTCGTAAGCGTCGACGACGAGGGCGAGGGCATCTCGGCCCTCGTGGCGGACCGGCTCTTCGAGCCCTTCGTCACGACCCGGCCCCTCGCCGAGGGCATGGGCCTGGGCCTCGCCTATTGCAAGAGGATATCCGAGTCCGCGGGCGGGACCATCTCCTTCACCCGGAAGCAGAGAGGGACCGCATTCACGGTTCGACTCCCGATCCGCGGAGAGGCGTGAGGATGGCGGCAGCCCTCCTCCTCGTCGACGACGAGGCCATCCTGCTCCTGTCGATGAGGCAGGAGCTGCGGCTCGCCTTCGGCGATTCCTTCATCTACGAAACGGCTTTCAGCGCCGAGCAGGGCCTGGAGGCGATCGAGAGACTCGCGAGCCGGGGCATACAGGTGGCCATGGTCGTCTCGGATTGGCTGATGCCCGGGATGCGGGGGGATGAATTCCTCAAGAAGGTGCATTCCGAGCATCCGTCCATCAAGCTCGCGATGCTGAGCGGCCATGCCGGGGACGAGCAAATGGACCGCCTGCGGGAAGAGGCCGGATTAGTCGCGTGCCTGGCGAAGCCCTACGGCAGGGGACGCCTGACCTCGATGGTTCGCGAGGCTTTCTCCCCCGGGGAATCGGCATGATCCTCTCCCTCGACATCAGGACCCTCCTCGTCGTCCTTGTGCTCGGCAACGCATTGGCTATCCTCCTCCTGTTCTTCGCGACCCGGAAGGTCCCTTGGAAGTACGATAGCCTCTTCATGATCGGCCGCGTTTTCCAGCTCGCCGCCTGGGTGCTGATCGCGATGCGCGGCATCGTCCCCGACCTGCTGTCCTTCTACTTCGGCAACAGCCTCATGTTCTGCGGCGTCACCCTCGAGGGGCTCTGCCTGCTCTCGCTCAAGCGCGAGATCGGCACGGGCTGGCGCATCGCCTTCGCCTCTCAGCTGGCGGTCATGCTCCTCGCTTGGTGGACCCTGGGCCCGGCGCAAGGCGCGAAATTCCTCCTTTCATCGATCTTCGATGCCGCGCTCTTCGCCATCCCCGGCTGCGCCCTGGTTTCCATCGCGGGCAGAACCTCGTCCCTGCAGAAATTCATAGGGGCGACGCTGCTACTCTGCTCGCTGTCCACGCTCTCCCGGGGAGTCTATATCGCGGTCGCCGGCAGCTATAGCCTTACGGTCCCGACGATCTTCCAGGTATTCCACTTCATGGTCCGCGTCCTGGAGATGATCCTCGGCAGCACCGGCTATATCCTGATCCGGAAGGAGTTTGCGAACGAGGAGCTCCGAAAAGCCTCGGAGGAGAAGAACCTCCTCCTGAGGGAGCTCCAGCACAGGGTCAAGAACTCCCTGGGCATCATCGCCAGCCTCACCTCCCTCGAGGCGGAGCGGAACGACGATCCCTCTTTCCGATCGTCCATGTCCAAGGTGGGCGATCGCATCAACGCCGTGGCCGAGCTCTACGATCGTCTCCTCGCCGAGGATCCTACTAAGGGCGTCCGCCTCGACATCTATATACGGGATTTGGCCGAGCGCTTATTGGGCGGGTATTCCTCGGACCCGGAGAAGATTCGGCTGGAATTCGAGCTCGAGAGCGCGGAGGTGGACGCGAAGACTTCGGTCGCGGTCGGGCTCATCGTCAACGAGCTCGCCACCAACGCGATGAAATATGCCTTCCCCGGGGACGCGAGGGGGAGCCTCAGGATCGCCCTCCTCCGGCGCGAGGGCAGGCTGGAACTCGAGGTTAGCGACGACGGGGTCGGCATTCCCGCCTCTCCGGGCGGCGATGCCGAGGGCCTCGGAACGATGATAGTCGCGATGCTCGCGAAGCAGATAGGCGGAGCCCTGTCCCGGGGCCCGGGCCCCGGCACTTCGGTCAGGGTCGCCTTCTAGGTCTTCCTTTCCATAGCCTCCAGAACCTTGCCCGGCGTCATCGGGAGGGAGCGCAACCGCGCCCCGACGGCATCGAATATCGCGTTGGATATGGCGGGCGCCACGGGATTGAGCCCCACCTCGCCCATGCCCTTGGCCCCGAAGGGGCCGCCCGGCTGCGGCACTTGGACGATGACGACCTCGATGGGCGGCATGTCGGCCATGCGGGGCACTCCGAGCTTGCGCAACGTGTCCGTGACGACCCCGCCCTCGTTCGCGACGAAATTCTCCGAGAGCGCGTAGCCCAGGCCCATCGCCGCCGCTCCCTCGATCTGGCCGACGATGCTCATCGGATTGATGGCCACGCCGACGTCCTGCGCTATGCAGAGGCTCAGGGGGCGGACGGCGCCCGTGGCCGAATCCACCTCGACCGCGACTGCGGCGCTCGCGAAGCAATACGCGTAGTGTATGTCGAGGACGGATGGAGCCTCGCCCGGCTCGAGGGCCGCGCTCGTCCTATGGGGCCTGGTGGCAGGCGGGAGGAAGAACGCCTCCTCCCGCACGGCTTGGCCCGCCGCGAGGGCTCGCGCGCGCGCCGCCCTAATGCCGGCCGCTCCGCCTTCGGCGTCGCGCAACGCGTCCGGTTCCGGGAGTATCCCCGCCAGCCGGACCCGGAGCGCCGAGGCGGCCTGCTTGACCGCGTTGCCCGTCACGAAGGTCTGCCTCGAGGCCGTCGTCATGCCGCCGTCGGGACAGGAGCGCGTGTCGCAGGCGACCACGTCGATGAGGTCGTAGGGCACGCCGAGGGCGTCCGCGGCGATCTGGGCCGCGACGGTGTCCGAGCCCTGTCCCATGTCGGCCGCTCCGGTGCGCACCGAGACGCGGCCGTCGGGCATCAGCTCCACGATCGCGCCAGCTCCGTCGGGGATGCCGGTGCCGATGCCCACGTTCTTGTAGGAGCTCGCGATCCCGAAGCCTAAGCGCTTGCCCGCAGGAGGGGGCGCCGCGCCGAATTCCGCGCGCATGCGGGACAGGGCGAGCGCGGCCGCCTCGAGCGTGCCGAGGTAGCCCACTCCTTCGTCCAGCACCTGTCCCGTGCCCGTGCGCTTGCCGGGCGCGAAGCCGTTCCTCCGCCTGAGCTCGACCGGGTCCATCCCGATCGCTCGGGCGATCTCGTCCATCTGTATCTCGCAGGCGAAGCTCGCCTGGGTGGAGCCGAATCCGCGGAAGGCGCCCGATGGGTTCCTGTGGGTACAGACTCCATAGGAGTCGGCCTTCACTACCCCGACCTCGTAGGGCCCCGTGGCGGTCACCGCCGACCTGAAGACCACCGGGCCGGTCTGCGAGACGTAGGCCCCCGCGTCGGCGATCGCCCGGGACTCGAGGGCCACTATCTCGCCGTCGCGCAACGCCGCGTGGCGCATGCGGATGCGCATGGGATGGCGCTTCGTGCTCATCCTGATGGACTCCTCGCGCGAGAGGGCCATGCGCACGGGCCTGCCGGTCCGGAGCGCCCCGAGCGCCGCCTGGATCTGCACCGTAGGCTCCTCCTTCCCGCCGAAGCCGCCGCCGCAGGCGACCAGGACCACCCTCACCCTGTCCTCGCCCACGGCGAGGCTGGCGGCGATCATGTCGCGGTACTCGGTCGAGCCCTGGTTGCCCGTGTACAACGTCACGCCGCCGTCCGCGTCGGGCACGGCGAGGCAGGACTCGGGCTCCATGTAGGCGTGCTCGACTCCCTGGGTCTCGTAGTCGTTCTCTATCACGACGTCGGCGCGGGCGAAGGCCGCTTCTATGTCGGTCCCGTCGGTCCCGATCTTGCGGACGTGGGTCTCGTGGACGATATTGCTCGCGGTGTCCGGGTGGAGGAGGGGAGCGCCCTCCCTCATGTTGTCCTCGGCCGAGGCCAAGACGGGCAGGTCCTCGTAATCTACCGCGATGAGGGATCTCGCCGCCTCCGCGAGCTCGCGCGTATCGGCGAGCACGACGGCAATCACGTCGCCCAGGTACAGGACCTCGTCGCCCGCTATGACGGGCTGCTGGGGCACGAAGAGTCCGAAAGAGTTCCGGCCGGGCACGTCCTTCGCGGTGAGCACGAGAGCGACTCCCTCCGCCGCCTGCGCCTTCGAGATATCCACGGACCTTACGCGGGCGTGGACCCTCGCGCTGAACAGCATTTTCCCGACGAGGGGCGCCTCGGCCAGGCCGACGCGCGCGTCGGCGAGGTCCTCCGCGTAGATCGCGTCGCCGCGGGCCTTGGCGGGGGCGTCCTTGCGGGGCAGCGAGCGGCCTACTGCGCTCGCTAGAGAGCTGCCTATTGCGCTCGCCGGGCCGGGCTCGCGGATCGCGGCCGCTCCCTCGCGGAGCTCGCGGGCGGCGCGCCGTACCGCCCTGCGGATAGAGGCGTAGCCGGTGCAGCGGCACATGTTGTCCTTGAGCGCTTCCGCTATCTCGGCCTCCGTGGGGTCCCCGACGCGGTCGAGCAGGGCCTTGGTCGCCATTATCATGCCGGGCGTGCAAAAGCCGCACTGCACCGCGCCCTCGAGGACGAAGGCCCGCTGGATCGGGTGGAGCTCGCCGCCGGTAGCCTGCTTTCCCGCGGGACTATTCCGTCCCGAGAGGCCCTCGATCGTCTGGATTACCGCGCCCTGCATCCGAGAAGCCTTGAGTACGCAGGACCGGCGCGCGGCGCCGTCGACGATGACGGTGCAGGCGCCGCAGTGGCCCTTCTCGCAGCCGTTCTTGGCTCCGACGAGGGCGAGCTCTTCGCGAAGGAAGCGGAGGAGGGACAGGGAGGGCTCGACCTCGCGGACGACGGTCTCCCCGTTCACGGTGAGCGACAGGCGGACTTTCTCGGACAAGTAACTCTCCTTACGCCTCGCTAGGGCCAATTGCTTCGCCGCCGGCGACTCGCGCGCGCCGGGGACGCCGATGGCTTATTGTAGTTGAGGAGGGAACGGAGAGTAAAGCGCGTCGGGATTTGCCCTATCCGACATCCCTTGTTTCGAGATAGACGAGGGTCTGGTTCAAAAGCCGATAGGCGATTTCGCCGAAGATGACGGGACCCGTGATGGATCCGGTCTTCTTGCCCTCGAGATCGGAATACAGGAAATTCAGGATGCAATTGCAGGAGAAGGTCAGGTCCTGCAATTTGGTGGGCATCGCGGAGGTGAATTGCTTGACGTAATCATCGATGGGCTCGGCAATCTTGTAGTGGACGCCCTTGAATACGGGGGCATGCATGGAAACCGTGCCGGATTTTTCGTCTATGGATTGGAAGCGACATTGACCTTCGTGCCGTTGTAATCGGCGACGAGGGGCAGCCTCGTATCGACCTTCACTTCCGCGACGTATTTCGCGAGGTTTCTTTTCTTGCCATTGACGATGCAGTCGCGGACGGAGAATCCCTCCTCCTCGAAATCAATGGAGTTGCCCGTCCTGCCGTTGAAGACCTTCGGGCTTACCTTGCCGAGGTCGTCGAGATGGGACCCGGCGATCCATCCGATGATGGGCTTCATGAATAAGCCATCGTAGTCCGGTGCGTCCTTCGCGTACGAGACGTGGGCGGGGCTCGTCGCCGGGATGATGAGGACCGAGAACCCGTTCTCCGGCGCGTCACGGAGTAGGCGCGGGAGATCGGCCTCGCCAGAGAAGGAGATCCGGCAGTCCTTGGAGAAGGGCGGGGCCTCGTCGATGTAGACTCAGTCCTTCGAGATCACTCCCCCATCCTTGCCCATGAAGTAGGGGATCGTCCCTCCGATCCAATCGCCGCCGCGGCGGTCGCGATATCTACTAGCATCTAGAGCCTCCTACCCGAAAATTGCATTGATGTCGTCGCCCATAGCTGCTCATGCTTCGCAAAGAAATCATGCAACTCCTCCACGCATTTTTCGCCCGTGATCGCGTCGAAGGCGCTTGTGAGCTGCCGGTTCAATCGCGAGAGCATCAGGCCGGCCGGCACGTTGCTGAATTTATTGCTCACGTAGCCCTTGATCAGCTTTTGCCATCGGGCAGCGGTTTTCGGGGGAATCATCTCGTCCTTCTCTTGTTTTACGGAATCGTTGCGACTTGGCTTCAACGGTAATGGAGTAGGGGACAAATTTAAGGGATATTCACGGGATGGCCGGCGATTGACCCTCCACCGCGAATGTCGGCGGCCTTCTTTCGCGCGAATGCGGCAGAGCCTTTCGGGACGGCTCCGCGCTCCTCTTGAATTGAATATTAGCCCTATTTCTTCCTGCGCGAGTTTACGAATCGTATGAAGTCGTTGATGTTCTTCACGACGATCTTGTCCGGGAAGAGCTCGAGGCGGCGCTGGTTGGCGAAGTGCCCTATGAGGGTCTGGGCCTCCGCGGGAGACATCCCCGCCCAATGGGCCACATCGTCCATCGTGACCCTGAATTCGCGCTTCTCACCCTCGAGCTCGCCGCCGCGCACCGCGGCGTTGGTCTCGTCGAGCATGAGGAAGACGTCGGCTATCTTGGCCTGCGGGTCGTCCAGGGTGAGGATCATGAAGCGGCGCTTCTGGTCCCAGATGCGCTTGGTGAAGAGCTTGAGGAGCCTCAGGGCGATCTGGGGATTGCCCATCATCAGCACCTCGAAGTTGGCCCTGTTGAATTCGAGGACCTTGACCGTGTCGAGTGACTGGGCGGTGGCCGATCGCGGCGCTCCCTCGAGTATCGCCATCTCGCCGAAGATCTCGGGGGGCTGGAGGATGTCCAGGGTCTTCTCGATGTCGCCCACGATCTTTGTGATCTTCACCTTGCCGGCCTGGATCAGGTAGAAGCTGTCCCCCGGTTCGTACTCGGCGAAAATGATCTCGCCGGGGTGGTAGGTGCGCGCGAAGCGGGTAAATGAGGCTAGGTCAGCCACGGGCGGCCTCCTCGAGGCGGCGCAGGTGCTTCGCGGCCTTTATGCGGATCGAGGCGTCCTCGTCGGACTCCATGGAGAGTATTTTCTTGAAGAAGCCCTTCGCCCGGTCGGCGTCCCCCTTCTTCTCGTAGGACTGGCCCAGGTAGAGGAGGGTGTCGATGAGGTCGGGGTGCTTGGGATAGGTCTGCACCATCTGGGTGAAGTGCTTAATCGTGAGGTCGTACTGCTGGAGCATAAAGAGGCAGCGGCCCATCTCGTAGAGCGCCTTGGTGACGTACTCGGCATCGGCGTTCGCCTCGACTATGCGCTTGAAGCCTGTCAGGGCTTCCTTGTACTTCTCCGAGCTGAAGAGGCTCACGGCGTCGTAGTAGCTCTTCGCTGCCTCCGAGAGGCCATTGCCGGGAGCCGCCCTTTCCGCGGAGCCCTGGGATGAGGGGAATCCGTCGCGGGCCGCCTCCCTGGCGGCCTCTCGCTCCGCGGAGCCGTCGCGGGGCGTAGGCCCCTGCCTGTTCGCCTCGGCCATGAGGGGCGCTGGCCCCTTGCCGTCGCCGTACTTGACCGACCCGTTCTCGGAGGTCTCGAGGTAGCGGCTCGCCTGCTCCGCGAGCCGGCCGGCCGGGTAATAGGTCAGGTAGCGGCTGAATATGTACTTGGCCTGGGAGTATTGCCTGGCCTTGAGGTAGTACTCGCCCGCCTTGAAAAGGCCCGCCTCGGGGCTCTGGGCCTCGTTCGTCTGCAGGAGGTTGTCGACCTGCTTGTGCACCCGCCTGAGCTGGTTCGAGAAGACCTTGAGCATCTTCATTATGATGCGGGTCTGGGCCTGGGCGAAGACCTCGAACTCGGGTACCGAGAAGACGAGGACCTGGGCGTCCGAGAGCACTACGGCGTTCTCCTCGCGCGGGTACTTCCCCAGGGCGCTCTTGACCCCGAAGAACTCGCCGGTCTGGATGATCTCGCGTATTTCCTTCGCCGTCTCTATATCGGTGTAGTTGAGGCTGACCTTCCCCTGCTGGAGGACGAAGACCTTGTCGCTGACGACGTCCCCCTGGAAATAGATAACGGAGTTGGCGCGGTAGTTCCCTACCTTTGGCATCCTCTTTTTGCTCCTCTATACGTTCGCGTTACGCCGCGCTACCAGTGTAGGCCGGTTAGCCGTCCAATGCCAGCCCCGGCTAGTCCATTCTATCCTCATCCCGCGTCGAAGGGGAGGTAATCCAGCGACTTGTCGAACCCGACCGCCGAGCGAACCCCCCGGTACAGCGCGGCGGGATCGCCCTTGACGAACATCTCCCTGCCGCCGACCGTCACGCGGCCGTATTCGGCGATCTCGGCCGCCGCGATCTCGCCGAAGAAGGCCCCGTATTTGGCCTCGTCGCCGTAGACGGGGACGCCTTCTATGGTCAGGAGCTCGAGGTCCTCGCAGCCCGCCTGGGCCAGGCTCTCGTAGGGCTCGTCGGTCCTGGCCTTGAAAACCGCGACGTCGGCCCAGGCTCCCGGCTCGAGCTGGCCGGCGCGGCCGTCCAGTTTCAGGGCGCGCGCGGCGTTGATCGTCACCATGTCGAAGAGGGTCTTGGCGGGCAACTCCTCGCCGTAGATCGAGCGGTAGGTCTTCCTCGCGAACTTCATCTCGGCCAGGAGGTTCACCGAACCCGTATGGGTCGAGTCCGTGCCCAGGGCCACGTTGACCCCCGCGCGGAGGAGCTTTCGAACCTTGCAGGTCAGGTTGAACATGAAATAGTTCGAGGCCGGGCACCAGGCGACGCTCGCCCCCGCTCGCTTGACCTTCTTGATGTCCTCTTCCGAGAAGCCGATGCAGTGGACGAGGAGGGCCAGGTCGTCGAGGGCCTTCTCCCTCTCCAGGATCCCTATCCCGTCCATGCTCTCGGCGTCGAAGCCTTCCTCGAGGTGGGTGATGAAGGGCCAGCCCTTCAGGGCGGCGCGATCGTGCTCCGCCTTGATGCCGTCCCCCCATTTCAGGTCGAAGGAGGAGCACTCGTGGGCGAGGCAGTATTCCCGGATAGCCCTGATGGGCAGCGTGCCGAGGTAGGCGTCGTTGAGCTCGTGGGGGAAATGGTCGTTCACCGTCCCGACGCCGGAGAATAGGTTCTTGTAGCCCCCGAGGAGGTACATCTGGGCCACGCTAAGGGCCGAGCGCTCGGCGAAGACCGGCGAAGCCTTGAGATCGGCGTCCCAGGGCGACCAATTGGGATAAAACGCGCCTTCGGGCGGTCCGACCCTGGGCAGGTAATTGCCGCGAAGGTGGTCGTGGATGTTGATGAGGGCGGGGTACACGTAGGAGTCGGGGCCGACCCGGATTTCCCGGCGGGCTCCCAGGCCGAAGCCCGTGACGCGGCCGCCCTCCACGAGGAGGGAGGCGGACCCGCGTATCTTGCGCGGAGTCACGACAGTGGCGTCGGTGAAAGCGTATGGGTCCAAGCTTCCTTCCTCAAGTCCTCGCGGCTCGTCTTCCGTTAATTCTCGGCGGGATAGGGGAGGATATTGACTGGGAAATGGCTTACTCGGAGCGGCAGCGCAGGGCCAGGGCCGCGGCGCCGAACAGGCCCGCGTCCGCGCCGAGCAGGGGACGGGCGATGTAGCGCTCGAGGCGCGCGCCGTCCGCGAGCGCGGGGATGTAGCCGCCGAGCTCCTCTCCCACCAGCGCCGCGATGCGCTCGGCGAGGCCGGGCCTGAGTCCCACGCCGCCGCCCAGCACTATCCGCTCCGGCGATAGGACGAAGGTATAGGCGGCGAAGGCCTTCGCCAGGTAGCGCGCCTCGAGTTCCCAGGCCACGTGGTCGGTCCCGAGCTCCTCGGCCCTGGCGTTCCAGCGCGCGCCGATGGCGGGGCCCGAGGCCATGCCCTCGAGGCAGTCGCGGTGGAAGGGGCAGAGGCCGGCAAAATCGTCGCCGGCCTCGCGCTGCATCTTTATATGCCCGAGCTCGGGATGGCCGAGCCCATGCACCAGGCCCCCGTTGGAGAAGACGCCTCCCCCGATGCCTGTCCCGACCGTTATGTAGACGAAATCCTTGAGGCCCTTCGCTGCGCCCCATAGGTATTCCCCGTAGGCGGCCGCGTTGACGTCGGTATCGAAGGCGACCGGCACGCCGAGCCTCTCGCGGAAGTAGCCCGCCACCTCGGTGTCCCTCCAGCCCGGCTTGGGCGTGGCGGTGATGAAGCCCCAGGTCGGGCTCGAGGACCGCAGGTCCACGGGCCCGAAGCTGCCGATTCCCACGCTGTCCAGTTCGCCGACGCCCTGCTCCCGCGCGGCCTCGGCGAGGAAGGCCGCGGCCGCCTGAAGCGTCTCGGCCGGGGTCGTGGTCGGAACGCTTCGCCGCGCCAGGAGCGTGGGCTTGGCGAAGTCCGAGCAATCGGCGTCCAGCAGTCCGCAAACGAACTTGGTGCCGCCCGCCTCGATGGCTCCAATGATCATGGCTTCGCCCTCCGCAGGTGCTTCGCAAACATGTAGTAATCGTCTCCCGGCGAGTAGAAATCGGGGATGTGGCCGATGAGGGCGTAGCCGAGCTCGAGGAGGACTCCCTTTCCGATGGCGGCTTCCTTCTGGCTGGACGTCTCGATGCGGAGAATCGCGGAGCTGCCCGACCTAAGCAGCTCGGCCTCGAGCATGCCCAGCAGGCTGGCCGTGACGCCCTTGCCGACGTAGGACGGATCGACGCAGAGCGCCCGCATGTCGAAGGTATAGTCGGTATTCGCTTCCTTGCAGCTCATGGCGAAACCCGCGAGCACCTTGCCGTCCCGCAGCTCGAGGATGGTGTAGGGCTCGCCTGGGTTCTTCTGCCATTCAGCGATCGACTCTTTGAGGATCTCGAGCTCGATATCCTTGAAAGCCCCCGTCTCGCGGGCGAGGCCCTCGTACTCTCGTGGATCGATCATGGCGGGGCTCATTCCTATTTCGAGAAATTGTTTTCGCGACTAGTATATCCGCGCACCCGCGCTTTGTACACGCAAAAGGCGGCGCAGCCGAGCCTCTTGAGGCAGCGGCCGGGGCGGGAAGCCCGCGTCCCGGCCGCTGCCTCGCCCTCTTATTTCACCATGAGGCCGAGCTCGGGCTCTATGCTGTAGGCCCTGCCCGACTGAGCGTCAACCTGGGCCTCGGCTACCAGCCCGCCGATCATCAGGCGGATGACGTGCCTGCCGGGCAGCAGCTGCCCACCCACCATCCCCTGCGAGTCGGCCTGCTGGACTCCGTCCACCCAAACCTGGATGTCCCTGTTCCGGGCGGCGCCCCTGGAGTCCTTCCCGAAGCTCTCGGGCAGCTTGAGCTGCCAGGTCGCGATCATCTGCTGGAGGACGGCGTTGATCGCCTGCGGGCCGTTCACGTTGATCTGCACCTGATAATCCATGTAGCCCGAGGCCCTGACGAGTATGGTGTAGGTGCCGGGGGGCAGCATGGACGCGTAAGGCGTCTGCCCGGACTGCGATCCGTTTATGAACACGAGGGCGCCGTTGACGTTGGCGCCGACGTTTACCTGATAGCTCATCGACTGGAGATTCGCGTTGACCTGGGCGGGGCCGTTGCCCACGACCACGTTCTGGTTGAAGTCGACGTAGCCCGGGGCCTTTACCTGGATCGAGTAGGATCCCGAGGGCACCTGCGCCGCGAAGGGGGTCTTGCCGGCGACGTTGCCGTTGATGGCGACGGTGGCGCCGATCACGTTGGACTGGACAGTGAGCTGCTGGCTCTGCCCCTGGAGCATCGCGTTGATCTGCAGGGGTCCGCCGTTGACTACGATGTTCTGGCTGTAATCGTTAAAGCCGGGCGCCCTGACTACCAGCGTATAGGAGCCGTTGGGAACCTGGGCGGAGAAGGGAGTCTTGCCCGCCGGATTGCCATTGATGATGACATCGGCGCCGTTGACGTTGGATTGCACGCTGAGGCCGAAATTAAGGTTCTGGGGCTTTGCGATTTCCTGGGGCTGCGGGACGGGCTGGGGCTTGGCCTGCTCCTGCTGCCCCTGCGGCTGCGGAGCGGGGGCGGGGGCGGCGCCGAAATTGACCTGGATGACGACCGGGTCGCTCACGAGCCTGACGTTGGTCCTATAATCCGGGAAGCCCTTGGCCTTGACTATGAGTTCATAGTTTCCCGCGGGAAGAAGCTGGGAGAAGTTCGGCGTCGTATACCCGAGAAGGCGGCCGTTCAGGTATACCTGGGATCCGCCGACATTGCACTTTACGGTCAGGGCGACCTTGCTGTCCGCGAATGCGTTGGCTCCGACGAGGGCGAGCAGTAGCACAAGGGCTCCCATTATCCGTTTCATACGTTCTCCTTGGAAGGCAGCACTCTATTTGGGCGATAGATCGAGGATACAGTGTAATGCCTTGTTTCTTACTATACTACCGTATCAAAGGCATTTCCATCCCGGGGATCGGCTCGCGCCATACGCGCCGCCGCCCTCGCTATCGAAATCGCCCCTCCTTGATTTATCTCTTTCAAGCGGTATACTAGAAAGTGAACGTTTTCACTTATGTATTCTCGTGGGGAGGAACTGATGAAGAGGAAACTGCTTATCGTTATCGCCCTTGTCGCCCTCGTGGGGACCGGTGCCTTCGCCCAGCTAGCGATCGGTGTATCCGCAGCTGCGTATAGCAACGCGGAAAAACTGAGTTCCGACGGAATCGGCCAGGCTTGGAAGGACGTCCGCGCCGGCAACGGCTATCTCGGCCTGTTCGCCGAGATAGGGATGAACCATCTCGCCATCGGCCTTTCGGCCAACGTCAACACCTACTCGGAGGATTTCGGCTTCGGCTCCTTCGACATGATGAACGTCGACGGGAACTTCTACCTGCAGGGCCACCTTTTCAAGTACAAGGCCTTCCTCGACCCCTTCCTCGAGGTGGGCGTCGGCGCGATGTCCAAGAACTACAAGAATTCCACGGATAACCCCGACACCAACAACACCCCGCTCTATCAGTCCAACTACTGGGACGTGGGCGGCGGCCTCGGCATCAACCTCGGCGGGCTCGGCGTCTTCTTGAAGGGCCTGTACAACACCCCGCTAAAGGATCCCGCCACCGGAACCTACAAGGACCAGTACGGCGTCGATCAGACCTACACCCTCGCGGCCTTCCCGATCGCGAACATACGCATCATCTTCGGCGCGAAGCTGATCCTCTAGGTCTCGGTTTAGGCACTAGCAGAAGGGCTGCCCGCGCGGGCAGCCCTTCATTATTTTTCCGCCCACAGCTTCACGAGCTCGACCAGGGTCCCGACGGCGAGGGCCATCTCGGCGACGGACGCCCACTCGTATCTGCTGTGGTAGTTGTAGCCGCCCGTGAAGACGTTGGGAGTCGGCACGCCCATCTCGGTGAGGCGGGCGCCGTCGGTGCCGCCGCGGATCGGCTTGATGAAGGGCTCGGCGCCCGCGCGCCGGGCCGCCTCCATGAGGCGCTCGAGGACCTCGGGGACCTCGTCGAGCTTCTCGCGCATGTTGATGTACTGCTTGCTCTCGGTGAGCTTGACGCTGCCGAGGGGGAACTGGGCCTCGACGGCTTTCGCGATGGCGCGCACGGCGGCGATGCGCGCTTCCATGCCCTCCAACGTGAAGTCGCGAAGGAAGACCTCGACTACCGCGCTCTCGATGCCGCCGGACATCTCCAGGGGGGCGTAGTAGCCGTACCAGCCGTCGGTGGACTCGGGAGCCTCGCTCCGGGGCAGCATGGAGATGAAGCTTCCGGCCATGGAGACGGCGTTGGCGAGCTTGCCCCTCGCGGAGCCTATGTGGATAGCCTTGCCCTTGAACTCGGCCTTTACGGCATAGGCGGTGAAGCACTCGGCCTCGATCTCGCCAGCCTTGCCCCCGTCCACGGTGTAGCAGGCATTCGAGCGCAGCTTGCCGAGGGGGAAGAGGTTCATGCCCTTGCCGGTCTCCTCGTCGGGAGTGAAGACGAGCTCCAGCGGGCCGTGCTCGACCTCGGGATGCTCGAGGAGGTAGGCGGCCGCGGTCATAACCTCCGCGAGGCCGGCCTTGTCGTCCGCGCCGAGGAGGGTCGTGCCGTCGGTGACCACGAGGCTGTCGCCGACGTGCTCGGCGAGGTCGGGGTTGTCTGCGGGGTCGAGGGTCAGGCCGGCGCCGAGGTCGATCGCCCCGCCGTCGTAGCCCGCGATGACGCGCGGCTTGACGTTCGCGCCGGTGACGTCGCTCGCCGTGTCGATGTGGGCCATGAGACCGATCGACGGCGCGCCCTCGCGGCCCGGCGACGCGGGGAGGCGGGCGAAGAGGTAGCAATGCTCGTCGAGCTCGGCGTCGGCTATCCCCAGGGCCTTGATTTCGGCCAGGAGGAGGCGCGCGAGCTCCCACTGCGTCTTCGTGGAGGGAGTGTCCTCGCTATGCCGGTCGCTGGTGGTCTCGATCTCGGCGTATCGGACGAGGCGCGCCGTCATCTCGCCGACGTAAGGGCGCGAAAGTAGTTCCTGGTATGCTCTCATGGTCGCCGAGTATGCACAATCGCGCCCGCCGGGGGCAAGTACCACAATCGCGGCGGTAGCCGCGGCGACGGACTATCCAACCGGCGCCCGCGGCTTATATCATCGAGCCATGCGCACCGGGACTAAGCTGGCCCTCTCGCTCGCGGCATTCCTCGCCGCCAGCGCGGCGGCCGCTTCCGCGGCGGCCGTCCCTGTCCCCGACGACTCTACCCCGTTTTTTTCCACCCTGGGTACCAGGGACGGCCTCCCCAACGCCTCGGTTTCGGGCATCGCCCAGGATTCCCAGGGTTTCCTCTGGTTCGGCACCCAGGGCGGCCTGGCCCGCTACGACGGTTATTCCTTCAAGCTCTTCGCCCACGCGCCCTTCGATGCCGGGAGCCTTCCCCACGACCTCGTCCAGACGATCTACCTGGACGGCGGCGTCCTCTGGGCCGGCACCTACGGCGGCCTCGCCCGACTGGACCTCGCGACCGAGCGCTTCGTAAACTACGCGAACGACGCGGCGAGGGGCGATTCCCTCTCCAATGACGTAGTGACCTGCATAGCCAGGGACGCGAAGGGCCTGCTTTGGGTGGGCACCCTCTCGGGCCTGAACCTCCTCGACGAGTCGACGGGCCGCTTCACGCGCCTCCGGCATTCGGCCGCCGACCCAAGGAGCCTTCCCTCCGACGTCGTGCGCGCGCTGAAGGTCGATCGCGAGGGACGGCTGTGGGTAGGCACCTCAGGCGGAGGACTCGCCCTCTGCGATTCCGCGTCGCGGAGCTTCCGCGCCTACCGCAACCCCGGACTCTCGGACTTCGTGATGGCCATCGACGAGGATCCCGCCGGCAGGCTCTGGGTGGCCACCTGGTACGGTGGCCTTTCCCTCTTCGACCCCGGCGCGGGGACCTTCGAGAACCATCCGACGGCCGACGAGCGCGCCTACTCGCTCTGCGCCTCCGAGGAGGGCACGGTGTACGTCGGCACCTGGGGCGGGGGCCTCTTCGAGTACGACGTCGCGTCGGGGACCTTCGCGCGCAGGCGCGCCTCCGCCTCCCCGGGTTCCCTCGCGAACGACGTCGTCTACTCGATGCTCCGGGACAGCTCCGGGGAGCTTTGGATCGGCACGAACGGGGGCGGCGTCAGCAAGCTGGGCGGCGGCCGGCGCGGCTTCGAGACCATCTCCTCGAGCCCCGCGGGAATGCCCTCGGGAAAGGTCTACGCCGTCCTCCTCGACAGCCGAGGCTACCTGTGGGTCGGCGTCTACAACGAGGGACTGGCGCGGCGCGACCCCTCGGGGGCCTGGCGCAGATACCGCCGCGAGGCGGGGAAGCCGGGTTCCTTGCCCAACGACATCGTCAACTTCATCCGCGAGGACTCTTCCGGCGGGATCTGGGCGGGCACGAACGACGGCCTAGCCCGCTACGACCGGGCCAGCGACTCCTTCTCCTCGCTTCGGCCGATGGCCGGGAAGGCCGGCTCGCTCTCCTCGGAGGTCATCTACGCGATGGCGGACGCTCCCGGGGGCGGGGCCTGGATCGGGACCTTCCGTTCGGGCCTGGATTTCTGGGCCGATACGAGGCCCGGCGCCTCGGGCTTCTCCCATTTCGCCCACGACGGCGCGGACGACTCCTCGCTCTCGGACAACCTGGTGACCGCCCTCGCGTACGACGGCCTCGGCAGGCTCTGGGTCGGCACGAACAAGGGCCTTAATCGACTCGAGAACGGCCGTTTCGCGCGGTATTTCTATAATCCGGCCAAGCCCGGCGGCGTCTCCTCCGATTCGATCCGCACGATATTCCTCGACTCGCGCAAGATCCTCTGGATCGGGACGGCCGGCGGCGGCCTCATGCGCTACGAGCCGGAGACCGATTCCTTCGTGAGCTACACGACCAGGGACGGGCTGCCGAGCAATACCGCGCTCCGCGTCCTCGAGGACCCCTCGGAAGACCTGTGGGTGGCGACCCAGGCCGGCCTCGCCGTCTACGACCGAGGCTCGGGCCGCTTCCACGGCCTCTCGCTCTATGGCGAATACCGAAGTGCGGAGTTCTTCTCGGGCGCGTTCCGCGCGCCCGACGGCTCCCTGTATTTCGGGGCCCTCGACAGGCTCTACCATTTCGATTCCAGCCGGTACGCGTTCAACGACCACCGGCCGCCGGTGGCTTTCAGCTCGATAGCGCCGAAGGGAAGGCCGGCGATCGGCGCCGTGGCCGCCTCTCGCCTCCGGCGGCTCGAACTGGGCTGGCGCGGCAATTCGGCGTCCTTCGAATTCGTCGCCCTCGATTTCCATGATCCGGGGCGAAATCGCTATTCCTACAGGCTCGAGGGCTTCGACGAGTCCTGGTCGCCGCCCGGCCCCGGACATTCCGCGACCTATACGAACCTGCCCGGCGGCCGCTATGTCTTCCGCGTTCGCGCCTCCAATAACGACGGCCTCTGGAACGAGGAAGGCCTCGCCCTGCCGGTAGCGGTGGGCTACTCGCCCTGGACCAGCCCCCTGGCCCTGATCCTCTACGCGGCTCTGCTCGCGCTCGGCGGCTATTCGATCTCCTTCTTCTCCTCTCGCGCCTCGCTCCAGGCGGCCCGGGACGAGGCCGATACCCTCCTCGCCAAGCTCGTCGAAACGAGCGCGACGATGGAGAGCGCCGCCATTGTCGATCCCTTGACCGGCCTGCCGAACCGCCTCAAGCTCCAGGAGCACCTCGATCTCGCCTTCGAGCGCGCGGTCCGCATGAAGCTCGACCTCGCGGTCATCATGGTCGACGTGGACCACTTGAAGGCCTATAACGACCGTTACGGCAGGGCGGCGGGCGACGAGAGCCTGCGGCTGGTGGCGGATGCCTTGGCCGGCTGCGTGCACAGGTCCTCCGACCTCGTCGGGCGCTTCGGCGGCGAGGAGTTCCTATTCATACTCGAGGAGACGGGACTGGAGGGGGCGATGAAGGAGGGCGAGGAGGCGAGGAGGGCCGTGGAGAGCCTCGCGATCCCGAGGAGCGATTCGAGGCCCGATCCGGTCCTGACCGTGAGCGTGGGCTGCGCCTCGGTCCAGCCCGAGGACGGGCACTCCCCGGCCTTCCTGGTAGAGGCGGCGGAGAAGGCGCTCATGGCCGCCAAGCAGAGGGGCCGCAACCGAACTTCGGATTAACCGGCCCTTTGCCTTGCCTTCGCCCACCCCCGATCCGTATCATATGACGTATGCCCAATCCTTCCGCGAAATCCGTCCCCGTCTATCCCGAGTTCGCCCCCGTCTCGCTCGAGATGCGCGAGGCCCTGTATCCCGCCCTGAACATGATCACCGACGGGATCTCCGAGTTCACCTTCTCAAACCTCTACCTGTTCCGCAAGACCTACGGCTACAGAGTGTCGCGCCTTCCGGGCAAGACCTTCCTCATCGAGGGGTCGAAGGCCGGGAAGTCCTTCTTCTATGCGCCCTGCGCCCTGCCGGAGCGGCCCGTGCTCGACGAGCTCATGTCCGGCCACGACTACCTGAAGAATCTCTCGGAATCCCAGGCCGACGCCCACAGGGCCTCGCTCGAGCGGTGGGGCTACTCGGTGAACGAGGACAGGGACAACTTCGACTATCTTTACGATCGCACCGACCTCGCGGAGCTCTCGGGCAAGACCTACCACAAGAAGCGCAACCTCGTGAACGCTTTCATCAACTCGTACGACTACGAGCAGAAGCCCCTGCGTAAGGAAAACGTCAAGGACGCGATCGCCGTCCTCGAGAGGTGGCGCGAGGCCAAGGGCTTCGAAGGCGATTTCAAGGCCTCGCTCGAGGCGCTCGAGCTGTTCGAGGTGCTGGGCATGCGCGGCTGCGTCTACTACGTCGACGGCGTCCCCGCCGGCTGGTGCCTCGGGGAGCCCCTCGCGCGCGGGCGCATGTTCGCCGTGCATTTCGAGAAGGGCGTCGAGGAATACAAAGGCATCTATCAGTTCATCAACCAAGCCTTCGCCCAGGCCCTCCCTTCGTACTTCAAGTCCATCAACAGGGAACAGGACCTCGGCGACGAGGGCCTCAGGCAGGCCAAGATGACCTACAGGCCCAGCTCCTTCGTGAACAAGTACCGCGTGCTCAAGGCCGAGCCGGGCGCCGCCCCCTCCTCGCCGGTCGAGCAGAGCCTGGTGTAGCGGGGCGAGGCCGGAGCCGGGGGAGTTGGCCCCCCGCGCGGCCGCGGATATACTTCGGCACATGGATTCACGACTCCTCCACCTCGCGGGCCGCGGCTTCGCAGAAGCCGCCTCGTTCCGGGGCGAGCTTGCGGATATCGCGCTAGCCGAGCGCGACGCGGCCGCGAGGGCTGCGGGCAAGGCTCCCTTCGGCTCCGTCCCCGAATACGCCGCCGACCTCGCGCGCCGCACCGTCTGCCTGACCCTCCTCGCGGGCTCGGGCTCGCGTTGGGTTAAGTCCCTCGCGGCGGCGGGCATCGGCTTCGATGCCCGGAGACCCCGAGGCCTGTTCCCGGTCCGCGACTTTCTCCTGGGCGGCGAGAGGGTCCCGATAGCCGCCTACGCCCTGGCGGCCGTCCGCGCTCTCGGGCGCCACCTCCTCGTGGTCCGCGGCTGGGAGGCCGAGATAGAGGCCGAGATCCTCGCCCCCCTCGGCATCGCCCCGGGAGAACGCGATTTTTGCGAGCAGGCGGCCCCCTACGGTAAGCCGCTCGGGCACGGGGACGCCGCGTGGCAGGCGAGGTCCCTCTGGCGCGGCGCCGATTACGTCGTGACCAATTTCGGCGGCGACGCCAATTCCCGCCGCACCGTCCTGTGCTCCCTCATGGCCCTCGACGCGCTCAGGTCGATGGGAACGGAGGTCGCGATGCTCCTGCCCGCGGCCGCCCTCGACTCGCCCGCCTACCCGATCGGCCTGGACGCCGAGGGCCTGCCGCGGAGCTTCGGCCACGCCAAGCTGCAGGGATCCGGGGCCGCCTCGGCGCCGGGGGCGAAGGGCTTCACGAACGTCGGCGTGCGTGTCTATTCCGCCGCGGCCCTGCTCGAGGCGGTCGATTCCTTCCGGGAGGAATCCTGGATCGAGGGGACGGGTTATGCGATACCGGGCAACAACCCCGAGGGCCACGAGTTCGCGCTCGATAACGTCGACGCCAGGCTCGCGGCCGAGGGCCTGGCGAGGATCCTCGCGATCGCCAGGCCCGAGGAGCTCACTCCCGCGAAGAGCGTGGAGGATATCCCCGCCTTCGAGCGCGCGATCCGATCGGTGGTCGAGGAAGGCGCGGACCTGAATCATCAGATTCAATGAGATGCGAAATGGAATAGATGCAAGAGCATCTTCCTAACTGCGTATGGCGGGTCCTGTCGCGCGGACCGCGGGCTCCGCTGCCTGAAGTCCGTATAATCGCGGGTCCGCGTTCCTCGCGACACCCGTCGCCCTACGTAAGTACCCGAAAGTGTCGCAGCATCCAGGCCGTTAAGGCTCATGCTCGAGATATTCACGGCAAGTCCGTGTCGTTCTCGTTCATGCTATGCTGCTACAGCTTTGAAGCCCTCGATACCGCGCTGGTACGATCGCTTGCAGTCCGTGGGCTTCATGGACTTCAAGCCTCAACGGCCTAGGCATGCGGCATACTCGCGGACGACAGTAGGGCGGGGGTGTAAAAAATAAGCCGCATGGATCGCTCCATGCGGCTTTCATTGCGATGGGCGAGTATTACCGGGCTGCCTTAAGGGCTTCTACCGCGAGCACTACCGCGGTCGCGTGGATCGAGGCGCCGGAGATCGCGTCGGTCGTAGTATCGGCTTTGAGGGCGATCTTGGCCGGGTCCTGAGCCTTGACGATGGCGTCCTGCACCGCCTTGGCCTGGACGTGCCAGGCTCCCTTCTTCGCGGCCTTCTCCATGCCGTACTTCCCGGCAAGGTCCTCGACGAGCTTGGATTTCTTGGTCTTGTCGTTCGAGAGGCCGTTCCAGAGCACGTCGACGATGGTCCCGTTGACCACGGTCACGAGGACCGAGTCCTTCCAGGTGGTCGTCGTGTCGAAGTCCGCCTGCTCCTTGAAGAACCAGCCGTCCTTCTTGTAGATGCCCTTGGGCACGGGGGCGGAGGCGAGGGCCTCGTTGACCAGGCCGAAGAAGCCCTTCACGTGGATGGTGGCGCCGGAGATGGCGTCGGTGCGGCCCTCGGCGTCGAACTTTGAGAAGCCGACGTCCTGGGTCTTGAGGATGTAGTCCTGCACCGCCTTGGCCTGGACGTCCCACTCGGCCTTGGCCTTGCCGAACTTGACCATGGGGTAGCCGCCGTTGGCGACAGCGGTCCGCTTGTCGGCGACGCCCGTGTTCGAGACGCCGTTCCAGAGCAAGGCGACGATCTTGCCGCCCTTGACGGTCAGGACCACCTCGTCCATCCAGCCCGAGTCCGCGGCGAAGTCCTTCTCGTGGGCGAAGTAGATGCCGTCCTTGGCCTTGATCTGGCCGAAGGCGAGGCCGGCGAGACCGACCGACAATACGAGTACAAGCGCTATGTTTCTCTTCATCGAAGCCTCCGAAAGCATGATCGCGATGGATAAATATATGAGCAAGGCCGGGCCTTGTGTCAAGCCGAGGGCCTAGCCGCCTTGACACCCCTCGAGGCCCACGTTTAGGGTAGACGCGAAGAGGTGAAATCATGAATGCGCTCGCGGAAGAACTCAACGAGGCATTGGCCGGAAGCGTCGCGGAGCGCCTCCTCTCCGCCCTGGGAAGGCGCATGTACTTCCCCAAGGGCATAGTCTCGCAGAGCGCGGAGGCCGACGAGAAGGCTCACCGCTTCAACGCCACGATCGGCATGGCCTACGAAGGCGGGGAGCCGATGATCCTCGACTCGATCCGAGCCGGCCTGCCGTCCCTGAGCCCCAAGGAGGCCGTGGCCTACGCGCCGACCGCGGGCGTGGCCGCGCTGCGCTCTCGCTGGCGCGCGGAGCTCGACAAGAAGAATCCGTCGATGCGGGGCAGGGACTGCTCCTCGCCCGTCGTCGTGCCGGGCCTCACCGCCGCCGTTTCCGCCTTCGTCGATCTCTTCCTCGACGAGGGCGACGAGCTGGCGCTGCCCGATCTCTCGTGGCCCAACTATCGACTGATAGTCGAGGAGCGCAAGGCGGCGAAGTGCGCGACCTACCCGACCTTCGCGGGGCTCGGATTCAACGTCGAGGGGCTCGAATCGGCTTTGCGGGCCTCGGCGAACCGCTCGAAGGCGGCCGGCAAGGCTGCCAAGGCCGCCTGCGTCCTCAACTTCCCCAACAATCCTACGGGCTACACGCCGACCCTGGCCGAGGCGGACGCGATCGTCGCGGCCTTCAGGCGGATAGCCGAGGAGGGCATCGCCCTCCTGGTCCTCGTCGACGACGCCTATTTCGGGCTGCAATACGAGGAGGGGCTGCTGAGGGAGTCCATCTTCGCGAGGATCGCCTGGGCCCATCCCAACATCCTGGCGGTCAAGGCCGACGGCCCGACCAAGGAGGATTACGTCTGGGGCTTCCGCATAGGCTTCCTGACCTTCGGCTCGGCATCCCTCGGCCCGAAGGGCTACGATGCCCTCGTCAAGAAGCTCATGGGCCTCGTGCGCTCCTCGGTCTCCAACTCCTCCGCCCCCGCCCAGAACCTCCTGCTCAAGTCCTTCGACGCCGCGGGCGCGAGCGAGCAGAAGGCGCGCCTGCGCGGCCTCCTCGCGGAGCGCTACGCGCGCGCCCGCGACCGCCTCGCCTCGCGGCCCCTGCCGTCCTGCCTCCGGCCCCTGCCCTTCAATTCCGGATACTTCCTGAGCCTCGAGTGCGTCGGCATCCCGGCCGAGGCGCTCCGCAAGAAGCTCCTGCTCGAGCGGGGCATCGGGACGGTCACGATACAGGACCGCTGCCTCCGGGTCGCCTTCTCCTCCGTCGAGGCCGGCGACATAGGCGAGCTCCTCGACGAGATCGCCGCCGCGGCCTCCGCGATCGCCGCCCAGCCCAAGGGGACGTGATACCATGATCCCGCCCTGGCGAGCGCGCTTGCCTCCGATCGCGGTCGCGCGGCGCGTCCTCGCGCTGGCCGCCGCCCTTGGCCTTCAGCTGGGCCTCGCCTCGGCCGCTCCCTCGGTGCCCTCGGCCGGCGCGGGAGCCGCGGCCGCCGAGACGGGAATCGCCTCCTGGTACGGCCCTTACTTCAACGGCCGGAAGACCTCCAACGGCGAGGTCTACGACAAGGAGAAGCTCACCGCGGCCCATCGTACGCTTCCCTTCGGGACCTACCTGCGAGTCCGCAACCTCGACAACGGCTCGAGCGTAGTCGTCCGCGTGAACGACCGCGGACCCTTCGCGAAGGACCGCGTGATCGACCTTTCGGAGGCCGCCGCGCGCATAATAGGCATGATCCCAACGGGCACCGCCAGGGTGTCCCTGGCGGTCATCCCGAAGGAGGAGGCTCTCGCCTGGAAGGGCGGCTCGATAGACGGCTCGAGTCCAGCCGAGGGATCGGCGGCGGCCGAGCGCCAGGGCTCGGCCGCCTCGAACGGAGCGAGAGATTCGAGCTCCGCGAGAGTGCGGATCCAGGTGGCCTCCTACGCGAGCGAGGCCAACGCGAGGGGCACGCTGGAGCGGCTCCGCCTCTCGGGCCTCTCCGCGGTCATCGAGCGTGCGGGCGGCCGCTTCCGGGTCGTCCTTCCGGACCTCTCCCAAGATGAATCGCGCATCGCGTCGCAGAGGCTCGACGGGCTCGGGTACCGAGGCTACTCGGTCACGATGACGACCCCGGTGGCGAGGCCCTGAATGCCGCGGATTCGATTCGCCGCCGGGTGAAACCATTTTTCGCTTTCGCTGTCTATTTGGCATGAGCGATATTCCCGTTGAACGAAAATTCAGCTTTCTCGTTTCCGGCGATTCCATATCCAGGGGCGTCATCTACGACGAGGACAAGGGCAAGTACTCGGTTTCGCAGAACAGCTATGTCGCCCTGGTCCAGAAGAAGCTGAAAGGGATGGTGCGCAACGCATCCAGGTTCGGCAACACGCTGATCCGCGGGATTACGAGGCTGGGAGCCGACATCGCGAAGAGCCCGCCGGACATCGTGCTCATCGAGTACGGCGGAAACGACTGCGACTTCGCCTGGGACGAGATCGCGGCCCATCCTGAGCTGCCCCACGAGCCCCAGACCGACCTTTCCGTATTCGAGGGCGCGCTGAAGCGAACGATAGCCGAGCTCAAGGACGAAGACATCGTCCCCGTCCTCATGACCCTGCCGCCCCTCGACGCGGACAGCTTCATCAAGTGGGTGAGCAAGCAGGATCCCCGCCTCGAGAGCAGCATCATGAGGTGGCTCGGAAGCGTGACGAAGATCTACTGGTGGCAGGAGCGCTACAGCTCCTCGATAATCGCCGTCGCGGAGGAGACGAAGACCAGGTGGATCGACATCAGGGGGGCCTTCCTTAGGACGCCCGATTATACCGGTTTGATCTGCAGGGACGGCATCCATCCCAACGAGCTCGGGCACGAGCTGATCGCGAAGACCATCGTGGAGTACATCGCGAAGGATTTCTCCTTCCTTCTCTCCGAAGGCCAGGAACAGATCCCGGCCTAGGCTGGATAGGGACAGAACGGAGCCCGAGCCTGGCCGGGGCTCGGGCTCTTTTTTCGCTTGCGTGGAGCAGAGAAGTGGTATATATCTAACATTAAGTTATAATATTCGCACAGGAGAGGAGATGAAAACCAAAAAATCCACGATCATCGCATGGATCATCTGCATCCCGCTGGCAGTCCTGGAAATCTACGGGCTCGTCAGTGCCAAGAAAATGGAGACGCAGTCCCTCGTCTGGACCCTTATAGCCTTTGGCCTGGTCTTCTGCATTTTCTTTTTCCTCATTCAAAGGCGGGGCGGCGAGAAAGTCGAGAAGGACGAGCGCACTATCCGCCTGGCCAACCGCGCGATGAGCTATTCTTGGCTCGTCAGTTATTTTTCGATCATAGCCCTTGGATATTTTTCATATATAGAGGTCATCCGATTGAGCGTTCCCCAGGTTTTCTCCTACATCATGATGATCATGGCCCTGTCTTTTTTCGTGGCGCGGGCCATCGTAAACAGGAAGGGCGACGTCGATTGACGACCCGGATGAAGGAATTCCGCGCCCGCCTGGATCTCACCCAGGGGCAGCTGGCCGAGGCGGTGGGTGTGCGGCGGGAGACTATAGTCTTCCTAGAGCAGGCCAAGTACAATCCTTCCCTCCGCCTAGCCCACGCCGTGGCCAAGAAGTTAGGCGCCACCATCGACGAGCTATTCAGCTTCGAAGACGAGCCCGCGAAAGCGGGCACATGATACCTACCCTACGTCTCAGCGCCGTAAGGCGCTAGGACGAGCCCGCTTGAGGGGAAGCCTTAGCGGAGGCTGGCTTCGAGCCGCTCGGAGAGGATCCGCAGATGTTCGAGGTTGTCGGGGAAGGCCGAGGCGACGAGGCGGCGGAGGAGCATCTGCGTCGAATCGGCCACGCGGCGCGTGGGAGCGAGTCCCGAAATGCCGAGCCTCTCCCTGATCATGGGCAGGAGGCGGCGCTGGGCCTCGAAGACGAAGAGCGACAGGGCCTGGGCGCCCTCCCGCAGGTCCCTCTCGTCGCCTGGGTAGAGCTCCCTCGTGGCCAGGAGGCGGCGGATGTCCCGCAGGAGGGCGCGGTCGATGGGCATGTCGTCGACGAGGAGGGTGAGCCAGGTCCTGTCGAAGTATTCCTCGAAGAGCTCCCTCGTCTCGGCGACGATAGACAGGGCCTCGGCGCCTCGAGCGCGCGTCGGGACGGCGGGGCGGGTCGCGGATTTCGTCATGCTGGCCTCCGATCTCACTATCGGCGCGCGGCGCGGCGGCTTTTAGGGGGAAAGTCCGTTCATGGCCGCGGGCTTCTAGCCCCGCGAAGCCGGCCCCGCCCGGCGTATGAAGCCCCGACCACGCGTCGCGCGAGAGCAGGGGTAGCGGAGCCCACCGCAGGCAAGGGGCGATTTGTGCGAATGGCTTGATCTATGTCGCCTAACGCCCCTTGCCGAGGAGGGCGAAGCGAGGGGGAGCCGCTCGTGGAGGTGCGAGAAATCCGTACGATACTGCAGGTTTCGCGCGCGGGACGGCGAATCTCGTACGGATTTCTCCACGTTATGCGATGGTGCTCCCCCTATTTTAAAATATACGAAGAAAGGGGAGGGAAGCCGTTGAAGTAGACCGAGCTGTAGCTCTGCGTGTAGGCGCCCGTCGTCAGGATGTACACCCTGTCGCCGATGCGCGCCGAGTCCGGCATCGTGTAGGTCCACTTCTCGTAGAGGATGTCCATGCTGTCGCAGGTGGGGCCGGCGACGATGATCTCCCTCGCGTTGCCCGAACCCTCGAAGTAGATTGGGTACTTGATCGCCTCGTCCAGGGTCTCGATGAGGCCGCCGAACTTGCCTATGTCGAGGAATACCCAGGGGTAGCGCTCGTGCACGGACTTCTTGGCGATGTTGACGACCTCGGCGACGATGACGCCGGCGTTGCCTGCCATTGAGCGGCCGGGCTCGATGATGACCTCCTCGGGCCACTCGGCCTTGAAGTTGTTGTCGAGGAAGCGGCTGATGTCCTCGGCGTACTGCTGCAGGGTATCGGTGGGCTCGACGTAGTCGGCGGGGAAGCCGCCTCCCATGTTGAGCATCTTGAGCTTGACGTTCGCCTCCTCGCGGGCCCAGCGGAAGAGCTGGCCGGCGGTGGTGATGGCGGAGGACCAGGCGCCCACGTCGCGCTGTTGGGAGCCGGGGTGGAAGGAGATGCCGTAGGGTTCGAGGCCGAGGCGCACGGAAAGCTTGATGAGCTGGCGGGCGAGGTCGGGGTGGGAGCCGAATTTCTTGGACAGGGGCCAGTCCGCACCCAAGCCCTCGGTGAGGAGGCGGAAGAATACCTTGGAGCCGGGAGCGGCCCGCGAGATCTTGTCGAGGTCGGAGGGGCTGTCCGTGACGAAGAGGCGCACGCCCTTCTCGTAGAAATAGGCGATATCGCGCTCTTTCTTTATCGTATTGCCGAAGCTCAGGCGATCGGGGCCGACTCCCAGGCGCAGGAGCTGGTCCAGCTCGTAGCGGGTGGCCACGTCGAAGTTGGAGCCGAGGTCGCGGAGCAGGGAGACGACGGCGTCGTCGGGGTTGGCCTTGACCGCGTAATAGACCTTGGCGTAGGGCAGCTTGGTCCTGAGCGCCTCGTAGTTGGCCTTGATCACGTCGAGGTCGAGGACGAGGAAGGGGGTCTCCTTGTCCTTGCCGAAGGCCTTGATGCGCTCGAATTTCTCGCTGCTCATGAAATTCTCGAGCGGGAAACGGTATGGGGTCTCTTCCAACTCTCCTGCCTCCTGGGATGGGCGTCATGACGTGGACCAAACATAATTGCGCGCTTGCCATCATGTCAAGAATAGGATATACCGCATCCATGATCGGAAGCTTCATCAAGAAGGCCTTCTTCGACGGATGGGACCATCTTTTCTCCCTTATCCTCCTCAACCTCGGCTTTATCGTCGTCCTTTCGATAGGCGCGGTCCTGCCCGGGAGCCTCGGCCTCCCCGCCTGGGCCGGGATAGCCCTGGGCGCGCTCTCCCTGGCCGCCGGCGCGGTCTGGTGGTCGGCCTCGGTCTTCGCGATGAAGGACGTGGCGGATTTCGGGAGCTTCCACGCCCGGGACATTTGGCCGCACGTCAAGGCGGGCCTCGCTCCCGGGCTCCAGGTCGGCGCGCTGCTCGCGGCAGGCTGGTTCGTGGTCTCGGTGGGGCTTCCCTTTTACCTGAGCATCGGGGGCATCCTCGGCGCCCTGGCCGCGGGGGTCATATTCTGGTTCTCCGTCGTGCTCCTGCTGGCGCTTCAGTACTACATCCCGCTCCGGGCCCGGCTCGGCGGCGGCCTCAAGAAGAACCTGCGCAAGAGCTTCGTCATGTTCTTCGACAACCCGGGCTTCTCCATTTTCCTTTTCTTCTATAGCGTCATACTCCTGGCGATCTCGATCTTCCTCGCCTTCCTCCTTCCCGGCTTCGCGGGGCTCGCGCTGGCGCAGGACGTCGCGCTCAGGCTCAGGCTCTACAAGTACGACTGGCTCGAGGCCAATCCCGACGCGAACAGGCGGGCGGTCCCCTGGGACGAGCTACTCGCGGAGGACAGGGAGCTGGTCGGCAAACGGACGCTCAAGGGCATGTTCTTTCCCTGGAAGGAATAAGGACTTAGTTCGTATCCTCGCAGGAACAGCGGGGCAGATTACCCGGATTCTCCGTTGTTGACCTCTGGGGCCCCGAAGGCTATTATCAATTAATACTTATGTCGATAACCACCAGCCAGCAGATAGGAAAATGGTTCGAGCTCTATAAGGCGATCGACGTTACCTATACTAAGGAAATCCTCAAGAGCACCGGCCTCGACCCTCGAGGCGTGTTCCTGAAGTGCGTGGGCGAGCAGTGGCCCTGCGTCGTGTACTCCAGCTCCTTCTCGGGAGCCAAGGTCATCATTAGCAGCAAGCAGGCCCTCACCGAGCGCATCGCGAAGGCCAACAACATGGTCAGCCTCCGCTTCAGCTTCAAGCTCCTCGAGAAGCCGGACCCGGTCAGCTTCTTCATAGGGGCCAAGATCCTTGGCTTCAGCAGCTATTCGCTCGGCGGGGGAGACCTCCAGTACGCGAGCCTGCAATACACCCAGCGCCCGCCGGACGACTTCATCGACATCATGGGCCGCCTCCTCGAGGCGAACATGAACGCGTCGCGCAGGAAGGACGAGCGGATCCTCCTCAACCCCGACGCGATGCGCCGGCTCTGCCTGGTCTCCAAGGACAGTTACATCTACGTCCAGGGAGTCCCCCGCAAGTGCATCCTCCGGGACCTCTCGTTCTCGGGCACCAAGGCGATAATACTCGGCCTCGCGAAATTCCTCGTCGACAAGGAGTGCATCCTCCGGGTCGAGATGGACGAGCCTCGCGAGAGCATAGACCTGAAGGGCAAGATCGTGCGCTACGAGGACGTGGAGGGCCGCAAGGACCTCACGGCCATCGCGGTGCAATTCGACGAGCAGGCGGTGCCCATGACCTTCAAGATGCACGTCAACGACTACCTGAGCCAGGTGCGCCAGCCGAGGTCCGAGGAGGACTCCGGGGCGGCGCCGACAGAGGGCAAGGCTTAATTAAGCCCCCGCGCGTTCCCGAGGAGATGAGCATGGACGACTTTCACGACGACGAGGCCGAAGGCTTCGCGACCAGCCCCGGCGACGCCGCGCTGAATCGCCTCGTATTCATCGAGCTGCCCGCGGCCCTCGCGCGCCCCATGGGCGGTTTCGCGCCCGACCCGGCGATCCCCCTGCCGGTCGAGACGGGCCCCGTATCCTCGGGGGAGGGCGAGCGCTTCGATCCGAAAGAGCTGACGGCGGAGGCGATCGTCGCCGGCATGATACGCCTCCTCGCCTGGAAGCCCGAACACGAGAAGGCGGAGTATTACCGCTCCTTCGTGAAGGCCGTGCGGCCCGGCATCCTGACCGAGCTCTCGGAGGCGGGCATCGCCAAGGCGCGGAGCAAGGAGTGGGAGATAGCGGAGGAGATCTTCCGGGCCCTCGCGGGGCTCTATCCCGAGGCGCCCGAGCCCCTACTCGACCTGGCCATCCTCTCCGAGGACAGGGCCGAGCTTTACTCCCAATCCGGCCGCGACGCCCTGGCGGAGGCGATGGACGAGCGCGCCTTCGACGCCTACAAGCGCCTCCTCGTCCTCGAGCCGCCCTTCGCCCCGGCCTACTTCAACGCGGCCTTCTTCTTCATGCGGAGGCGCAACTTCGATCGCGCGGCCTCCCTCCTGGAGACCTACGTGAAGGTGGGCGACGACGACGACAAGAAGGAGAGGGCCAAGGAGGTCCTGGAGAAGCTCAGGCAGCAGGGCTACCTCGACAATCTCTTTAAAGAAGCCTTCGACTTCATCAACCTCGGCGAGGAGGAGAAGGGCCTCGCCAAGGCCGAGGAGTTCATCGAGCGGCACCCCGCCGTCTGGAATGGCTACTTCCTCGTAGGCTGGGCCAACCGCCGGCTAGGCCGCTGGGAAGAGGGCAGGGAAGCCTTCGAGAAGGCCCTCGCCCTCGGCGCCGACGGGGTGGACCCGCTCAATGAGCTCTCGATCTGCCTCCTCGAGCTGGGGCGGGTGCCCGAGGCAAGGCGCGCCCTGGAGCGCGCGCTGCGGGCCGAGCCCGAGAACGTCAAGGTCATCGTGAACCTGGGAGCGGTGGCGGTCAGGCAGGATAAGCTGCGCGAGGCCGCCGGATTCTTCCGGACGGCCCTGGATATCGACCCCGAGGACCCGGCCGCCAGGACCTGGCTCGAGCGGATCGAGACGGACTCCTAGGAGAGGCCGTGGCTAAGCTCTTCGGGCGAGCGCGCGCCGGCGGACTGCCCGGCCGCTCGGAGCTGGCCGGGGCCGTGAAGGCCGCCGCCGCCGCGCTCGAGCGCGAACCCGCTGACC
>JANXYQ010000125.1 GCA_025355995.1 Spirochaetaceae bacterium | reverse complement strand
CAAGGAGGAGGGAGCCTTCATCGTGGCGACGGGCCGCGGGGACTTCCCCAACCAGGTGAACAACTCGGTCTGCTTTCCCGGCCTCCTCAAAGGGGCCCTGCTGGTGCGCGCCCGCAAGGTGACGGACGGGATGGCGATACGCTGCGCGCACTCGATAGCCGACTTCGCCGCCAAGCGGGGCATAACGCCCGACGACATCACCGCGCGCATGGACGAGTCCGAGGTCTTCGCGATCCAGGCCGCCGACGTGGCGACGAAGGCGATCGAGGAGGGCGTCGCGCGGGTGACGATGAGCTGGCAGGCCGCCTACGACAGGGCCAGGTCGGACATCGCGGCCTCGCGAGCCCTCACCGACGACCTCATGAGGCTCGGCCACATCAAGGAGCCGCCGTTGTCGATGCTCCGCGAAGCCCTGGACTGGGCCGTCGCAGAGGTCAGGAAGGCATAGGCGGGCTGAGGGCATGAGGATCGGCATCCCTTATCTGGATCGAGTCCTAGACATCGACCTCCCGGAGGACAGGCTTCTCGCGGTCATAGAACCCAACGAGGTCATAGGAGAGCGCCGCTCCCCGGCTGCGATGGTCGAGAATGCCGTCGAGCGGCCCTTCGGGGGGCCGTCATTGGGCCGATTCCTCTCCTCCTCGAAACGGCTCCTCGTGATCTTGAACGACGCGACTAGGCCTACGCCCACGCCGGCGGTCCTGGACGCTGTGGGGGACGAGCTAGAGGGAAAGGACGCGCGCTTCCTGGTCGCGACCGGCGCCCACCGCGGGCCGACGGAGGAGGAGTACCGCCAGATCCTAGGCAGGCACTACGGTCGTTTCAGGAATCGGATAGAAGCCCACGACGCTCGCGACAACGCGAATCTCGTCGACCTCGGGCATACGCGGAACGGGACGCCTATTCTCCTCAACCGGACCCTCGTCGAGGCTGACCGGGTCGTGGCGATCGGCTCGGTCGAGCCGCATTACTTCGCGGGCTATACGGGGGGGCGGAAGGCCTTCCTCCCCGGGGTGGCGGGCTTCGAGACGATCCAGGCGAACCACCGGCTCGCGCTGGACCCGCGGGCGCGGGCCCTCGCCCTGGCCGACAACCCGGTGAGCCAGGACATGGACGACGCCCTCAGGCTACTACCCGGGGGCGTCTTCTCGATAATGACCGTGCTGGACAAGGCTCAAGGCCTCGCCGGCTGTTTCGCCGGGGATATCAGGGCCTCCTTCGCCGCGGCCGTGGAGAAGGCGAACTCGATCTTCGCCGTACGGCTGCCCTCCCGAGCCGATATCGTGATCTCCGTCGCCCGCCATCCCATGGACATCGACCTCTATCAGGCGCAAAAGGCGATCGACAACGGGGCCCTCGCCCTTGCGGACGGAGGCATCCTCATCCTCGTCGCTTCCTGCCGGGACGGGGTGGGGGATCGCGCGTACATCGAGCTGCTGGGCTCCTCCAGGGGGCCCGCGGAGGCCATGGAGCGCATCGCCTCGGGATATCGCCTCGGCTACCATAAGGCGGCCAAGATAGCCCAGGTCGCATCCCGAGCGAGCATTCGCGCGTTGAGCGAACTCGACGAGGCGACCCTTCGCATGGCTTTCGTCGCCAAGCGCGGCTCCCTTCCCGACGCACTTTCCGAAGCGCTGGAGGAGAAGGGCCCGAGCGCTCGAGTCGCCGTCCTCCTCGACGGAACCGTAACCGTACCACTCATAGACTGAGGCGGGCATAATCATGGAGGTCCCGATGACGAAGGATCAGGTCGCCGAGCTCGAAGGCCGGGCCAAGGAGATACGCGTCTTGACCATCGACGCCATCGGCCACCTCGGCGTCGGGCACATCGGGGGCGCGATGTCGGTGGCGGACCTCCTCGCGCTGCTGTATTTCCGGCGCATGGACGTCGACCCCAAGGATCCGCGTCGAGCGGACCGGGATCAGCTCGTCCTTTCCAAGGGACACGCGGGACCGGCCCTCTACGCTACCCTGGCCCTCAAGGGCTACTTCCCGATCGAGTGGCTTAGGACCCTGAACGTCGGGGGGACGGCCCTTCCCAGCCACTGCGACCGGAACAGGACTCCGGGCATCGACATGACGACCGGCTCACTCGGCCAAGGCATCTCGGCGGCCTGCGGGATCGCGCTCGGCAATAGGCTCGCCAGCGTCGGGTCGCGCGTCTATTGCGTGATAGGTGACGGGGAGTGCGACGAGGGGCAGGTGTGGGAGGCGGCCATGTTCGCCGCGCACTACAAGCTCGACCGGCTGACGACCTTCGTCGACCGCAACGGAATGCAGATAGACGGGCGGACGGACGAAATCATGGCCCTCGGGTCGCTCGCGGCCAAGTGGCGGGCCTTCGGATGGTTCGTCCAGGAAGTCGACGGCCACGATATGGGGGCCATGGATGGCGCGATAGGCGCGGCCGCGCTCGAGCTGGGCAGGCCATCGATGATCATCCTGGACACGATCAAGGGGAAGGGCTTCAGCATCGGCGAGGGCAAGGTGGAGAGCCACAACATGAGCTTCGGCGCCGAGGAAGCGAAGAAGGCCATCGCGGCCTTGGAAGGTCGCTGAAATGGAAAAGAAAGAGATGCGCGCGGCCTACGCCGAGACCCTCATCGAGTTGGGACGCGAGAATCCGGACATCGTCGTCCTCGAGGCCGACCTGATGAGGGCGACGGGCACGGCCTCGTTCGCGAAAGCCTTTCCCGACCGCGCATTCAACGCAGGCGTGGCGGAGGCGAACATGGTGGGCGTCGCCTCGGGCCTCTCCGCCGCCGGGAGGATCCCCTTCGCGGCTACCTTCGGCAGCTTCGCCGGCAGGAGGGACTACGACCAGTTCTTCCTCTCGGCCAACTATGCGAGGCTCAACGTGAAGCTCGTGGGGACCGACCCCGGAGTCACCGCCAAGTACAACGGCGGCACGCACATGCCCTTCGAGGACCTCGTACTGATGCGAGCGATACCCGGGCTCTGCGTCCTCGAGCCCTCCGACCCGGTGAGCCTCGCGGCTCTCGTACGGCGCTCGGCAGAGCTCTACGGCTGCGTCTACATCCGCATGCCCCGAGGGAGCGCCGATATCCTCTACCCGTCGTCCGAGTCCTTCGAGATCGGGAAATCGAAGGTCCTCCGACGCGGCAAGGACGTCGCGATCTTCGCTCTCGGCGCCCTCATGGTCGGCGAGGCCATCAAGGCGGCGGAGGGCCTTGCCCTCCGAGGCATGGCCGCCTCGGTGATCGATGTACTCAGCCTCAAGCCTCTCGACCTCGATACGCTCTTCGCCTTAGCGAGGGAGACGGGAAGGGTCGTCTCCTGCGAGAACGGGCAGGCTTCGGGCGGCCTCGGCGGGGCAATCGCCGAGTACCTGCTCGAGGAGGGAATCCCGATAAAATTCGCGCGCATCGGCGTCCGCGACGAGTTCGGGGAGGTGGGCACCCAAGAATACCTGCAAGAGCGATTCGGCCTTACGGCGAGGAAAATTGAAGAGGCGGCGCTGAGTCTCGCATAGACAGGTTTCACGGGAGCATTCTGTCGACTATAATCGGCCGATGCCCGAGTCGTCGGTAGATGCTAATCTCTTCGAATTCTACGAGTACGCTTCGGTAGCCGCGGGAATCCCGGGGAATCGCCGCAGCTGCTTCTCCTTCATCGACCTCGCGCCCTCGCCATGGCCGAAGGCGGTCTATGCGCTGGATCTCGACGCAAAGGATGGCTGCCTCGCCGAGCTCCGCGAGGGAATAGCCTCCGGAGCCGTACCCAATAAAGTGCGGGTCGGTCCCAGTTCCCTTCCCTTCGACGCGGAAAGACTCCTCGCTGGCGCGGGCTTCGTTCCGACCAAGCCATCCACCGGAATGGCCCTCGAGCTCAAGCGGCGCGTGCGCCCCCGACCTACGGCCGGACTATCCCTATCTCTCCTCTCGAGCCGGGATGAGTACGCCGCCTCCGCGAAGATAGTCGCGGAGAACTTGTTCGAATCCGGCCCAGGATCGGGCCAGGCCTTCGCGAGCCTATTGGCGGCGCTCTCGTCCGATCGCGCCTTCGGCTTCTTGGGGAGAGCGGAAGGCGCGGCGGTCTCGGCGGCTTTCGCCTTCATCGACGGCGTCGGGATCGGCGGTGTCTATTTCGTCGCGACGGCGCGGGAGGCGCGAGGTCGGGGTTTCGGGGCCGAAACCGTGAGCGCCGCGCTGGGCGAGCTCGAGCGCAGGGGCGTCGACCGCTGCATCCTTCACGCCACCGAGCTCGGAAGGCCGGTTTACGAGAGCCTCGGCTTCGAGCATTCCTGTCGCCTCGCCATATACTCCCTGCCCCAGGGATCGCTCCCTATTCCAGCTGCTTCCTGAACCTCGCGATGCTGAAGCTCACGACCGCGACGCCGATGGCCAGCAGCGGCCATAGCTGCTTCCAGAGAAGGCCGATTCCGGACCCCTTCAGGAATATTCCCCGCACGATGATCATGTAGTACCTGAGGGGCATGAGGTAGGTGAAGGCGCGGATCGGGGCAGGCATGTTCGCGATGGGGAAGACGAAGCCGGAGAGGATCATCATCGGGAACATGAAAAAGAAGATCGAGAACATCATGGCCTGCTGCTGGGTTTTCGCGAGCGTCGACACGAGAAGCCCGATGCCGAGCGTGGAGAACACGAGGGCGAGCGATAGCACGAAGAGGAGGAGAATGCTGCCGCGCGGCACTATGCCGAAGAAGAGGGCGCAGGCCGCCAGCGCCAGGCAGATGAGGATCAGGCTGACGAGCACGAAGGGCGCGAGCTTGCCGGCGATGAGCTCCGCTTTCCGCAATGGCGTCACGATGAGCTGTTCCAGGGTCCCGCTCTCCTTTTCCTTCACTATCGCCAGCGAGGTGAGGATAATGGTGATGACCATCAAGAGGAGGGCGAAGACTCCGGGAATCATGAATGCTCGGCTCTTGAGCTCGGGGTTGTACCAAATGCGGGTGCGCGCCTCGACGGGCAGGGCGATCCGTAAAGAGCCGGGGGCGAAGCGCAGCGAGAAATCGTTCGCGACCGAGGCCGCGTAGGCCATCCCGACCGCGGCTGTGTTAGCCCGGGACCCGTCTACGAGCAGCTGCAGCGAGGGCGATCCGCGGCCCCGAAGAGCGGCCCCGAATCCTGGCGGCACGACGACCGCGATCTCGGCCCTGCCCGACGAAAGCTCCTGGTCGACGGCCTCGGCCGATTCGGGCGCCGCGGCGACGAGGAAGGACCCGGACGCGACGAAGGCGCGAGCGAGGTCGCGGCTCTCCGAGCTGTGGTCCTGGTCGTAAACGGCCATCGGGACGTCCTTCACGTCCATGTTGGCGGCGTAGCCGAGCACGAGGATCTGCATGATCGGCGCCACGACGACGATGGCCCGCATTTTCTTGTCGCGGCGGAACTCCTGGAATTCCTTCTGGACCAGGCTCGACAATCGGCTCATGTCAACGTCCCCTCGAGCGCGCGAACCGAACGGAGGCTATCGACGCCGCGGCGAGGGCGTAAACGAGGAGCGCCAAGGCGGAGCGCCAGTAGCTTCCGATGCCGACTCCCTTCAGGAGGAGGGCTTGGAGGATCTCTATGTAGTATTTCGTCGGGAAAAGCCAGGTTATCGCCTGGATTATCGGGGGCATATTCCGGATCGGGAAGACGAAACCCGAGAGTAGGAAGGTCGGGAGGAGGGTCAGCATCGCGCTGGCCAAGAAAGCGACCTGCTGGGTGGGCGCGGCTGTCGAAATGAGTATCCCGAGGGAGAGGCAGGCGAAGACGAAGAGGGTCGTCATGAACGCCAGCTCGAGGATGGATCCCTTCACGGTCACGCCGAAGAGGAGGAAACCCGCCCCGAGCACCAGGGCAGCCGAGATAAGGCCGATCGTCGCGTAGGGGAGGGTTTTCCCGGCGACGAGTTCCCAGGACTCCACGGGAGAGACTACGAGCTGCTCCATAGACCCGAGTTCCTTCTCGCGGACGACTGCGAGGGCGGTCGAGATTACCGCGCTGATGATGAGGATTATCGCGACCAGCCCGGGCACGAGGTTGTTGACCGAACGGAGGTCCTGGTTGAAGAGCACGCGGGGACGGGTATCCAGGGCAGAGGGCAGGGCGACGCCCGCCTTCGCGGCCTTCAGGGTGATGCGCTCCGCTCCGAAGCGCATCACGATGCCCTCGACATAGCCGATGACGGTCGCGGCCCGCGTCGCGTCGCTCCCGTCGACGAGGACCTGGACCGCGGCCGTCTCGCCCCGGCCGAGCGAGCGCGCGAAGCCCCGGGGCAGCTCGAGCGTCGCCGCGGCCCTGCCCGAATCGAGGGCCTCGCCAGCGTCCCTGCCGTCGTCCATCCTGGAGAAGCGGCCGCTCGAGAAGAAAGCGGCCGTGAGGGCGCGGCTCTCGGCGGTATGGTCGAGGTCGCGGACGAGCAGGGGGACGTCGTTGACGTCGAGGCTTATCGCCCAGCCGAACATTGCTAGCAGGAAGAGGGGAACCACGAGGAGGGCGCCGAGAGTGCCGGGGTCTCGGGAAATGTGGCGGAACTCCTTCCGGACGAGGGCGCCTACGCGGCCGTTCACAGCGGGCCTCCCTTCGCGCTTTCGGAGATCACCCTGATGAACACATCCTCGAGGCTCGGCGGTATCCTCTCTACGCTCCGGACGGCGAAGCCCGCGGCGGCGAGCGCGGCGCGGACGGTTTCCTCGGCGTCCTCCCGGTCGCCGAGACCGGGAGCGAGTGCGGCATGGAGCCTCGACCCGAAGAGCGACGCCTCCTCGATCCGGCCGTCGGCGGCCAGGGCCGCTATCGCCTCGGCCGGGCGGTCGCAGTCTACCTCGAGCATCGCGCCCGGGAAGCGCTCCGCCTTGAGGCCTGCCGGGCTTCCCTTGGCGACGATGCGCCCTGCGTGCATGAGAGTGACCGTCGCGCAGTACTCCGCCTCGTCGAGGTAGTGGGTAGTGACCAGCACGGTGGAGCCCGAGTCCGCGACCTCGTAGATGATGTCCCAGAAGCGCCGCCTGGCGAGGGGATCCACTCCGGCCGTCGGCTCGTCGAGGAATAGGACCTTTGGCGCGTGGAGCAGGGCGCAACCTAGCGCGAGTCGCTGCTTGAATCCGCCCGGTAGCTCGCCGGCGAGCGATCCCTCGCGGCCGGCGAGACCGATGAGGGCGAGCACCCGCTCGGCCTCCGTCTCCACCTTCCGCCTCGAGATGGCGTAGAGGCCCGCGAAAAACCGGATGTTCTCGATGACGGTGAGGTCCTCGTATAGCGAGAAGCGCTGCGACATATATCCGATGCTGCGCTTGACGCCCTCGGGATCCGCGGCGACGTCTATGCCGGCCACCGACGCCCTTCCCGAGCTCGGCTCGAGCAGGCCGCAGAGCATGCGTATCGCGGTCGATTTTCCGGCGCCGTTCGCGCCCAGGAGCCCGAAGACGCTTCCCTCGGGCACGGCGAAGGAAATTCCGTCCACCGCGACGAATGTGCCGAAGCGCTTGACCAGGCCCTCTACGGCGATGGCGTCCATTGCGGGCCTTTCCTCATTCCTCGCCCAAGGCGTCGCTCAGGGCGGCGCGGGCGAGCTCCCAGGCGACCCTGGAGCGGGTTCGGTCCAGCTTGGCGCGGAGCAGGGCGGTCTCCGCGTCCGATACCTCGGTAGTCAGTGCGAGTCCCGCGGCCAACCTGTCGCGCTGCGAGCGCAGGGCCTCCTCGGCCAAGCCGACCGAGCTCGAAGTCGCCTTGAGCCTATCCGCCGTCTTCGATAGCTCAAGCCAGGCGGAGACCAGGTCGAAGGTGACCGCGTCGCCTGCCTGGGCGAGGGCCAGCCTAGCTTGGCTCGCCGTGGCCCGCGCCTCCTCGGCCTGCGAGAGGGCGGCGGGGATCCTGCCCAGGTCCAAGCTCACGAGGATGCCGATGTCCCAGAGGGACTCGAAGCCCGACCTCTGCGGGAAGGCCTTCGGGTTTGGATCGGCGAGCGAATAGCTCCCCGTTAGGAATACGCTCGGGAGGAGCCCCGACCTTGCTGCCAGGACCGAGGCTTCCGCCCCGGCAAGGCGCGACGCTGCCGAGGCGAGCTCCGAGCGCGACGATTTGGCCCGTTCCACGAGGCCGGCTATCTCCGGAACGGCGCCTGGAGTAGCGGCCTCCGACGGCGGCGGGGCTGCGGTCGCCGCATCCCATGGGAGGCCCATCAGGATGTTGAGCCTGGCGCGGGAGAGGGCAAGGGCCGACCGAGTCTCCGAGAGGAGGGCATCCAGGTCGTCCACGCGCATCCGGGCCGAGAGGAGCTCGGCCCGAAGGCCGATGCCGCGGTCGAGCCTGGTCTGGGCCTCCGCGACGTGGGCCGTTATCGAGGCGGCGCTCTCCTCCACGACGCGCGAGGACTCCTGGGCGAGGACGAGGCCCCACCAGGCCTTCACTATCGCCGAGGAAGCCTCCCTGCGCCTCAGGGACGCGTCGGCTTGCGCCGCGTCGAGGGCGGCCTTGGCCTGCCTTATCCCCGCCTCGATGCGGAAGCCGGTGAAGAGGGGCTGCTGGAGGCCGAGCCTGATTAGCGCGGCGTCCTGGAGGGAGTCCGGCAATTGGATCGAAATCGGCTTCGGGCTTCCCGCCGGCGTAGCGGTTATAGTGCCCGCCTCGACCAGGCTCGAGTGTGTATAGGACCCCGATCCGACGAGGCTCGGGAAGTACTGCCGTTCGGAAAAATCAAGTCGCGCCCGCGCCGCGGCGGTCTTGGCCGCCTCCATGGCGACGGACTTGCTAGCCGCCGCGCCCAGCCTCAGGCAGTCCTCCAGGCTGAGCTCCTGGCTCGCCTGGGCCCCCAGGGAGGGGAGCACGCACAGCGAAATCGCGGCCGCGATCAGCGCCTTCGCGACGCGTCTGGGTATCGATGTCGGGCGAGCCTTCATCCTTTCGTCCCTCCAAGCAATTGCATGAATACGTTCTCGAGGCTCGGCGCCGCGATGCGCGACGAGGCGACCGCGAGACCCTCCCGCGCGAGCGCGGATAGCGCATATCGCCTCGCGGCCTCGCCGTCGCCGGCGAAGATGTCGACGCGATCGCCGAAAGCCTGGGCCGCCGCGACGCCCGCGCCCCTCGCCTCCTCGCTCGACAGTATCCTCGCGACCCTCCGCGCGTCCGCGCAGGCGATCTCGACTACCGTCCACCCGAATCCTTCCTTGAGCTGGCGCGGCGATCCCAAGGCGAGGAAGCGGCCCTCGTCGAGCATCCCCACCGAATCGAAGCGCTCGGCCTCGTCGAGGTACGGAGTCGCGGCCACTACCGTCATGCCGCCCCGCGAGAGGCCGGCGACTATCTCCCAGAACTCGCGCCGCGATACCGGGTCGACGCCCGTCGTGGGTTCGTCCATGAGGAGGAGCTCCGGCTCGTGGACGAGGGCGCAGGCGAGGGCGAGCTTCTGGCGCATCCCGCCGGATAGCTTCGACGCCAGCCTATCCCTGAAGGGGGAGAGCCGCGTGAACTCGAGCAGCTCGTCGCGGCGGCTGGCATAGTTCCGGCGGCCGTGTATCTCGGCAAAGAAGGCGATATTCTCGTCCGCGGAGAGGTCTCCGTAGAGGCTGAATCGCTGCGAGAGGTAGCCCAGCTTCGCCTTCGCGGCCGGTTCCGCGGGGCCGGCCCCGAATACCGAGACCCTTCCCGAGTCGGGCTTCAAGAGGCCGCAGAGGAGCCTTATGGCCGTGGTTTTGCCCGCCCCGTCGGGGCCGACCAGGGCGAAGGAGGCGCCGCGCTCGACCCGGAAATCCACGCCCTTGAGGGCCTCGACCTCCTTGAAGCCCTTGGCTAGGCCGATCGCCTCTATCGCGAGCTCCGCCATCGTTCCCGCGCCTACCGAGAGCCCAGGCGCGCGTCGGCCGGCATGCCCGGCCGCAGCGCGCCTTCGCCGTCGCCCAGGTCGACGGTCACCGCGAAGACCTGCTTGACCCGCTCGTCCTTGGTCTGGACGTTCTTCGGGGTGAACTCGGCGCGCGACGCGATGCGCGACACCCTGCCCTTGAACGCCCTGCCGGGGAAGGCGTCGACCCCAATCGTCGCTTCCTTCCCGACCGCGAGCACGCCGAGGGCGGCCTCGGGCACGTAGATGGTCAGCTCGAGGGAGCCCAGGTCCTCAAGTATCGCCAGGCCGGTCCCGGGGCCCGCGAGCTCGCCCGGCTCCGCCAGCCGCTCGGCGACGACTCCGGGGATGGGGGCGGTCACGTCGCAGTCCGCGATGGCCTTCTCGACGATTCGGGCAGACCATTCCGCCTGCTCGAGTCGGGCTTTGGCCGCGCGCAGCTCCTCGGGCCTCGCCGCGGACACGAGCTTTTTCAGGCCTTGCTCGGCCTGGCGGTTCTGCGCGTCGGCGGCCGCGAGCCGCGCGTCGGCGTCGTCCTTCTGGCGCTGCGTGGCGGAGCCGGACGCGAGGAGGTCCGCCATCCGCGTGGCGTCGGAGCGCGCGAGCCTAAGGGCCTCCGCGCTCGAGTCGAGCGCGGCTTGGGCCTGCGCCAGATCCTCCGACCGCGCCCCGCCCAAGAGGAGGTCGAGCTGGGCGCGGGCGAGCTCCACGCCCGAAAGCGCTTGTCCCAGCTGGAGGTCGAGGAGGGCATGGTCTATCTTGGCGACGTCGTCGCCTTTGGCCAGCGTCGCGCCTTCCTCCGCGCCCATGGATAGGATTCGTCCCGAGGAGGTCGAGGCCAAGCGCACCTCGGTGGCTTCGATCGTGCCCGAGGCTTCGATGTATTTCGCCTTGGGCGCGCACGAAAACGCGGCGAGCGCCAGCGCCGCGGCCGCGAGAACACGATGCTTACTCATGCGACTTCAACTCCTTCTCCGCGCCTTCGAAATGGCTCCGGCCCTCTTCGCTCAGGATCCCGCCGAGAATGACCTTGATCAATGTCGAGACGACTTCGAGCGGCGCAGCCGATTGCTTCGCCATGAACTCCGGTCTTCCGATCTGCTCTATGATCGCTATGTAGAGCGGGGATATGAGCTTGAGGTTCACGTCCCCTCGAAGGTAGCCGAGATCGCTGCCTTCGGCGATTAAAGCCTCGAGATGGACCAATATCCTGTTATGTCTGAACTCGTCGATCTTCGGCCAAATCCAGGGGGCGTTCTTCACTATATCCGTGAGCATTTTGTGGGCCATGGGCTTGATCGCCTTCTCAATGAGAGTGAAGAAACCGATGAGCCTTTCTAGGAAGGGCTTACCGCTCGCCTGCAAGGCCAGTACTTGGGCCTCTATCGATTCAAGTTTATATGTAATGACGGTATCGACTAGCAATTCTTTCCCAGGGAAATATTTATAGAGGGTGCGCTTGCTCACGCCAATGTTGTCGGCAATGCCTTCCATCGTTTGGCTGGAGACGCCCTCTCTGAAAAAGAGATCGAGGACGCGTTCCATAAGCCCTTTGCGTTTTTCGGCTTCTGCCTCGCTTGGCATGTCGGCTCCAATTTAATACCAATATACTAAGTATACGATATTGGGCGAAAACGTATACTTACAATACAAAGACTCCTGGAAATCGTCAAGCCTAATTCTTGTATAGAGAATATTTATTGATAGGTATCTAAAAGGACCGTATAATTCTCCTGCCTTTATCGAGGCGGGTAACTCATGCTTAAGGGTACCTCGAAAAACTAAAGCAATTATGTCAAAATCAGATCTATGAAACAGAAAGGCTTTTTTGATGAAGACGACCGATTAAAAGAGCTGAGTGAGCTCGGTGATCCCCTGGAAAGGCTCAATTCCGTAATTGAC
>JANXYQ010000087.1 GCA_025355995.1 Spirochaetaceae bacterium | reverse complement strand
TCAACCCGGACATCCTCCGCAAGGCCATCTTCGGCGTTGAGGCGCCCGCGATCGATTACGACCGATCGGCCCTGGCCTCCCGGCCCCCGGTCATGTGCGCCGGCTGCCCGCACCGCGGCTTCTTCGTCGAGCTGCGCAAGCGTCAGGACGCCGTCATCTCCTCCGACATCGGCTGCTACGCCCTCTCGGGGAACCCGCCCCTCAACGCCAAGGACTTCGCCTTCTGCATGGGAGGCGGTTTCTCGGTGGCGCACGGCGCCCAGAAGGTCGTCGATCGCTTCGGGGGGAAGGAGCGCCTCGTCGGCGTCATGGGCGACTCCACCTTCTTCCACTCGGGCATGACCAGCCTCCTCGAGTGCGCCTACAACAAATCGCGGACCATACTCTGCGTGCTCGACAACCGCATCACGGGCATGACGGGCCATCAGCAGAACCCCGGCACGGGCTTCGACCTGACGGGCTCGGCGGCCGAGGCAGTGGACGTCGAGACGGTCGCGCGGGCCCTGGGCGTCAAGAGCGTACGGACCATCAACCCGCTGCGCCTCGAGGACGTGAAAGAGGCCCTCGACTGGGCCTATGCCGCGACGGAGCCCCTGGGCTCGGGGCCCGCGGTGATAGTCACGCGCTGGCCCTGCGTGCTCAAGCGTTATAGCGAGGCCGACCTCGAGGAATTCGGGCCGCTCGACCAGGTTTGCAAGGTCGACGAGGCGCTCTGCATAGGCTGCAAGGCCTGCGTGAGGGTCGGCTGCCCGGCCGTCGTCTTCAAGGTCGAGGAGAAGAAGTCCTCGATCGATCGGAGCCAATGCGCGGGCTGCGAGGTCTGCGCCCAGGTTTGCCCCAAGGGGGCCATCTCCCGGGAGGGACGCTAAATGGCTTCGGAAAAAGGCGACATCAAGAACGTCGTCCTGTGCGGCGTGGGCGGCCAGGGGACCATCCTGGCCAGCAAGCTCCTGTCGAACGCCCTCCTCGCGGCGGGCTACGACGTCAAGATGAGCGAGATCCACGGCATGTCCCAGCGCGGCGGGAGCGTGACGACGCAGGTGCGATACGGCGAGGCCGTCCGCTCCCCGCTGATCGGGAAGGGCGGCGCCGACATCCTGGTGGCTTTCGAGCGCATGGAGGCCCTGCGCTACCTCGAGTACCTGAGGCCCTCCGGGGTAGCCGTCATCAACGATTTCCGCATCGACAGCTCGACCATCCTCGCAGGGCTCGAGAGCTACCCGGCCGATCCCATCGGCGTCGTGCGCTCCAAGGTCCGCGCGATGCCGATCGACGCCGCGGGCATTGCCGCTGGCCTCGGCAACCCCAAGGCGATGAACCTCGTCCTGCTCGGCGCGTTAGCTGCTTTAATGGGGCTAGGCGGCCTCGACTGGGAGGGCGAGATACGCGGGACGGTGAAGCCGGCCTTCGCGGAGCTCAACCTCCGCGCGCTCAAGGCCGGCATGGAGGCCGCGCTCGCGCGAGAGGCCCCGGGAGCCGCCACGTGAGCGAGGCCCAGGGCGAGATCCTCCTCGTCATCAATCCCGGCTCGACCTCCACCAAGGTCGCGATCTTCGACGGCCCGGCGGAGCGCCGACGCGAGTCGATCGAGCACTCGGCCAAGGAGCTGGCGGGCTACCCGCGGCTCAACGACCAGCTGCCCATGCGCAGCGAGGCGGTCCGCGGCTTCCTCTTGCGCTGCGGCCTCGCCTCCGGGGGCCTTACGGCCATCGTGGCGCGGGGCGGCGTCCTGCCGCCCGTGCATTCCGGCGCCTACCTCGTCGACGAGGCCCTCGTCGGCATCCTGCGCGACCGCCCCCACCATCCCCACGCGTCGAACCTCGCCGCGATGATCGCCTTCGAGATCGCGCGCGAAGTCGCTTGCGACCTCGCGAGGCCCGAGGGCCTCCCCGCATACATCTACGACAGCGTCTCGGTGGACGAGCTGGAGGAGGTAGCCCGCCTCTCCGGCGCGCGCGGGCTGCCCCGCGAGAGCTTCAGCCACGTCCTCAACGCGAGGGCGATGTGCATCAGGTACGCGGCGTCCCGCGGCGAGCCCTACGGGGAGCTCAACCTGATAGCCGCCCACCTGGGCGGGGGCATTTCGGTCGGTGCGCACAGGCGCGGGCGGCTCGTGGACGTGGTGACGGGGGAAGACGGCCCCTTCTCGCCCGAGAGGGCGGGCGGCCTGCCGACGATGGGGCTGATCGAGCTCTGCCGCAAGGACGGTTTCGACCAGGCCCTCGCGCTGCAGCGCGGCTCCGGCGGGCTCGTCTCCTACCTGGGCACGAACAGCGCGATCGAGGTCGAGCGCCGCATCGACGCGGGCGACGCCGAGGCCGAGCTCGTGCTCAAGGCCATGGCCTATCAGGTGGCCAAGGCCATCGGCGAGATGGCCACGGCCCTCAAGGGCGCGGCCGACGCCATCGTCATCACGGGCGGAATGGCTCACTCGGCGCGGCTGACCGGATGGATAGCCGAGCGCGTGGACTTCATCGCCCCGGTGGCGATCCTGCCGGGCGAGAACGAGATGCAGGCCCTGGCCGACGGAGCCCTGCGCGTGCTTCGCGGCGAGGAAAAAGCCCGCCGCATCGGGGAGGACTGAAATGGAAGTGAAGGCGGACTGGGACGGCAGGGCCATGCACCTGGACTGGAGCCACGAGGGCGTGACCGCGGCGATGATCGACTGGTTCTGGAGCAACATGGAGAAGGGCTTCCTCCTGTGGCACCCCTCCCAGCACGAGCCCCTCCAGTGGGCCGTGCCGGTCAGGCACGGCGATCCCGTGGGCTCGGTCCACATCGCGCCGCAGACCTGGAACGACGGGAAGCGGCAGAACCTCTACATCCGGCTGGAGGATCCGCGCGAGGTTCCCGACTGGGTCAAGGACTACGTCGTCTACGAGCACGTCGCGATCCTCGCCGGCATCGGCCTCGGCGAGGAGGCCCTCCGAGAGCCGAATCCCCTCGGCTACCGCGTCCATCAATGGCAGAAGACCGACTCTGGGGTGGTCGGCCGATCCTCGGCCTGCGGGACCCGCAAGCCGGAGACCGAGGAGTCCGGCAGGGTCTGGGCCGCGCACTGCGCCGAGGAGATCGGCAACTGGGGCGTCTTCCTCCCCGACCTCCATCGCCTCTACAAGGTCGTCGGGAACGCGGCCTACAACCCCTTCGCCGACCTCTCGGTCGAGGGCAGGGGCAAAGACCTCCGCTATCGCTTCATCGGGAAAGACTAGGAAAAGGAGACCATCATGAGCAACCCGCTTCCGTTCAAGCTCAACATGCACCACGTCGGCATCTTCGTCTCCGACATGGACCGGAGCCTCGCCTGGTACGAGGACGTCCTCGGCTTCGAGCTCGCCCACCGCAGCGTCAACGACCTGCCCAACCAGGGCCTCGTGCAGATGGCCTGGATCAAGAACGGCGAGTTCTACATCGAGCTCTACCAATACCCGAACAAGCTCGAGCCCTTCACCGTCCCGTCCTACCTAGGCAGCCTCGGGACCAAGCACGTCTGCTTCTGGGTAGGCCACGGCGACTACAAGAAGATGCAGGCCCACGTCACCGCCAAGGGCGCCAAGCCCATCATCGATTGCCGCTGGCCGAACGACCAGAGCGCGAGCCCGGTGCGGCCGCTCCCCCCGGACGCGGATCCCGACACTTCCGGAGGCGTCACGTACGTGGTCGATCCGGACGGCATCTGGATCGAGATCATGGAGGAGTACTGGCCCGGGGTCGGTCCCAGCAAGAACTGACGCAGCGCGCCTCGGCGCGAGCGGATAGCCGGTACGCCGGCACAAAGCACTACAGGAGGACCTCATGGCAGAGATCCAGTATCCGAGATTCCGGTGGCTCGTCCTCATCATGCTCGTCGTCGCGACGATCGCCCAGGGGTCGATGCTCATCTCCTTCGCGCCCCTCGTCGGCGACATCGCAAAGCAGCTCAACCTTTCGCTCGGCCAGGTGACGGGCGTCATGATGGGCGCCTTCACCCTCTTCGTCGGCATCTTCGCCATCGTCGGCGGCGCCCTCATCGACAAGATCGGCATCGCCAAGACCTTCGTCGGCGCGAGCCTCCTCCTCGGGGCGAGCAGCGCCCTCATCCCGGTCGTGGGCCCTAATTTCGGCGCCCTGGCCCTCCTCCGCGTCATTCAGGGCATCGCCTGCGGGCCGATCATCGGGAGCGCGGCCGCGGTCGCCGTAGCCTGGTTCCCGGCCAAGGAACGCGGCCTAGTCACGGGCCTCCAGGGCGCCGCCCTCACGCTGGGCACCGCCGTCGGTCTCATAATGGTGCCCTCGATCACCCAAGCCACGGGCGGGGACTGGCCCAGGGCCATCGGCACCCTCACCGTATTCTCCGCGGCGGCCTTCATCCTCGCGATCGTCGTCCTCCTCGGGCCCAAGCCCCCCGTGACGGTCAACGCCCTCTCGGCTACCGCCAATCAGCACGATTTCGCCAAGGCGCTCCGTAGCCCGACGACCTACGTCGGCATCCTCTGCATCTTCATGCTCAGCTGGGTCATGCAGGCCTTCAACGACCTGACCCCCGGCTACGTGGCCATCTCGGCGCCCGTCGGCCTCGGCAAGGGTCCCGTCGTCGCTGGCCAGTACATGACCCTCGTCCAGGTGGGCTTCCTCCTGGGGTCGGCCCTCTCCGGCTTCGCCTTCGAGCGGATCTTCCGCCGCAAGGCCAAGCCCCTCATCATGATCGCCTTCGCCCTCGTCGCGGTCTTCGCGCTCTCGGTCAGGCTGCCCTTCGTGGCCTCCGTCACGGCCATCCTCCTGCCCTGCTTCTTCCTTGCGGGATTCTTCCAGGGCTACGTCATCCCGACCTGCCAGGCCTTCGTGGCCACCAATTACCCCCCCGACATCGCAGGCAAGCTCGGCGGCATGTGGATGGGCATCGGCATCTTCGGCGGCACGGTGGGCGTGGGCGTAGGCTCCACCCTCCTGCACTTCACCAAGGCCTATAACGCCTCCCTCATCGTCGTCGTGATCGTGGCCCTCGTCGGCTGCGCCATCGGCGCCTTCGTCAATCCGCCCAAGGGATTGGTAGCGGAGAAATAGGCGAGGGACTCCCGTCGCGGGCCTTTCCCCGCGACGGGAGCCGCATTCGCGAGGCGCAACGATGAACCCGATACCCATCATCGATGCCTCATCCGCCGCCGCCCTCGTCGAGGAGGGCATGACCCTCCACGTGGGCGGCTTCCTCGGCTGCGGCTCGCCGGACGGCATCCTCGCCGCGCTCCTCGCGCGGGGAACGCGAGGCTTGACCCTGGTCTGCAACGACACGGCCATCTGGGGTGCCAAGGGCGGCCGCTCGAACGGCGTGGCCGCCCTCGTCGCCAAGCGGCAGTTCTCCCGGGTCATCGCGTCGCACATCGGCACCAACCCCGAGACGCAGCGCCAGATGAACGCCGGCGAGACCGAGGTCGTCCTCGTGCCTCAAGGCACCCTCGCGGAGCGGGTCCGCGCCGCGGGAGCGGGCTTGGGCGGAGTGCTCACGGCGACGGGCCTCGGCACTGAAGCCGCCGATGGCAAGGGAAAGGTGACGGTCGGGGACCGCGTGTTCCTCCTCGAGCTGCCGCTCCCCGGGGATGTCGCCCTGATCAAGGCGAAGAGGGCGGACAGGGCCGGGAACCTCCAGTATTCCAAGACCGCCCGGAACTTCAATCCGCTGATGGCGAGCGCCTGCGCGCTCGTGATAGCCGAGGTCGAGGAACTCGTGGAGATCGGCGAGATCGATCCGGAGCACGTGCACACTCCCTCGATCTTCGTGGACTACCTGGTGATGGCAGGCGTAAAATGATCGAATACCTCGAGAACAAGGAAATCATCGCGAGGCGCATCGCCCGCATCTTCAAGGCCGGCGACGTCGTCAACCTGGGCATCGGGCTCCCTACCCTCGTGGCCAACTACCTCCCGGAGGGCGTGACGGTCGTCCTCCAGTCGGAAAACGGCATGCTGGGCCTGGGGCCGGCTCCCGTCCCCGGGCAGGGGGACAAGGACCTCACGAACGCGGGCGCGGCGCCCGTCACGATCCTGCCCGGCGGCTGCTTCTTCGACTCGGCGACGAGCTTCGGCATCATCCGCGGCGGGCACGTGGACTACACCGCCCTCGGCGTCCTCGAGGTGGATCAGGAAGGCAACCTCGCCAACTACAAGATACCCGGCAAGATGGTGCCAGGCATGGGCGGGGCCATGGACCTCGTCGCGGGCTCGCGCATCGTGATCGCAGCCACGACCCACTTCGAGAAATCGGGCGCGGCCAAGCTCAAGCGGCGCTGCGGCCTGCCCCTTACCGCCGCCCATGAAGTCGACCTCGTCGTCACCGACGTCGGCTACTTCGAAGTGATGGGCGGCGCCTTCCGTCTCCTCGAGTGGTTCGCGCCCTATACGCCGGAGTGGATCCGGGAGCGGACCGACGCTGACATCGAAGTGATGAGCGGCTGCCGCCGCTCCGACATCGAATAAGGGAGCATGCGATGAAAGACGCATATATCGCGGGAGCGGCGAGGACGGCGATCGGGAGCCTGAACGGCGGCCCTCCTCGCGCGCGCGGGCATTAGGCCCGAGGACGTGGATGAGCTTATCCTCGGCTGCGCCCTCCAGGCTGGACTCGGGCAGAACGCGGCGCGGCAGGTCCTGCTCAAGGCAGCGCGCTCGGGCTATCGCATGGGCAACGGGGAGCTCGTGGACTCGACCGTCGCCGACGGACTCTGGGACGTCTTCAACGATTGCCATATGGGCATCACCGCCGAGAACCTGGCGGCGAGGTACGGCATCACGAGGGCCGAGCAGGATGCCTTCGCCGCGTCCTCCCAGGCCAAGGCCGAGGCGGCCATCGCCGCGGGGCGTTTCAAGGACGAGATCGCGCCCGTGTTCATTCCCCAGAGGAAGGGCGAGTCGATCGCCTTCGACAGGGACGAGTTTCCCCGTGCCGGCGTCACTCCAGAGGCCCTCGCCAAGCTCAAGCCCGCCTTCAAGGTTGACGGCACCGTCACCGCCGGCAACGCCTCGGGAGTCAACGACGGGGCCGCGCTGCTCCTGGTAGCGGGGAAGGAAGCCCAGGAGGAGCGGAAACTGCAACCTATGGCGCGCATCGCGTCCTACGCTTGGGTCGGCTGCGATCCGTCCATCATGGGCATAGGCCCCGTAGAAGCCGTGCGCCTCGACATGTCGCGCGTGAACGTGAACGCCGGCGGGATGGGTATTGCGATGTGCGTAGAACGATAGATTCGATCCCCGATAGACGGCCAAATGGAACCGCCGTCACGCGCATTTAAAGGCGGGTGACGGCGATCAAGCATCGCGTGGGGATTTCGTCTAGCGGGAGAGGCCCTTCGGCTTGTAGTCGAGGTATTTTTTCTGCTTCTCGCCTATCTCCCCCAGCTTCGAGTAATACAGCTTCATCGTATCCCGTATCTCGAAGAAATGGTCCTTGGCGCCGGAGCCGTCGAGCATCGAGCGCTCGCCGCCGTTCTCCTGGATCTCGAACTTCCACCTGCCCTCGGCGTCCTTCACGAGATCGCCGCCGCAATGGCAGACCGGGCACTCGATCGCGTACCCGGGTCCGTTCCACAGCGGCTGACCGAGAGAGAGCACGTTCGAGTGGCAGACGGGGCACCAGCCCATGGATCGATCGCCGAGGTAGGGGGGGCGCTCGCCGGCGCCGGCGCTCTTCACGATATTCTCGCCCAACAGACGGGCGCGCTCGAGGGCCGCCGGATCGAGCAGGACCTGGCCCGGCCTCGGGGCGCGGTTGACCATCATCTGGTCCACGATTTTTATGTCCTGGGCCAGGAGGGTGATCTGCACGCTCTCGAGGGTCAGGGACATCCAGCTTCTCGTGGACCCGCCGTTGCCGATGATGGCGCCGACGCGGTTGCGGAAGTAGGCCTTATTGCCGACCTGCTTGTGGAAATTGGGCTCGTAGGCGAGATGGCGGTCGCAGAATACCCTGTACAGACCCGAGGGCATGAAGGAAAAGGCGGGGACGGCGACGATGACTCCGTCGGCGGCGAGCCACTCCTTCATGATCATGTCCATGTCGTCCTTGTCCTTGTAGACGCACTCGGGAGCCTCGTGCTTCTGCGTGAATTTGACGGTGCAGGACTCGCAGCCCGAGCAGGGCCTGATGTCGTAATCGTGGAGGTTGATCATCTTGACCTCGGCGCCGAGCTCCTCCGCGCGCATCAAGGCTTCCTTCAGGAGGATTTCCCCATTGCCGTTCTTGCGTCCGGCGGCGACGGCCAGGATTTTCATTTAGGCCTCCCTCGTCTTGGCGGGGACTAAGGTCGCGAGGAGGGCCGCCGGCTTCGGGGGCTCGGGCATCCTTAGGGCGACGAGACCCAGGGTGATGAAGCCGAAGGCGTAGATGAGGAAGGAGAGCTTGTAGGAGACGACGGCGAGGGCGCCGGCGAGCATGCTCGTCGCGATGTTGCCCACGGCGACCGCCGTGCTCTGGAAGCCGATCATCGCGTTGCGCTCCTCGCCGGAGAAGAAGTCCGCGATGAGGCCCGTGGCGAGGGGCAGGAAGAGACCGGTGCCCGCGCCCAGGAAGCAGCGGAGCGCGAGGATGGCGCCGAAGTCCGAGACGAACATCGGGCCTATGCCGCCGAGGATGAAGAACGCGAGGCCCACGTAGAGGACGACCTTCTTCCTGAGCAGGTGGGCGACGAGGCCGGAGACGAGGCCGAATGGAATCGCGATGAGGGAGGGGAGGGCCACCATCATCATGAGGGTCCCCTGCGCTATGGACGGGAAGGCCTTCCCTATCTCCGCCAGGGCCGGGGAGATGGTAAGGCGCAGCATGAGGAGGAAGGAGACCGAGAGGATGGCCGTCTTGAGCATGTAGTTCTTCTTCATGGATTCGCTCCTTGTCGTCGTGTCATCAGATCGTGACAGCCGCGTCGAAGCCGGCGTGCACCGCGGAATAGACGTTGCCGACCTGGTGGCAATCGCCGATGACCTGGACCTCCGTGGCGGGCAGGAGTCCCCGCAGCTCGGCGACCTTGTCCCGCAGGGGTACCATGCCGATGGCCAGGGCCACCGTGTCGGCCTCGAGCTCCTGCCACTGGAAGCGGCCGTTGATCGTCCTGACGCCCTTGTCGGTGACTTCCTCGAGCTTGGTGTTGGGCAGGATCCTGACGCGATGCTTCATGAGCAGGGACTGCAGCGCGAAACGGTTGATGAGGGAGGCTCCGTTGAGCAGGGCGTCGGGGCCCAGCATCTCGATCATCGTCACGTCCTTGCCCTTCATCGCGAGGTTGAGGGCTGTCTCGGCGCCGGTCATGCCGCCGCCGACCACTACGACCTTGTCGCCGACCGGCGCGCGCCCGCAGTCGATGTCGCCGGCCCAGTGGACGTGTTTCTTGTCGATGCCGGGCAGCCTCGGGATGAAGGGCCTGGCTCCCACGGCTATGACGAGGGCGTCCGGCTTCTCCTTGAGGATGGCAGCGGGGCTTGCCTCGGTCGAGAGCAGGACCTTGGCGCCGCACTTCAGCGTGCGCGCGACGATCCAGTCGAGGAAGTTCTTGAGGTCCCTCTTGAAGTCGAGGTCGGTGGCGTGGTTGAGGGTGCCCCCGAGCCTGGCCTCCCTCTCGAATAGGGTGACCTCGTGGCCGCGCTCGATCGCCGTGAGGGCGGCCTGCATGCCCGCGGGGCCGCCGCCGACGATCACGACCTTCTTGCGTTCCTCAGCCTTAGGCACTCTGCCCGTGGGGTAGTCCGCCTCGCGGCCGTTGATAGGGTTGACTGCGCAACGGGTCTTCTTGAAGAAGGCGGAGCGGCCGCAGCAGGTGTTGCAGCGAACGCAGGGCCGCGCCTCCTCGGGCCTGCCGAGGGCGGACTTGCGCATGAACTCGGGATCGGCGACGAAGGGCCGGGCCATGGCCACGAAATCGACCTTACCGCGGGCCAGGATGGCCTCGGCGTTGTCGAGCGTCATGACCGATCCCACGCAGGTGACCTTGAGGTCGCCGCCCACCGCTTCCTTGATCTCCTCGGCGTAGTGCACGTTCATCATGTAGGGCATGTAGAGGGGCTGGATCATGAACTGGATGGTGAATGGATTCGGGAGCATCCCGACGGAGACGTGGAGGATGTCGATCTTGTCCTTGATGAGCTTCACGAACTGGATGACCTCGTCGAGCTTCATGCCCCCCTCGACCAGCTCCTCGGCGCTGATCCGGTACTCGATGATGAAATCCTCGCCCACCTTGCGGCGCACGGCCTCTAGGAGCTCGAGGCAGAACCGGGCCCGGTTCTCGAAGCTCCCGCCGTAGCGGTCGACTCGGCGGTTGACGTAGGTCGAGAGGAACTGGGAGGGCAGCATCCCGTGGGCGCCGTGGATCATCACCATCTTGAAGCCCGAGTCCTTGCAGCGCCCCGCCGCCTCGGCGTAGTCCCGGACGGTCTTGTCGATGAGGTCGATGCTCATCTCCTCGACCTGGCCCGGGGCCCGGCCCCGGAGCCTCGAGAAGAACTCGTCGATCTCCGCCGGCTTGGGCGTCGAGCTCACCGGCTTCAGGCCCTTTTTCGCGAGGACCATCGAGTTCGAGAAGCGGCCTCCGTGGTTGAGCTCGACGGAGACGACCGAGCCGTAGCGCTGGACCTCGTCCGCCAGGTCGTCGAGTCCCATCTTGACGTTGTCGTCGCCCATGTTGAGCTGGCCCTCGTGGTCGTTGGCGTGCTCGAAGTTGATGGCGGAGTCGCCTATCGTGACGATGGCCGCGCCGCCGCGGGCGAAGGGGCGGTAGAACTCGATGACTTCCTTGGTTACCCAGCCCTCGGGCGTGGCCATGCAGGGCACCATCGGCGCCGCCTGGATCCTGTTCTTGAACTCCACGCCCTTGATCGTTATGGGGGAGAAGACGTGCTCGTACTTATCCTGCATCTGAGGCCTCCTTCGGAGAGAATGAACGATAACTGCCAGTCGAGATGATAACCGGCATCCTCGGAAAGCCGGAAATACCGTCTCGGAATCTCACTCATGCGTTTTAGCTATGGCGATCGCCAAGGCCTTGCCGGAGGCGAGGGACACGCGCAGGAAGACGGCCTCGATGCCGCGCTCGTCGCTCGCCTCGGCCAGGGGGCCTAGGAGGCTGGCTCGACCCCGCCCCTCCTCGTCGAGGTCTATCTCGATGCGGTCGAGGCGAACGCCGTTCCCGTCGAGGCCGAGACACTTGAAGGCCGCTTCCTTGGCGGCGAAGCGCAGGGTGAGGTCTAGGACCGGATCAGGCGCGAGCCGCGAGCGCGCGAGCTCCGAAGGCGTGAAGGTCCTCCGGAAAAAGGGATCCTCGAGCCCCGCGGCGAGTCGCCGGAAAGCGGCGGCGTCGAGGATGTCCACGCCGACGCCGGCAATCGCGCCCCCGCTCCGGTTGAAGCCCCGGAGGAGGGATGCCTCGTCAGCGGCGGAAGCCATTCCAGACCGGGATCCCGGTATAGGTCTTCGCTTCCTCGAGGCCGGTCATGACCCGCCGGGCCCCGCTCGCGAGTGCCTCCATCTCGAACTCCCCGGCGTAGACGTGGACGGGGGCGATGTAGTTCACCCGCTCGCGGATTCCGGTCGTGAGGTAGACGTCGTTGGCGATGCCGCCGGTGAGGAGGATCGCATCCACCTCGCCCTCGAGGACAGTGGCGTAGGCGCCTATGTACTTGGCGATCTGGTAGATCATGGCGTCGTAGACGAGGGCCGCGTAGGCGTCCCCCGCCTTGATGCGCCGGAGGATCTCCCGCGCGTCCGAGCTGCCGAGGTGGTCCACGAGCCCGCCGTCCTTCGAGATGCGATCGTACATCTGCGCCTCGGTGAACCTGCCGGAGAAGCAGAGCTTGACGACTCCCGCCGCGGGCAGGGCGCCGGACCGGGTCGGGGCCATCGGCCCGTCCCCGTTGATGACGTCGGTCGTGTCCACCATCCTGCCCTTGCGGTGGGCGGTCACCGAGATGCCGCCCCCGATGTGCGACACCACGAGGTTGAGGTCCTCGTAGCGCTTTCCTACGCGCCTGGCGTGGCGGATGGCCACCTCCTTCTGGTTGAGGGGATGGCTGCGGCTCTCGCGCGGCAGGTCGGCGAAACCCGAGACGCGGGCGATCTCGTCGAGCTCGTCGACGTCGGGGGGATTGACGACGAAGGCCCTGCCGCCGCGCTCCAGCGCGAAGGCGTGGGCGAGCTGGCTGCCGAGGGTGGCGGGGTGCTTGACCGTGAAGCCGATCCTGGCGTGCTCGAGGAGGATGTCGTTCACCTCGTAGGTTCCCCCCTCGAGACCGACGAGGCCGCCGCCGCGGCCGACGAAGACCCGGACGCCGTCGAGGCTCTCGCCGCGCTTGGCGAGCTCGGCGAGTATGGTCTGCTTTCGGTAGTCGAACTGGTCGCGTATCTCGGGGAATTCCTTGAGCTTGGCCGCCTCATGGCTCACGTTGGCCGAGAAGACCTCGGCCTCGTCGGCGAAGAGCGCGACTTTCGTCGAGGTCGAGCCCGGGTTGATCGCGAAGATCCTGAGAGGCTCGGGCATCAGGCCCTCCCTCTCGATCGTTCGCCTGCCAGTACTACCAGCATGGCGAGGTTGCCGACGATCTCCTCCACGGGCGCGCTCCTCGAGAAATCCGTCACCGGACTGGCGAAGCCTTGGAGCAGGGGACCGTGGGCGAGGGCCTTGCCGAAAAGCTGTATGATTTTCACCCCGATGTTGCCTGCGTCGAGATCGGGGAAGACCAGTATGTTGGCCCTGCCGGCCACCGCGCTCTCCCGCTTCACTTTCTTGGCGGCGGCCGCGGGCGACAGGGCGGCGTCCAGCTGGAACTCGCCGTCGACGGCGAGTTCGGGCCTTCGCTCCCGGGCGATGGCGACCGCCCTCCTGACCTTCTCGGTGCGCTCGTGCTCGGCGCTCCCGTCCGTGGAGAATGAGAGGAGGGCGGCTCTAGGCTCCCAGCCGAGGAGGGCCCGCATCGTGTCCGAGGTGGCGATCGCGATGTCGGCGAGCTCGGAGGCGTCCGGGGCCTGGCAGACCGCGCAGTCCGCGATGGCGAGCAGATTGCCCTCGGAGCCCTCGAAGCCGGGGGCCTCGACGACGCCGAAGCTCGAGGCAGCGGAGATGCCTTCTTTGAGGCCGATGAAGAGCTGGCTCGCGAGTACCACTTCGCCGGTAGTATGGTCGATGCCCGCGGCGAGGCAGTCGGCCCGCCCGAGCCTCGCCCAGGCCGCGGCGAAGTTGAGCGGATCCTTGAACTTTCGGAAGAGG
>JANXYQ010000079.1 GCA_025355995.1 Spirochaetaceae bacterium | reverse complement strand
TTCGCGGTGGGGAGTACCTACTACACGAAGGGAACGAGCGTGTCGTTCGCTCCCTCGGCGAACGATGCCGGCTGCGGGGTGAAGGGATACAACTTCGACCACGGCGCGACGGTGGACGCGGACGGGACGCTGGTCGTAACCGCAGCGATGGGCTCGACGACGATCTACGCGGTGGACTACCTCGGCAACTATGCTTCGGTCGGGACGGTGACGGTGACTCAGGACAGCGCGGCACCTAGCGACCTTGGCGGTACGAATCACTGTAACCTCGTGAAGGGTACGACCGATTATACCCTGACGCTGTCATCGGCATATAATGAAGCCGGCTCGGGCGTAAAGTCGCTTTCCTATTGGAGTAATAGCGACGGCGGGAGCGTCACCAAGAACTTGCAGGGTTCGATTACTACCTTCACCGCCGGGCCTACGTCATCCGGATTGACCGCTACAGTGCCTGGAAGCAATGTAGATCCACTCTCAAATACGAAATTCTGCTTCACGCTAACGGATAACCTAGGCCAGACTTCTCCTGTCTTTGTTTTGAGCGTTGGCACCACCGACTACACGAGAAGTCTTCGATCCGGTTCAGCGAACACCGTGCAAAACAAGCTATCTAGTCGTTACTCTGCCACCACTTCGCCCGTCGCATTCTCCGCTCCGGGCTTTTTAGACACCCCGTCGACCGACGGCGCGGTTCAGTCTATTGGCTCCGTAGCGACTTCGGGGGCGCAGTCTCATGTCCCATCCCAACTCGCAAGCTATCAATACGCTTCTTCTTCGGAGCCAAGGGCGAAGTTGCTCGAGACCTCCGCCCTCAGCCTCCTCCAACGCCCGAGCCGGGCCTCGCCGAAGCCGGCCGCCGAGGCGACGGCGACTCCCATCCGGCTCTCCGTACCCGCGGTTCCCAATGCACGGGCCCGCCCTTCGGCCGCGCAGCCCGCTCCCACCCCCCGCCCCGCCCCGGCCAGGGCCGCTCCCAGCGGCTCCGCGCCCGCGGAAACGAGCGGCGCCCGAGCCTCCTCCCCCGCGACCGAGCCCCTGCCTTCGGGCCAGAAACCCTCCGCACCCGTCGGGCAGGGTATCCCGCGCCTGGATCTTTACGTCGATGAAAAGCGCGGCCGCGAAGAGGATTCGCCGGAAAACTGGGAGGAGCTTTGATAAAGCGATATACTATCCCTATCGATGGAGGTCGAAATATGAAACGTGCATTTTTAGTCGTAACGGCGACTCTGATAGCCATCCTTTCCCTGAGCGCCGTTCCCCTTACTGTGTCCTGGGCGGACGGCAAGGTAGATCTTCAGAAGGGCTCGGCATGGGCGTCGGTGAGCATGGGCGACAAGCTGGACTCGGCCTCGACGCTCAGGCTCGCGGCGGGTGCCTCCGTCGAGCTGACCGACGGCAAGCGGAAGGTGTCGATCACCGCTGCCGGGACCTACCAGCTCGATTCGCTGCTCAAGCAGGGCGCTGCCTCTGCCAAGAACAAGGCGGGAGCCCTGGATAAGCTCGGCAAGCTCGTAGACCCGAAGGCCTCGACCGGGGCCGCGACGGTAGCGGCGGTGCGCGGGGCCGCGGTGGAGCCGGCCAAGGATTCCGTTACGTGGATGTCCGACACGGTCGACATAGCCGCCGTCATGGAAGAGGGCCGCAAGCTCGTGCGCGACGGGGACTTCGCCTCGGCCGCCGCCAAGTTCGACGAGGCGGTCTACGCGGCCGAGGGCGACGAGAAGGTATCGGCTTCCTACGCCGAGGCCTGGGCCCTCGCGGCGGACGACAGCTCGGCCAGGGCGGTCAAGATCCTCAGGGGAATGCCCGCATCCGGCACCTGGGCGGCTCCCCGCGCCCTCCTCCTCGCCAGGCTGGACATCGACTCGGGCGCAAAGGCCGAGGCCAAGGCCGTGCTCGAGGCGGCCAACGCGTCTAAGCTCTTCGTGGGCGACGACGTCGACCTCGCCAAGTCCCTGCTAACCGAAGCCAACGCCAAATAAGCGGAAGCTGGACTCGAAGGCCGAAGGACCAGGTTCCTTCGGCCTTTTTTTCCCCTTCTTACCATCGAGAGGCCTTCGCTGGTAAGATTCGGCATGGTCGACACTTCGTCTCGCGAGCTCAAGATCGGCACGGCGGCGGCTTTCGGCGCCTATATGCTGTGGGGGCTCTTCCCTCTCTATTGGAAGCGGCTGTCCGGCGTCGAGAGCCTGCAGATCCTGAGTCACCGGATCGTCTGGGCGGCCGCCTTCACGATCGCGGCCCTGCTCGTCACGGGGAAGATGCCTAGCCTGGCCGCGCTCTTCAAGGAGCGCAGGCGGGCCCTCTACGCCGCCTGCGCGGCCGTCCTGATAACTATCAACTGGGGCACGTATATCTGGGCAGTCAACTCGGGCCACGTAACCGAGTCGTCGCTCGGCTACTATATAAACCCTCTCGTATCGGTGGCCCTCGGCGCGCTCTTCTTCCGGGAGAGGATGGACAGGTGGACTTCCTGGGCGGTGGGGATAGCCGCCGCGGGCGTCGCGGGGGCGTCGATCCTCATGGGGAGAGTTCCGTGGATCTCGCTCGCGCTCGCAGGCAGCTTCGGCCTCTACGGCCTGGTCAAGAAGAAGGCTGGCCTCGCGCCCCTGGTCGGCCTCGCCGCCGAGACGCTCATCGCCTCGCCCTTCGCCCTGGCCTTCCTGGTCTTCAGGCATTCGACGGGGTCGGGCTCCTTCGGCGGGCCGGATACGGCGGCGACTATCATGCTCTTCCTCGCCGGCGTCGTGACCGCCGTGCCGCTGCTGCTCTTCGCCGCGGCCGCGAATCGCATAACGCTCACTCGGATGGGCTTCATCCAATACGTCTCGCCTACCCTGCAGCTGGCCCTGGGCGTTCTCGTCTACGGCGAGAGCGTGAAAGCGCCGATGGCGGTCGCCTTCGCGACGGTCATCGGCGCGGTAGTCCTCTACGCCTTCACCCGGCCGCGGGCGCCTCAGGCCCTATAGGCCAGCTCCCCGCCCTTGAATACGGCCGCGACGAGGTTCACGCCGCTGCGATAGGGCAGGTAGGCGATGGATGGGGCGTCGAGGAGGACGAAGTCGGCCTTCTTGCCCGGCTCGAGGGAACCGGTTTCCGCGGCGAGGCCCAGGGCCGCGGCGCCGTTGAGGGTCAGGGCGGTGAGGGCCTCCTCGACCGTCAGGCGCATGTAGATCACGGCGACGGCGAGGGCGAGGGCGACCGAGCCGGAGGCAGCCGAGCCGGGATTGAGGTCGGTGGCGAGGGCGACGGCGCAACCCGCCTCGATCATCCCGCGGGCGTCGGCGTGCGGGGCCCCGAGGCAGAACGAGGTCAGGGGCAGGCAGGTCGCCACGACGCCGGCGGCGGCCAGGGCCCGGTAGTCCGAGGCCTCCGCGCGGAGCAGGTGGTCGGCGCTCGCCGCGCCGAGCTCGGCCGCGAGGGCGGCGCCGCCCGTCCGCTCGATCTCCTCGGCGTGGATCCTCGCGCCCAGGCCGAGCGACTTGGCAGCGCTGAGGAAGCGGCGGCATTCGTCTACGCCGAAGACACCGGCCTCGCAGAAGGCGTCGGCGTAGCGCGCTATGCCCTGGGCGGCCACGGCGGGCAGTACCTCCGAGATCGAGAAGTCGACGTAGCCCGACGCGTCGCCTAGGAATTCCGCCGGAACCGAGTGCAGGCCCATGTAGGTGGGCACGACGTCGATCGGCACGCGCTGGCGGATCGCCTGGGCGGCCTCGAGCTGGCGGAGCTCGGTGACGAGGTCCAGGCCGTAGCCCGACTTGGCCTCGACGGTCGTGACGCCCTGCTGGAGCATCGCCCAGGCTCGGGATTCCCCGAGGCGGACGAGCTCCTCGAGGTCGGCGCCCCGGGTGGCCTCGACCGAGCGCGCGATTCCCCCTCCGGCGCGATGTATCTCCATGTACTCGGCGCCTCCAGCCCGCATGAGGAATTCGTCGGCGCGGGCCCCGGCGAAGACGAAGTGCGTGTGGCTGTCGACAAAGCCGGGTATCGCGGCCATGCCGTGGGCGTCTATCGGCGCCAGGCCCTCGATCAGGTCGGGGTTCAGGCCCGAGCGCGGGCCGGCGTAGGCGATGAGGCCGTCGCGCGCGACGATGGCCGCGTCCGCCGCCTTGTATACGTCGCGCATCGCGCCGCCCTTTCGGGCGACGTCGCCAAGCGGCGTGCAGAGCTCGCCGACATTCAGGATGAGGACGTCGCCGCTCACGGCTTGGCTCCCCGGCTCGCGCCCCTGAATAGCGGGTCGAGGCCGATGGAGCCCTCGATCATGCCGAGATAGCCGTCCTGGCCCAGGATCACCATGCGTTCCTCCGTGCGGGCGAGCTCCGCGCGGGCGCGTCGGGCCGCGACGGAGCCGGCCTCCGCGCTCTCCGCGAGGTAGCGGCGCAGGCGGTCGACCGAGGCCGAGATATAAGCCGTCTCCCTGTCCCGATAGGCCTCGAGGCGGGAGCGGTACCAGCTCGAGGCGAGGACGGCGTCGCGGTCGAAGAGGGCTCGCAGCTCGCCGTCGTGGATGCTCTTGCCCTCGTAGTGGCCCTTGGCCATCACGTGCAGGACCGCCTTGAGGGGCGGGATCGCGGCCTCGACGGAGCCGTCCTCGAAGTAGGCGGAGGCCGATTTCGCCTGGGCCTCGGCGATGTTGCGCACGCCGTCGACGAAGTCCGGCATCGATTGGAGCTCGGGGCGGAGCATGTCCTCGGCGAAGACGGCTGAGGGCGTGTCGAAGATCCTGCCCAGATAGGTGGTGGCGAAGAGGGGCGTTATGCGCCACCCGAGCCTGCTCGCCGGGATCAGCTCGCCCTCGTACTCGAAGTCCTCAACCTTCTCGAGGTAGCCGGCTCGCTTCAGGAATTCGGCGTCGCGCTCCTCGCTGCCCATCCGTGCCCAGAGCTCGGGCACGAGGAGGGAGAGGTCGTGCTCCATGCGGTACTTGCGCCCGATGTGACCCGCCGCGGTCGTGAAGCCTCCGTATCCGGTGAGTATGAAGGACAGCAGTGCGTTGTTGAGGTCGGTCGTGGGAACGAGGGAATTGAAGGGTCCCTTTGTGAGGGCGCCCTCGCTGCCCGCCCCGGTGGTGGAGGGGCTCTTGCCGGTGAGGCTACAGACGAAGTCCATGAAAAGCTCGGGCAGGTCCTGGTAATGGATCGGCCCGTAGACCGCGAGGGGCCTTATCCCGGAGCCGCTCTCCGCGGGGTTATTGCGCCGGCCGGGGAGAGTCGCGCCCACCGGGTGCATCACGCGCTCGTCCGCGCGGACCCTACGATAGAGGGCTGGGCAGAGGTCGGCGAGGTAGCGCGACAGGGGATCGACGTAGGATGGATCGAGCTGGAGGTAGCGAGGGTTCTTGGAAGGCGCTCCGTCGACCATGCGCGGCCGGTCGGAGGCGACGAACCATTCGAAGGCGGTGTCACGGGCGGTGGCCTCGACGAAAGCCTTCATGGGCTCGGAGTAGTTGGTCAGGGACACGCAGCGCTCAGCCATCTCGCCCGCGGCCGATCTGGGCAGCGGCTCGAAATTGGAGATGAAGTTGTCCCCGCGCGACAGGTCCTTCTCGGCCTGCTTGTCGTAGCCCCTGACGATCGCGTCGTCGGGCCGCTGGAAGAAGCGCGCCTCGATGTTCTTGCAGAATTTGATGCTCAGGCGGGGATTCACCCAGTGGGGCAGCCCGGAGATGCGGGAGGCGGGGGCGGTGACGCTCGCGGTGATGTCGTCCTCCCACTGGACCTTCGCGGCGGGCATGAAGTCCTGGCGCAGCTTGAAGGTCCTCCGCATGTTCGTCTCGTCGCGGCCGACGCGGAGGTAGGAGCCGAGGACCGGCCTGCCCTCGAACTTAAGGATGTTGCCCGTGGTGCCGTTGACCGCGTCCACGGTGAAGCGCGAGAGCCAGTCGCCGCCCCAGTCCGGGCGATAGAAGCGCTTGATGAGGAACACCAGCGCCTTGATGCGCTCGGGGATGGTCCGCAGCCAGGAGTTGTATTCCTCGGTGTAGAGCGGCGAGGGCGATAATAGCTTTATGACCGAGCCGAGCGAGCGCTGCTTGGACAGGATGTCCCGCTCGTCGGATTCCGGGATGCGGAAGCGGCTCGAGTATTCGCGCTCGATGATGCCCTTCACCCAGGCGATGTCCTCCCGGTAGTCGCCGATGATGAGGGGCGAATAGGAGATCGCGTCGAGGATGGACTTGGCGATCTCCGACTTGCCGCCGCCCGAGACGGTGCAGGGCTTGTGGCAGAGGAGGCCGTCGGCCGCGGTGCCCACCAGGCGCCACGCTCCCGAGCCGGGGTGGCGCTCCATGCGGATGCGGTAGCCCGTGGGATGCACGTAGACCTTGTCCGGAAGCACGCGCAGGCTCCGGGGGGCGCCGCCGCGGGTCCAGCGCGCGGTCTGGTCCTCCAGGGAGATGACGGCGTCCTCCGGCAGGTAGATGACGTCGGGGAAACCCATGTCGACCGCGTAGCCCTCCTCCTTGAGCGAGACCCTGCCGGCCATCAGCTCGAGCACGCCCTCCAGGCTGTGCCCGCGGGCGCGCAGGTTCGTGTCCGGGACGAAAAGGGTGCCGAGGTTGTAGGAGGGGAACACGAGGGCGCCGCCCGCGTGCTCCTCCTCCGCCAGGCCGAGGAGGTTCGCGGAGTAGGAGATCTGCGCCTTGATCTCCTTCTTCGAGTAGCCGAAGTAGTTGTCTGCGATTATGGATACGATGATGCCCCGCTCGTCGCGGGCGCTGACCTTGAATGGCCTGCCCTCGTTGTAGGGCTCGCCCGGGTCCTTCCAGGCCATGCCGTCGCGCCGTTGCCGCTCGGTAGCGTCCTCCCACTTGGGCAGGCCCAGCTCCTTCTTGGTTAGGGAGGTCAGGTGGGTCGCGAGGATGATGCAGCCTGTCGTGCCGGTCCAGCGCAGGGGATCGAGGGCGGCGTCGTTGTCGGCGACGTAGGGATCGCCCGCGTTGCCGAAGATGGACTCGATGAAGTCCAGGCTCGCGGCCAGGGAGCCCGGCGCGAAGAAGCGCAGCTCCATCGCCCGCTCCTCGCACCAGCCGTGCACCCCCGGGCGCACCGTGGGGCGCAGGAGAAGGGAGATGAAGGTCCGCGCCTTGCGCTCCTCGCTCGCGGTGAAGGGCAGCTCGAGCAGCTCGGGGGGCGGATTGAGGGCGGCCGCGAGGATGCGCGCGAAGGCGAGCCGGGGCACCGCCTTCTTGTCGGGAGGCACGGGCAGCCCGTCCTCGGCGACGTGGAAGACCCCCTCGGTGGTGCGCCGGTCGCTGGCCGGGTTGTGAAGCACGCCGTTGCGCGCGCGGTAGGAGGTGAGGGAGGGCGAGGCGTACTTGTGCCTGTCGGGGGGCAGGGACAGCTCGCGCGCCATGCCGTAGCGGTCCAGGACGAGGGTGTTCGACGGGAGCCTGGGGCCGGTCTGCATCCCGAGGTTGCCTAGATACGAATCGAGGAAATCCTGGATCCGCCTGTCGGCGGGAGGGAGATACCCGGCGAGGAGGAGGTCCTTCTCGCGGAAATTCTCGAGCATGTCGCTCGCGAGCTCGACGAAGGCCGTTCCCTCCCGCCCGTAGATCGGCAGGCCCATGCTGGCGAGCTTGATGTTTATATACGCAATGAGCCTTTCGTGCTCCGCGGGGCTCTGCCTGTCGAGGCGTAGGCCGAAGTCGCGCTTTATGGGCATGGGGCCTCCAAGGTTCGGAATTGACACTTAGTGTATCTATGTCGAAGCCTTGCGCCAAGAGGCGGAGCTTCCCGGGCTAGGGGCGGCTTAGCGTCCTGCGCACTAGCTCGCCGTCCACCGGGTTGGGAATCGAGATGCGCCCCAGCTCCGGGTGCTCGGCGTTGTACTCCTCGCAGGTCTCGACCGCGTGCGCGTTGCGGGCCCAGGCGCGGCGGGCGACCCCGCCCATCGCGTCCCAGGGCACGGCCATCCCTATCACCTCGTCGACCTTAGGCGTGCCGTCGAGGACGAGGCCGAAGCCTCCGTTTATGGACTTGCCGATGCCCACGCCCCCGCCGTTGTGCAGCGCGACCAGGCTCATGCCCCGCGCCGCGTTGCCGGCGAAGCACTGGGTCGCCATGTCCGCCATGACGTTGGAGCCGTCCTTGATATTGCTCGTCTCTCGGAAGGGGCTGTCGGTGCCGCCGCAGTCGTGGTGGTCGCGGCCGAGCATAATCGGCCCGACCTCGCCGCGCCTGACCATGGCGTTGAAGGCGAGGGCGATGTCCCTTCGGCCGAGGGCGTCCTGGTAGAGGATCCTCGCCTGGGTGCCTACGACGAGGGCGTTCTTCTCGGCGTCCCGTATCCAGGCCCAGTTGTCGCGGTCCTGCCCGCGGCGGCCTGGGTCGATGCAGGCCATCGCGGCGGCGTCGGTCTTGCGAAGGTCCTCGGGACTGCCGGAAAGGCAGACCCAGCGGAAGGGGCCGTAGCCGTAGTCGAAGAGCTCTGGCCCCAGGATATCCTCGACGTAGCTCGGGAAGACGAAGCCGTCCTTCTCGTCGACGCCGTTGCGAGAGACCTCGCGCACGCCGGCGTCCCAGATCGCCTTGAGGAAGGAATTCCCGTAATCGAAGAAATATGTCCCCTTGGACGTTATGCGCTTTATGACTTCGAAGTGCCGTCGCAGGGAGGCGTCGACTCGGGCGGCGAATTCCCCCACGTCCCCGGCGTGTTCGCCGGAGAGCAGGCGGGTCCGCTCCTCGAAGGAGGTGCCGGCGGGGCAGTAGCCTCCCTCGTAGGCGGCGTGGCAGCTCGTCTGGTCGGAGAGGAGGTCGATGTGCGCGTCGTGCGCGTCGGCCCACTCCAGGAGGTCGACGACGTTGCCCAGGAAGGCGACGGCTATCGGCTTGCCCGAGTCCGCCGCCGCGCGCGCGAGCCGGAAAGCCTCCTCGGGCCCATGCGCGACGGCGTCGACCCAGCCCTGGGAGAGGCGGGTCTCGACCCGGGAGGGGTCGACCTCGGCCAGGATGGCCGCGGCCCTGGCGATGGTCGCGGCCTTGCCCTGCGCCCCCGACATTCCGCCCAGGCCCGAGGAGACGAAGAGCTTGCCCGCGAGGTCGCCGTCGGGCGCCACGCCCAGCTTGAGCCTGCCCGCGTTCAGGAGGGTGTTGAAGGTGCCGTGGACGATTCCCTGCGGCCCGATGTACATCCAGCCGCCCGCCGTCATCTGGCCGTAGTTGGCGCAGCCCATGGCCGCAGCGACGTTGAAATCCTTCTGGTTGTCGAACATGCCTATCATTAGCCCGTTGGTGACGATGGCCCGCGGCGCGTAGGGGTGGCTCTTGAAGAGGCCGAGGGGATGGCCCGACTCGACGACCAGCGTGCTGCCCTCGTCGACCTCCTCGAGATAGGCCTTGATGAGGCGGTACTGCATCCAGTTCTGGCAGACCTGCCCGGTCTCCCCGTAGGTGACGAGCTCGTAGGGATAGAGGGCGACCGCGAAGGCGAGGTTGTTGTCGATCATCACCTGGAGGGCCCTGCCCTCGACGCATTTGCCGCGGTATTCCCCGATGGGCTTCCCGACGATGGCGCCTTCGGGCCTGAAGCGGTATCCGTAGATCCTACCGCGGGTACGCAGCTCCTCGAGGAATTCGGGGGCCATCCTCTCCTGCCACTCGGGCCTTATATAGCGCAGGGCGTTGGAGAGGGCCAGCAGCTCCTGCGAGGGGGAGAGGGGAGCGTCCCGCTTGGGCGCGCGGCGGATGCCGGGCTCGAATGCGGGATCGCCCGGGAGGGCCGCGAGGCCTAGCTCGAGATAGTCGCGCTTGGGCATTCTGAGACTCCTTTCCATTACGAGGGCGCGGTCGCGAATGCGTCGCTCGCGACGAATGCGTCGCGGGCCACGAGGGCGCGCGCGGCCTCGATGTCGGGGTAGAGCACCCTGTCTTCCGCCATGAAGGGGACCGCCTCTCGGAGCGCGCGATACGCGCCGCGCGTGGCCGTCGAGAGGAGGGCCTCGCTTTCGCCGCCCCTGCCCATCGCCGACGCGCGAAGGTCGACGGCCTGGCAGGCGGAGAGGATCTCGATCGCGAGGACGCGTTGCGCGTTCTCGAGGATGGTCCTCGCCTTGCGGGCGGCTATCGTGCCCATGGAGACGTGGTCCTCCTGGTTGGCGCTCGAGGGGATCGAGTCGACCGAGGCCGGATGGGCGAGGACCTTATCCTCGCTCACCAGGGCGGCGGCGACGTATTGGACGATCATGAAGCCGGAGTTGAGCCCGCCCCGTGGCGCTAGGAAGGCGGGCAGGCCGTTGGAGAGGCTGGGGTTCACCAGGCGCTCGATGCGGCGCTCCGAGATGCTCGCGAGCTCGGCCAGGGCGATGCCGAGGAAGTCCATGGCGAGGGCCACCGGCTGGCCGTGGAAGTTGCCGCCCGAGACGATGTCGCCGTTCGGCATGATGAGCGGGTTGTCGGTGACCGCGTTGAGCTCGCGGCCCACGGCGGCGGCCGCGTAGCCTATCGCGTCGCGGCTCGCGCCGTGAACCTGGGGCGCGCAGCGCAGGGCGTAGGCGTCCTGGACCCGCTCCTGGCCCTGCCGAGTCGCGAAGAGCGAGCCCTCGAGGAGGCCGCGGAGGGCGGCGGCCGAGGCGCATTGGCCCGGTTGGCCCCGCAGCTCGTGGATCCGCGGGTCGAGGGCGTCGGTGATGCCGCGCAGGGCCTGGAAGCTCAGGGCCGCCGCGAGCTCGGCGGTCGCGAGCAGCGACAGGGCGTCGCGGCAGGCGAGGGCCCCGACCGCGGTCATGGCCTGGGTGCCGTTGATGAGGGCCAGGCCCTCCTTCGCGGCGAGGGCCACCGGCGCGATGCCCGCCTCGGCGAGGGCTTGGGCGCCCGGCACGCGGCGGCCCCTATAGGCGGCCTCGCCCATGCCCATGAGGACGAGGACGAGGTGGGCGAGGGGGGCGAGGTCGCCCGAAGCCCCGAGCGAGCCCTGCTGCGGCACGATCGGCGAGATGCCCGCGTTCAGCATGGCGACGAGGGCCCGCACGGTCGACGGCCTGATCCCGGAGCGGCCGACCGCGAGGGCGTTGGCCCGCAGGAGGAGCATCGCGCGCACCACCTCGTCCGCGAAGGGCTCGCCCACGCCGCAGGCGTGGCTCATGATGAGGTTGCGCTGGAGGGTTCCGTTGTCCTCGCTCGAGATGACCACGTCGGAGAATTTGCCGAAGCCCGTGGTGATGCCGTAGCGCACCAGGCCCTCGTCGACGCAGGCGTCGACTATCGAGCGCGACGCCGTCATGCTGCCGAGGGCCTCGCTCGCCAGCTCCGCGGCCGCGCCGAAGCGGGCGACGCGAGCCACTCCCTCGAGGGACAGGGTCTTGCCGTCGATTATTACCGTTTCCATGGATTTGCGAGTATAGCACGCCCTACGGCGCCATTAAAGGCCGAGTACGCTCAGGACGGCCGAACCGAAGGTCTCGTCGTTTATCGCGCCCTCGAGATAGGCCTTGGCGAGCGTCTTTATCTCGGCGGGGAAGGCGGCCCAGTACTCGTCCTGCCAGCGCGGGTTCGACTCCCAGAGCTCCCGCTGGCGGCTCGGGGGCATGGCGCCCCGGGAGTACTCGATGAAGGACGTCACCATCCCGAGGAGGGCCTCGGGGGGGATCGGCGAGGCCGCCGGCCTCTTGCGCTCGGAGCCTACGGGCGGCGCGTACTCGTCGAGGAGGGCGGCGAGCTGCTCCTCGCTCACCTCGGGCGCGTTCTTCCGGATGATGTCCGCGACGAAGCCGCGGACGGTGCCGCGCACGCTCTCCATCGTGGAGCCCACGCTTTCCTGGAGCTCCCCCGCCATCCTCCTGGCCATCGCGCCCGGACCCTCCCCGCCGAGGCTCTCGAAGGCCTTAGAGTCGCGTCCTCGGCGCTTGCACGCTTTGTCTATCACCTCGAATTCCGAGGCGTCCGCCTTGTTGAGTATGTAGTCGAGCACGAACTCGAGATCCTTGCGGGCCATCGCGAAAGTATCGCCCGGCGGCGAGGTTGGTGTAAAGGCTCTTCGATTGATCGAGGAAAGAGTATAGGATGGCCTGCATGGATAAGCGACATTCCGCCCTGATCTACGCCATCGCGGTCTCCGTCCTCTGGGGGCTTTCCTTCCTCAGCACGAAAGTGGCCGTCGCCAGCCTTCCGCCCATGACCATCGCCGCCGCTCGCTTCGTCGTAGCGGTAATCCTGCTCTACGCCCTCGCCCTCGGAACCCGCGAGGAACTTCGCCTCCGGCTCCGCGACCTTCCCCTCATGGCCCTCGGCGGGCTGTCGGGGGTGACGCTCTATTTCCTCTGCGAGAATACGGGGATCGCCCTGCTCACGGCCTCCGAATCCTCGCTGATCATCGGGACGATCCCGGTTCTCACGATGCTCGCGGATCGGCTCGCCTTCGGCACTAGGCTCCGGGCCCGCAGCTACGTCGGCGCGCTGGTCTCCTTCGCGGGGATCGCCCTCATCGTGCTCCCCTCCATCGGCGGGGGATCCTCGTCCCTCGCGGGCTACCTCCTCATGGGCGGGGCGGCGGCCTGCTGGGTAGTCTACGCGCTTGTCACGAAGCCCCTCGGGACGAAGTACGGCCACGTAGCGATAACTTTTTGGCAGAGTCTTTTCGGCCTGCTCGGCTGCATCCCCTTCGCGCTCGCGGAATCGCCCTCATGGCGGATGCCGAGCCTTCCGGTGGCGCTCAACGTGCTCTACCTGGGGGTGTTCTGCTCGGCCGTGGGCTATTGGCTCTACGTCGTCGCGATCGACAGGCTCGGGGCGGGGACCACGAGCGTCTTCCTTAACCTCGTGCCCGTCGTCTCGGTGGGGGCCGCGTTCTTCCTGCTCGGCGAGAGGCTCGGGGCTATAAGCCTGGCGGGGGGCGCGGTGGCCATCGGAGGCGTCTACTTGGCGACTTCGCCTGGGAGGAGGGACGCCGCCGCCGGCGCCTCGAAGAGCGGGGGGCCGTCGTAGGCCAGGTAATCCTTCAGCGCGCGCATGAGGATGTTCCGGTTGTAGCGGTAGGTGATGGTCCTCGGCACGGCCATCCGGTCGAGGCCGGGATCGTCGAAGGAGACCTGCGTCACCTTGTCGTCGGCCGCGAAGGCCCACGAGTAGCCGGCGGCCGCCACCGCGTCCTCCGCGCGGCGCGAGTAGACGCCGAAGGGATAGCCGAACATGGTCGGCGCGGCGCCGAGGATCTTGGCGAGGGCGGGGCCGGGCCTCTTGATCTCCGTCATGAAATCCTTGGGGTCCCTGGCCCAGGTCTTGTCGGTCACCGCGTTGTGATGGTAGCCGTGGGCCCCGACGCCGCAGCCCGCCTGGGCGAGCAGCCGCAGCTTCTCGGGCGTGAGCGCGTAGCGCACATGGCCGATGACGATCGCGGGATAGACGAAGAGGTAGGGCTTGATGCCCCGCGGCTCGAACACGTCCTTGAACGCGGGATAGACCGTGTGGTTCCCGTCGTCGATCGTGATCGCGATATTGGCCTTGCCCTCGATCCTGCCGGCGATCGCGTCGTCGAGGTTCACGAATTTGTAGCCCATCGCGGCCATCGCGTCGAGCTGCTCGGCGAGCTCGGCCTCGGAATAATCTATGTTGGATTTTCCGTTTCCGAGGAAGGTGTGGTAATCGAGGATGATGACCTTGCCCTCGGCCCGGAGGGGAAGGCAGACGGCTAGGACCGAAATCAGGAAAACTATGAGATATTTTTCGCGACTCATGGATGGGGCATTCTACCGATCGAGGGGCGGAGGGTCAACGTGCCCGCTAGTTGCCCAGGTCTATGCCCAGCCACTTGCTCCAGTCGGACATATCCGCGGCGATCATCCCCAAGCCGACCTTGGCGGTCGTCTCCCCCACCAGGTACTTCTTGCCGTTGAACGCGAAGCGCTGGCCGCCGCCGGTTACGTCGACGCCGAGCATCGCGTGGGAATAGTCCCTCGAGACCATCAGTATGGAATCTATGCCGAGCCGCTCGAGGACGATGGAGGCGACGACGGCGCGGGAGTCGCAGTCCCCGGTGGCACCGTAGGCCGCGGCGAGCGGCGGGATGAAATCCGTGCCTTTCTCGTCCCGCTCGTAGACGAAGCCCTGCACCCAGGCGAGGATCCTTCTCGCGGCCTCGGTCGGGTCGTCGGAGGGCAGCGCCTTCGCCGTCTCGAGGGCGAGGCGGTCCAGCCTCGCGGCGGACTCGCGGTAGGCCATCCTATAGAAGCGGGCCCAGGCGTCCTGCCACAGGACCGGCTCGTTCGCGTAGGCGGTCAGCACCTTGTATTCCCGCGTGCAGGTCTGGGCTTCCTGGACCGCCTCGTCGTCGGCCCAGGGCAGGCTGGCGCTCCCGCCGCCGACGAGGGCGACGGTCCTCTCCTTGTCGCGCGCGGGGGGCCAATCGAGGGTGAACTGGCTTATCGGGCCCGGCGAGCGCTTCGCGGCAGCGTCGACGGAGAAGGAATCGAGGCAGGATAGTATGAAGTCCGAGTAGGCCTCGAAATCGGATTCGGGCGCGTAGGCGAGGAGGGCGTAGCTGTACTCGTCGATGCCGCCCCTGCCGCCAGACTTCTTCCTCCCCTCGATGAACAGGCCGTAGCCCTTCTGCTTGACTCCGTCCAGGGCGAAGCCGAGCTCTGCCAGGACGGCGGGGCGCCCCTCGTAGGAATAGGGCGTCGTATCGCCGGCGGAACCGAGCTTGCCGAGGGTTTGGCTCGATAGGGCGGCGGCGTCGGCGAAGCGCCCGGGCTCGTAGGCGAAGATGTCGTATTCCATGCCGCCCTCGGGATCGGCGAAGGCGAAACGCGTCTTGCCGTCCCCGCCTTTTAGGCTGAAGCCCGAGGGCATGTCCTCGAAAAAGCCCAGTTTGGACTTCAGCTGCTCGGGCCAGGCGCGGCCCATGGAGCCGAGGACGAGGAGGGCTAGCAGGATCGCGCGGGGTAGGCGGCGGAATCGCATCATAGTCTAGTATCGGCCGATCGAGGCTTCGATCAAGTCCTTCGGCGCTTGCGGGCTTGGCCCCTCGGCGGAGGCGCGGTGGGGCAGGGGGGGAGGGCGGCCTCGGCCTCCGCTAGGGCGCGGGACCGGAATTCCTCCAGGGTAGGCGGCATGTCGTATCGGGCGAGCACCCGATGTTCCCGACCGGCCTGGATCGCCAGGCAATAGTCGCCGAGGATGTCGCTCTCGAGGTCTACCGAGAGTACGGGCTTGCCGAGGGTTGGGTCGAAGGCGAGGAGTCGGTAGCGGTAACGCTCCTCGTGGCGGGCAGGGGTGGGCGGCATGGAGACTATGGCGATACCGAAGCCGCGGAGCTCGAATCGCTCCACCGACGAGAGGGAAAGCTGACGCAGCCAGGTTAGGTCGCTTATCGCTTCCATGGTTTCCCTTTGCTGAATTGAATATAACCCAGGACGGGGAATTCGGCAATTCCAACTTAGGGCCTCACGCCGAAGCGCTCGTCCTCCGAGTTGCCGCGCGGCTCGATGTGGACGATGACGTCGTAGACCTCCGGCAGGGCGCGCTTGATCGCGCGCTCGACCTCGACCGCTATGCCGTGGGCCGCGGCGACGCTGAGCTCGGGATCGACCTCGATGTCGAGGTCGACGATGAGTATGGAGCCCAGCCTGCGGACGCGCGTGCGGTGGGGATTCCCTGCCCCCGCGACCGAGGAGACGGCGGCGAAGATCTCGCCGTAGGGGCCCTCGCCGTCGGTACCGTCCATGAGCTCGGTGTTGACCTCGCGGAAGATGCCCGCGGCGACCTTGATTATCCAGAACGATACGAGCAGGGCGGTGACGCGGTCCAGGATGGGCATGCGAAGCAGGAAGGTGAAGCCCAGGCCCACGAGCACCGAAGCCGAGATGACCACGTCGCCGCGCATGTTCTTGCCGTTGGCGATCAGCATTGAGCTGCCGGCCTTCTTCCCGTAGTGGAACTGGCTCCAGGAAAGGAGGAGCTTGCCGACTATGGATACCGCGGTCACGGCGATTGCTATCCTCGAGGGAAGCTCCGCGGCCTCGCCGGATATCAGCGCCGTCGCCGTCCGTACCAGGAGTTGGGAGCCCGCGAAGAAGACTATGAAGGCCAGGATGGTCGTGGCGACGGTCTCGGCCCTCGAGTGGCCGTAGGGGTGCTCTCGGTCCCCCGGCTTGTCCACGATGCGCGCCGTGAAGAGGGCGACGACGGCGATGACCACGTCGGTCGAGGAGTCTATACCGTCGCCCACGACGGCCAGGGATCCGGAGAGAAAGCCGATGGCCAGCTTGGCCGCCGCGAGGATCGCGTTGCCGACGAGGGCGATGACCGAAGCCTTGTTCAGCAGCGAGCCGCGCTCTTCCATGCCCGGAAGGTTAGCACGGCCGGGCGGGAATATCGAGGCTTCGCTGCCCGATTGATTGACTCGATCCGCGGCTCGGGCTATACCTAGCGGAGGGCCCTGAAACGGCCCCAGGGGTCCCTAGGAGCCCCTACCCCGCCCAGAGGAGGCTTTCCGTCTATGGACGCAGGCCCAGGTAGTTACCGAGACACCCAAGTCCGTTGACGCGGGGCTCCTCCCCTCTAGGGCGGTCCCTCCGCGCCGTATGCAATCGGAGGAAACCGCGATGAATCCCAATACCACTATTTACTTCAGCAGGCTCCTCGGCTCCAAGGTCTTCGGCGAGGCCGACGATTTCGTCGGCCGGCTGCGCGACCTCATCGTCGACGTGGGCTCCCAGCGGCCCAAGGTCGTCGCCGCCTCGATCTCCACCCGCGAGGGGCAGAGGCTCGTCGACTCCGGGCCGATCCGCGTCAGGCGCGTGGAGGGCCGTTATTCCTTCGTCGCCTCCGCCCTGAGGGACGCCTCCCTTTCCACCGAGAACCTCCTCTATCTGAAAAAGCACCTGATCGACAAGCAGATCGTCGACGTGGACGGGCGCAAGCTGGTGCGGGTCAACGACCTGGTCCTCGACTCGGGCTCGTCCGGCAGCTTCCTAGTGGCCGTAGACGTGGGCCTCGAGGGCCTGTTCCGCAGGCTCGGCTTCGCCAAGCCCCTCTCGCGCCTGCTCAGGGTCTTCGGGAAGTCCCTGCCGAGCAAGCTCATCCTCTGGAACGAGGTCGAGGCGGTCGATTTCTCGAGCACCCAGATCAAGCTGTCCAAGGCCTATTCCAAGCTCGACGGCATCCACCCCTCGGACCTGGCCGACATCCTCGAGGAGCTGGACCACGCCTCGAGGGTGGCGCTCTTCAACTCGCTGGACGAGGAGAGGGCGGCCGACGTCCTCGAGGAGCTCGAGCCCGGCGCCCAGGTCCGGATCCTCGAGAACATGTCCGACGAGAGGGCCGCCGACGTCCTCGAGAAGATGCCCGCCGACGAGGTCGCCGACATCCTCGACGAGCTCAAGGCGGAGAAGGCCGAGCGCCTCCTCGCGGAGATGGAGACCTCCTCCTCCAGCGAGGTCAGGACCCTCATGGCCTACCCGGAGGACTCGGTGGGCTCCCTCATGTCCAAGGACTACGTCTTCTTCAACCAGTCGATGAAGGTGGCCGACGCGATGGCCGAGCTCAGGACGGTCAAGCCCGAGGCGGAGGTCGTCTACAGCGTCTACGTCCTGGACGCCCGGGGCAAGTACGTCGCCACGGTCTCGCTCAGGGACATAGTCGTCGCCGATCCCCAGGCGCGCCTGGGCGAGATCATGAACTCGGTGACCGACCCCCTGCACGACACGGACGGGGCGGGCTCCCTCGCGGAGCTGATGCTCAAGTACAAGCTCCATACGGCGCCCGTCGTGGACGCCGAGGGCAAGATGGCGGGGACCATAGTGATCGAGGACGTCCTCGAATACGTAATGCACAAGCGCTGATAATCAGCCGGGGAATCATACCATGCTCAAGAAAACCAACGCGAAGTCGATCTTCGCAGGCCTCCTCGTGTTCCTCTCGGTCCTTGGGCCGGGAATAATCACCGGCTCGGTCGACAACGACGCGGGCGGCATCACCACCTACTCGGTCGCCGGCGCGACCTACGGCTACGACATCCTATGGACCCTCGTCCCCGCCCTCCTCGTCCTCATCGTGATACAGGAGATGAACGCCCGCATGGGCATCGTGACGGGCAAGGGCCTCGCGGACCTCATCCGGGAGAACGCCGGGGTCAAGGTCACCTTCTTGATCTTCGTCGGCCTCATCCTGGCCGACATCGGCAACACCACCACGGAGTTCGCGGGCGTCGCGGGATCGATGCAGGCCCTCGGCGTGAGCAAGTACGTAGCGGTGCCCCTTTCCGCCGTCGCGGTGTGGCTCCTGGTCGTGAAGGGCAGCTACAAGTCGGCCGAGAAGGTCTTCCTGGTGTTCAGCCTCTTCCTCCTGTCCTATATCGTGTCCGCCCTGCTGGGCAAGCCCGACTGGAGCGCGATAGGCAAGGCGATGATCCATCCGCAGGAGAAATTCGACTTCGCCTACGTCGTCATGGTGCTCGGCATCGTGGGCACGACTATCGCCCCGTGGATGCAGTTCTACATGCAGTCGGCCGTCATCGAGAAGGGACTGACCCTCGAGAAATACAAATACACCGTCGCGGACGTAGTCGTCGGCGCCTTCATCACCGTCGTCGTGGCCTTCTTCATCATCGTGGCCTGCGCGTCCACCCTCCACGTGAACGGAGTGAGGATAGAGGAGGCCAAGGACGCGGCCGTCGCCCTCAGGCCCCTGGCCGGGAAGGCGGCCTCGATCATCTTCGCCGCCGGCCTCTTCGTCGCCTCGATCTTCTCCGCGACCATACTGCCCATCGCCACCGCCTTCTACGTCTGCGAGGCCTTCGGCTTCGAGGCCGGCATCGACAAGAAATGGAAGGAAGCGCCTCAGTTTTACTGGCTTTTCACGATTATCGTGATCGTGTCCGTCTTCATCATCCTCCTGCCCGGGGCGCCCCTCATCCAAATAACGATCTGGTCACAGGTCATCAACGGCATCCTCCTGCCCGTGGTACTCATCAGCATGCTGCTGATAATCAACAAGAAGGAGGTCATGGGAGCCTACGTCAACAAGCCCCTGGGCAACCTGATCGGCTGGGCTACGGCCGCGGTGCTCCTGTGCATGAACGCCGTATTCCTCGGCATGTCCATTTTCGCGCGATAGGGGCGAAAGGTTTCCCGCGCGCTGTCTTGTAAATTCGACTGCGGTTTCATATAGTTCGCCCCAATGATCGTCGCGCTCTACGAGGATGAAGAGATCCTCGTATTGGACAAGCCCGCAGGGCTCCCCTCGCAGCCCGGCGAGGGCGTCCGAGTCTCCGTCGTCGAGGCCGTGGAGAGGGATTTCGGCTTCAGGCCCTTCCTCGTCCACAGGCTCGACAAGGAGACGGCGGGCTGCCTCCTCGTGGCCAAGACCGCCGCGGCCGCCGCCTCGTGGTCGCGCCTGGTCGAGTCGCGCGAACTCCGCAAGACCTACCGAGCGATCGTGTCCGGCGCCCCGATCGGCGGCTCGGGCCCGAGCCCCAGCTCGGGGCGCTTCGACGAGCCGGTGCCCGGCCGGGGCGGCGACAAGCCGGCCTCCACGGCCTGGAGGCTTATCGCCTCGTTCGGCGGCTATTCCTACCTCGAGCTCGAGCTCGGGACGGGGAGGACCCACCAGATACGCATACACCTGGCGGCTCATGGCCTGCCCATCCTCGGCGACGACAGGCACGGCGACTTCGCCCTCAACAGGCGCCTGCGCAGGGAGGCCTCCTTGAGGCGACTCCTGCTGGTCGCCTGGTCCCTCGACCTTCCGGGCGGGACGCGCGTGCGCGCCTCGATACCCGAGCATTTCACGGCCTTCCTTTCGCTCTTTCCAGACGCCCCCCCGCCAGACAAGCCGGCGGCGCCGGAGCCGCAATGAACGCGTCTCGCTACGCCCTCGTCTACGGGGCGAGCTGGCTGACCTCCGAGGGCGAGGTCCTGCCGATCCCGGGCTTCCACGAGGAGTGGCTGCGCGATCACGAGGACCTGGCCGGGGGCGCGCGCAACGCCTGCGAGCTCGTGCTGGCCAAGCGCTGGATCTCGGTATCCCTCTTCGCCGGCGGCTACCTCGAGCTGATGGTCGCCGACCGGCGTTCGGCGGACGTCAGGAAGGCGCTCTACGAGCTCCTCTCCCGCAACGTCTCGTCCTGGACCAAGGCTCTCGTCATGTCCATGGACGAGGAGGGCTACGCGATGCTCGAGCCGGGGGACGCCGCGGACGCCCAGAAACTCGTGTGCAGGCTCGATGAGCCGGTCTGAGCTAAAACGACAGCTCTGTCGCAAAAATACACGGTCGTCCTGAGCTCCGCAAATCCAGCTGTTCCTTCGTGAAACGATTCTTTTTTAGCGGGGCGAGGGCCATTCCATTCGGAGCCGGGCGCCGGGACCGATTTTCCGCGAATGGCCTCATGTTCTAGGCGCAGGCTCGTTAAAACATTGCATTACATAGAAATATAACTTCGCCCTTGTTTTTTATCTTGGCATAATTCTCGATATTTAGTAGGCGGAACCCTGTGGTTCCAAACCTCTGCTCAAGGGGGATGCTATGGACCTAGTAAGATGGGAACGCCCGGCGCCGATCGACCTCTGGGAGGCTTTCGATGGCTTGCGCGGGGAGATGGATCGAGCCCTCGATCCTTTCAAGAGCCCCGACATCGCCGGGCTCTTGGATCGCCCGACCGCGCCGGCGATCGACATCGTGGAGACGGAGGAGGAATACTTCGTCGTCGCTGACCTGCCAGGGGTCGAGAAGCGAGATCTCGAGGTGAGCGTCGCGGGTTCGCTCCTGACGATCAAGGGAGAGAAAAAGGTCGACCAGGACTCGGGCAAGATCGCGGCCGAGCTCAAGGACGGCGTCCTCGCGGTGCGCATCGCCAAGCGCGAGGACGCCAAGACGATGCTCATCGAAGTCGCGGTTCAATGAAGGAGGACAGCATGGAAACGAATGTCGCAAAGGCCGGCAGGAGGACCACCGTCCCCGCCTGCACTATCGTGGAGGACTCGGGCTTCGTGACCGTCAAGTTGGAGATGCCCGGCATGACCACGGAGGCCCTGGAAGTGAGGATCGAAGGCAACGAGCTCTCGGTATCCGGCGAGCGCCGAAGGGAGGAGCCTCGCGGGAAGTACCCTCTCCGGGAGCGTCGCGTCGAAGGCTACAGGAAGCTCTTCACCTTGGACGAAACGATCGTCCGCGATAAAGTAGATGGCTTTCTCGTGGACGGGATCCTGACGCTGAAGCTCCAGGTCAAGGAAGCCGCCAAGCCGAGGAGGATCGAGATAGCGTAAGCCGGGATAAATGGCCGGCCGCGCGACCTTACTGGCCGCCTCGGCCGGCCGAGGCGCGCGAAGTAAGAAGACTTTATTTCTTCTTCTAGGCCTTCGCGCCGCTTCGCGTGGGTTTGCGGCATTCTTGAACAATCAGCATCGCTATTATCCGACGGCTCCCGCCTCCTCCAGCATCCCCGCCAGCATCCTCGCGTTGACCACCGCGCGGCCCTTCGAGTGGTTGTTGAAGGCGATAAGCAGGAGCTCGGCCTTCTCCTCGACGGAGCGGATCAGTGGTACTATGCCTTCCAGCTCCTCCTCCGAGTAGAGGTAGTCGTACCTGCCTGTAGCGCCGCCGGTCCACCAGGCCTCGGCGTTGCGGCCGTGGAAGCGCAGGTAGGACCAGCCCCCGGTGACCGCCGTCGACTCCGGAGGGAGCCCCGGCAGGTCGGGGCGGTCGACCAGCACTAAGGCCGCGCCCCGCCTGTCCAGCTCGGCGAGCACTCCCTCGGACTGCCATTGGTCGTTGCGGAACTCCACGGCGAGGGGGAAGGCCGACAGCTCGTCGCACAGGGCGCCGAGGTACCGCCGCTCCGCCTCGCCGCGTTTGAAGGAATAGGGCAGCTGGACGAGGATGGCCGCCAGCCTTCCCGCCTCCGCCAAGGCTCCGGCGGCCCGGGCGAACTCGGTCGCCCTCTCCCTCCAGTCGCTCCCGCGCTCGTGCGTGAGGCTCTTGTGGGCCTTCAGCGAGAAGAGGAAGCCGGGAGGGGAACTCGCGGCCAGGGCGGCCAGGGAGGCCGCCCTGGGCATGCCGTAATAGCTGAAATCCAGCTCGACGAAGGGGAAGGAGAGCGAGTAGCGGCGGAGGAACTCGGCCTTCGGCAGCCCCTCGGGATAGAGGGTGCCGCGCCACTCGTCGTACGAATAGCCGCAGGTGCCTACGAGGGTCCGCCGCGCGTCCACGCGACCACTATGCCCCCGCGGGCGCCGCCCCCGCAAGCTCATGCAGCGCCCGCGGGAGGGTCTTGCTCGGGCTTCGATCCTTGGGGTAAAGTGAGCCGACGATGATCAGGGTCCTCGACTTCCTATACGGCTACGTCCGGGGCGCCGTCGGCTTCTCGCTGCTGATGGCGGGCGCGAGCTTCCTCGCGATGCCGCGCCAAGGGCGCATGCACAAGGCCTTCGGCACGCTCTTCGTCTCGGTCGGCGCCCTATTCACCCTGAGCGCGCTCGACCCGGTCCTGAGGATCCCGGACGACCCCAGCAACCTGATCGTCATCGCCTTGATCTACGCGCTCAGCCAGTCCCTGTTCGAGATCGGCCTCTACCTCTTCGGCGACGAGGCCCACGAGGGGACGAGGCGGCGGACCTACGTCGCCGGCGCGGCCTGGTCCCTCGGCCTCTGGCTGCTTTCCTTCCTCGATTATCCCCTGGGGCTCGAGCCCCTGCGCAGGGGCCCCGAGGACCAGGGCTTGATGGGCCCCTTCCATACCTTCGCGTCCTTCGCGATCTACGCCTGGCCGCTAGCGCTATCGGTCGTAGTGACCCGGCTCGCGCAATGGAAGTTCCGCGACCTTCCCAGGCGCTCCAAGGAAGCGGTGCCCATCATCGGCGGGCTCCTTTCGCTCGCGGCCATCCTCGCGCTCATACTCGTCGCCTCGCTGTTCGACTGGGCCGGCGCCTACAAGGCGGGCCACACCCTCCTCGAGCTCTGGATGCTGGCCTGGTATTTCTTCATCGTGAGGAAGCCCGACGCCTTCGTCCGGTTCCGGGAGGAGATCGGCAAGGGCCACGAGCGCAACCTGTCCCTGAGCGAGGGCGAGGCCTCGATCATCCGGGAGCGGCTCCAAAGGATCATCGAGGACGAGAGCCTGATCTTCGAGCCCAGCCTCTCCGTAGGCGGCATGGCCGCGGAGATCAAGGTCCCTTCCTACCGGCTCTCCCACTACTTCAATACACGCCTCGGCACGACCTTCTCGGCCTGGCTCAATACGCTGCGCGTCGAGTACGTCTGCGCGCGGATGGCGGAGAGGCCCGACCTCACGATCCTCGAGATCTCGGTGGAGGCGGGCTATGGCTCCAAGGCCGTATTCAACGCCCAATTCCGGAAGCTCAAGGGGGTCAGCCCGAACGAGTACAGGCGCGGCGAGGCGATCGCGCGCTGATCCGCCTCAAGGCTGCTTGCGCCGGATGCCGAGAAAGGTCAGGTCGTCGCCCTGCACGTCCTCCTTGAGGCCGTGGTAGAGCAGGTAGCCCGGATTCTCGGGGTCGACCTTCGGCCTTTTGTCCGAACAGAACAGGCGGTACTGGTCGAAGTGCTTCTCCAGGAAGGCGTCTATATTCTCGTCGACTACGACGCTGTCCTTCGCGGTGGCCGCGGGATCGCGATAGAACCTGAAGACGCGCTCGGTCGCGACGAGCGCGAGGATCTTCTCGCCGAGGCCCTCCCCGCAGGTGGAGAAGTCGAAAGTGAGCAGCTCCCCAGCGGGATCGTGGTGCCGCTCCAGGCGATAGGTACTCCGCGCCGCTACGGCCTCGACGACGGCGGTAATCCGGTCGTAGCCGAATTCCTCGTGGAATTCCCCGCCCTTGTGGTTCGCGTGGGGTTCTCCCTTCTCGACGTCGACGCACGTGATGATATTATACTTTTCGTCGCGGAAGCAGTGATTCGCCTCCTCGATGCCGTCCGTGTAGAGGAAGAGGGCGTCGTCCTTCTCGAGCTTCCGCGTGACCTGCACGAAGGGCTGCTTCATCTGGACCATGAAGCTCGCGATGGGGCCGGCCGCGGGCGAGTCGGGCAGGGTCTCCTCGAGGAGCTTGCGGGATCCCTGGTCCCACACGTGGAGCTTGCGGTCGCCGGCCTCGCAGAGGTAGGCGACGCCGCCCTGCGAATCCCAGACGCCGAGGGTGAAGGCGGCGAAGCGCCCGACGAACTGCCTCTCCTCGAGGAAGTCGTTGATCTTGTAGGTCAGGTCCGTGAGGTCGATGGTCTTGGGCATGATCTTCTTCCACTCGTTGAAGTAGTTGATCACCATCGTCGCGACCTGGACCATTATGAGGGCCGCGGGGACGCCGTGCCCGGAGACGTCGCACTTGATGAAATAGTGGTAGCGCGAGTTGATGGACCGGAAGTCCCAGTAGTCGCCCGAGACCTCGTCGGCTCCCTCGTAGTAGCCGAAGACCTCGAAGTCCTTCTCGTCGCGCCATCCCGTCGACAGCTTCTTGTTGGAGCCGGGGGCCGGATCGAGGGGTATGAACATCTTCTGGATGCCCTTGCCGATGATCAGCTCCTTGGAGGCCTTCGCGGCGCGCACCAGGCCGTCGGTCATCTGGTTGACGGTGTCGGCGAGGGTGAAGAGCTCGTCGCGCGAATTGACCTCGATCTTGGAGCCCTCGAGGGTCTCCTTGTTCTCGGTGTCGCGGATGCGCTCTATCTGGGCGACCAGCTTGCGGATCGGGACGACGATGATAGTGGACAGGACGAAGGCGCCGGCGATGCCTACGGCGAGGGCGATGGCGGCGATGATCAGCGTCAGGCGAAGGAGGTCGAAGGTGGCGGTCTGTACCTCGGCGGCGATGGCCCTCGTGTTCACCTCGAGGCGGACCATGCCGCGATAGAGGGCGGCGTCGCTCGGCCGGTAATCGAGGATGGGCTTGTAGTAGAGGTAGGTCCCGCCCGTCGCGGCCAGGGTGGCCGGGTCGAAGGCTGGCAGGGAGCCGATCTCCGCGTCGGTCAGGGCGCTGAGCTTCTTCCGGATCCCGCCGTCGATGGACTCGAGCTGGGCGACGATCTCCGCCCTGCGCTGCTTGCCCGCCGAGTCCTGCTTGAGGGCGTCCCGTTCCTGGGCAAGCCTCACCTTGAGCTGGAGCTCGTCGGCTATCGCCGCGGCCGCCTTGTCCTGCAGGGCCTGGGCCTTGGCCGCCACGAGGGGGGCGAGGAGGTCCTTCCCGCCCTCGGCCCTGAACGCGGATTTCCCGAGCACGACCGCCTTGTCCGCGTTGAGCGTGGCGGGGTCGAGCTTGGAGGGGATGGCCTGGTCGTTGGTCGCGTAGACCACCTCCCCCGAGGCGACCTTGGGGTCCGTGCCCGTCCCTGTTATCGTAATATAATTGGCGCCTTCCATCGCCTCGGCCTGGGCGGGGAAGAGCCCCAGCTGGATCACCGCGTCCTCGTGGCCGAGCCAGTAGCGCCCGCCCTGGACGACGCTCTCGAGGAGGACCCTCGCGCGGGAGTCCAGGCCCCTGGCCAGGTCCGAGCTCGTCCTCCTGACCATGCTGTAGCCGAGGGAGACGGAGAGGAGGAGGACGACGAATATCACGAGCATGGCGATGACGAGGGTGATTTTCGCCCTGAGGCTGGAGCTGCGCCTTTTTAGCGCCCGCGCGGCCTTTTCGGTTAATGCCTGCGGCATTGGTCCTCCTGTGACGAGCGCGAGCGCCTGGTTTCGAACCATCTCGCCCTCGCGGGCCACCGCCAGTACCTGCCTCGAGGAGAGCAGGATGCCGGCGGCCGCGAAGGCCAGGGCCATGAGCACCATGGCGTCGTATATCGTGAACGCGTGCGCCCGACCCGAGAATAGCCTGAACGCGGGCTCGTAGGTCGCGCTCACGCCGTACTTGACGGTTCCGGCCGTATCGATGGCGACCAGGGGCGCCGTCCAGTACCAGCCGCGCTTCGAGTGGTAGATGCCGATTCGGTAGGAGCCGGCCTCGGCGGCCTCGAAGGTCAGGCCGTCTATCTCGCGGTCGGAGGCGACGCGATAGTCGCCCTTGCCGAGGGAGCGGTCGACGTCGTAGGGCTCGCGGCCGTTCCGGTCCAGGACCACGCGCTGTGCGGTGCCTTCGGCGAGGAAGCCGCGTCCCAATATGCGCAATACGGTCCGCCCCAGGTCGTCGCGGGAAGGCACCGCGAGGACGACGGTCGTGTAGGGCTGGAACTTGTCCGCCCTGAGGAGGATCGAGGAGACGCCGCTGATGTTTCCCGTCTGGTCGATAGCCGATACGGAGAAGACGTAGTAGCCATTGTCGACGTTGTAGGCGGAAAAGGAAGGGGTCGTCCCCAGTATCCCGGCGGGCGGCAGGCGCAGGCCCAGGGCCCGCACGAGGGAGCTCTCGTAGGGCGAGAGGCCGGGGACCGGCGCGGCTTGCTTGACCGCCTTCGCCTGGCCCTCGAGGGGGCCGGCGTAGGCGAGGTCCCAGGTGTAGCCCGCCAGGTCGTCGGCCTCGGGGGGCAGCCAACGGACGGCGAAGGAATTCGAGGGCAGGAAGCCCCTCTCGTCGGTATCGGGGGCCATGACGATCGGCGGAGGCGGCGGGATCCTCTTCCTATAGAACGACAGCGAGGCGAGGGGGGATCGGTTGCCGGCGTTGTCCTCGACCCCTGCCCAGAGCGTCCAGTTGCCGTCCCGATCGGCCGCCAAGCCCAGGGCGGTGAGGGCGGGATCCTTGCGTACGCCGTTCTTCCACAGCTCGGCGACCGTAGGGGCGGCCTTGGCGAGGGCGGCGGGGTTCGCGTCGTCCTGGGTTTTCTTCCAAATATAGGCGTAATCCTTGATGCCCGAAGGGTCCTTGGGCAGGTCTACGCGGACCTCGGCCGACTCGGCGCGAGAGCGCTTGCCCAAGGAAAAATTGGAGGGAGACAGGGCGGGCGCCTCGGCGCTCGAGTCGGGCAGCATGGCGAAGATCCGGCTCGCATCGGCCGAATCGACCTGCCAGGCGACGTAGGTCCTGCCCCCCACCTCCAGGGCTCGGGCGAAGGCCACGAGCCCCGCGGCGTAGGCGCCGCTACGGCCCGCGATGTCGGGATCGTCGCTCGTCCAGCGCCCGTCCTTCGAGGAGGCCACGAGGATCCGGTTGGCCTTGAGCTTGTCCTCGCGCGCGAGCAGGACGGGGACGCCCCCGAGGTCGAGCAGCTCCGTCAGCAAGAAGGAGCCCGAGGAGGGCGACGCGAGTTCCGCCGTCCGCTGGTCGAGGGTTCCCGCCTCGTCGAGCCGCGCCGCCCAGACCTGGGTCTGCACGGCTTTGGCCCTGCGCCTCTCCCAAGCTATGTAGAGCTTCCCGCCCGAGAGGGCGAGCTGCGCTCCCTGGTTGTCGAAGTTCTGCGCCGCCGCGTCCGCCCCCCCCGAGGGGTCGGCGAAATCGGTCAGGGCCTTGGCCTTCGTCCAGCTGGCCCCGCCGTCGGTCGAGGTCTTGGACATGAGGGCATAGCGGGAGGACAGGTCGCCCTCGCCGAGGATGAAGGTCTGGAAAACGACGATATCCTTCCCGCCGAGGGGCGAGGAGAAGGGCAGGAAGTTCACGAGCAGGTTCTCGCTCTCCGCGACGAGCGGCTCGAAGGGACTCCAGGAGGATCCGTCCGCGCTCCTCGCGACGTAGATGCTGAGGCTGCTCTGTTGCCCCGTCGCGACCGCATTCGCGGCGTCGGCTGTCGTCGCGGCGTCGGTCGCCGCGGGGGCCGAGGACTGCCTTCCCTGAGTGGCGAACACGATCCACCCGCCCGAGGCGCTGGGATAGATGCGCGGCGCGACGGAAGTGGTCGCCGACTCGAGGACTCCGGCCGCCGCGAAGCTCCTGCCGTCGCGGGAGAGCCTCACCTCGATGCTCGTGCCGGACGCCGCGATCGCGACGGCTATGGTCCCGTCCCTGGCCTGCGCGGCCGAGTAGAGGATCGGGGGCGCGCCCGCCGAGGTATACGAATAGCTGGAGTCGGAGACCAAGCCCTTTTTCCAGGCGCCTCCCTCGAGGCGCGAGAAGCGGATGCTCGCCTTTCCCGTGTCGCCCGAGGCCTGGGATTCCTGCCAGATGAGGACGGGGCCGGCCTTGGCGGCGAAGAAGCTCGGGAAGCGGCCCTCAGCGAGGCTCTGCGCCGATTCCCAGAATTCCGCCTGTGCGGGGAGGGCGGCGAGGCAGAGCAGGACCGCGGCGGCGAGGCGCGTCATGCGATTGTCGACAGCCGATTTTCCCGCCATCAGTACCCCAGCGTCTTCAGGTCGTTGTCGAGCTTGAGGACGTCCCTCGTCCTCTTGTTCGCGTCCGAGAGGAGCTGCGAGAGCTGCTCTCTGGCCTGATTATACTGCCTCGAGGCGAAGTTCCGCGTCGCCTGATCGAGGGTGGCCTGGTCGGCGAGGCCGAGCGACGGGCCTGAGGTCTTGCCCTGGAGGGTCTTCAAGTCGCGCAGGAGGGCCAGGGCGCGCTTGTTGGTCGGATCGCTGGTCAGGGCGGCGTTGAGGGAGGCCTCGGCCTTCGCGGCGTCGTCCTTGCGCCCGGTCTTGAGCAGGCCCTCGGCCTCGGCTACGGCGGCGGCGGCGCTGGCCAGCTGCTGCTTGGTCGGCGGCGCGCGGCGCTTGCCCACCGCTATCTCGGCCTCCTCGAGCCAGCCCTTCAAGCCGGCGTAGGTGGGCTCCATCTTGTAGAGGTCGGCGAGGGTCGAATAGCCTTTGCTCGCGTCCGAGGCGAGGAGGGTCCTAGCTTCCTGGATCCGGCGGGGCAGCGAGATCTTATAGGCTTCGACGTCGGTCGACTTGAGGATCTGCAGCGTCAGGAAGCCGGCCTCGGCGTTGAGCGGGAAGGCGCGCGTGACGTAGCTGATGTTCTGCCGCGCCGCGTCGAAGGACTTCGCCGCGTCCGTCTTGCGCCCGGACTTCATGAGGCTGTCGCCCTTGATGTAGAGCTTGCGCGCCTCGGAGAGGTAGCTGCCGATCTCGTAATAGAGGGCGTCGCTCGGCTTGACCTCCCGCTTGTTGTTCGTGTCGCTCGCCTGCTTCACGAGGTTTTGCCAGTACTTCACCTGCTCCTGGTCAGCGTCGTTGTCCTCTCGCCAGAGCTCCTGCGCGCCGTTCAGGGACTCGGCCGCCAGGTCGAAGAGGGCCTGCTCGTAATAGGTCTGTCCCTCTTGGAGCAGCCTGAAGGTCTCGCCGATGGTGTAATCCTTCTTCGTCTGCCCGAGGTCGGCGCTCACCGAGGCGTATTGGCCCTGGAAATCATCCCATACCTTGCCGTCGAAGTCGGCGTTGGAGGCGGCTACGACGTCCGAGAGTCCCTGCACGAGCTTGCCGCGGGCGTCGGCCAGGCTCTTCTTGATCGCGAGCGACTTGGTTCCCTTGCCTTTGTCCTGGACGATCGAGGCCTTCGCCTCGGCGAGGCGGGCCTTCGCGTCCTCCATGTCCTTGCGGGCCAGGGCGAGCGAGGCGGCGGAGACGGCCTTTTGCTGATTGGCCTTGACGAGGGCGGCCTCGAGCCGCGACTTGAGCGCCGCCGCCTTCTTCTCCAGCTCCCCTATCCTCGAGACCGCCGCGACGAAGTCGGTCTCGACCCGGAGGTCGGGGCTTTCCGCGGCCATGGAAGAGAGGTCGCCGGATATCCAGGCGGCTAGAGCCGCGAGCTTCGGCTCCTCGAGCAGCAGGGCGGCCGCGGCGGCCGTGGGGGAGGGGTCCTTGTATCCCGCCCGGGTCCGCTCCGGCCGGGTCGAGGGCTGGCCGTCGGTCAGCGCGTCCGCCGCCGCCGCCGCGGAGGTCCTCGCGACGAGCTCGCGCTCGATGTAGTCGGCTTCGACCTCCCCCCTCGCGGCGGCCATGGCGAATTCCGAGACCCTGAGGGCGACCGCGGCCGAGCCCAGCCGGGCAGAATAGGCGGAGAAGGAGGCGGTCGGGGTCTCGTCGCCCAATGCGGCAGCGGCCGCCGCTGCGGCGGTGCCGAGGGCGGGCTTGGCCTCCTCGGCGACCTGGATCGAGGACTCGATCGCGCGGACCGAGGCCCTGAAGCCGTCGAGGGCCGCGCGGACCTCGGCTAGGGGCAGGCTGGCCGTAATTTTTGCCGCGTTGGCGGAGTATCCGCTCGAGAGCGAGGCGAAGCTCAGCTCGAGGCCGGAGAGCCTATCGCCGGCGGAGGCGAGGGACCCGATCGCGTTTACGCGCCCGGCGTCGACGGCGGCCTTCGCTATCGTGGCCTTGAGCTCGGCGAGGTCGGGGATGAAGTCGTCCTCCGGGATAAGGGCCCAGTTCGACAGCACCTGCGAGGCCGGAGCCACGAGGGCCGCGGTCCGCGCGAAGGCCGCCTGGGCTTCGCCGTAGGCTCCGCCGTCGTAGGCCGTCTCGGCCGCCGCGTAAGCCGCGTCCACGCTGGCCTGCGCCGCCTTCCCGAGCTCCATGAGGAGGAGTCCGGTCTGGGCGAGGAAGGCGCCGCCCATCCCCTCTGGCTTGCCCTTTTCCGCGTCCGGCTTCTTGTCGGGCCCGAAGCTGTCGGGCCTGCCGCGGAGGAATATGTCGAGGTAGGCGAGGTATTGGTATTCGACGGGGGACTTGTCCTTCTTCGGTATCCTGTCGAAGCTCGTCGCCAGGCTCCTCCCCGTGGCGAAAAGGCCGTCGCGGAGCGTCCTCAGGTCGTCGAGGGACCGCTGAGCCGCGCCCAAGGCAGCCGCGACCCGTTCGGGGGCTCCGGATGCGAAGGCGGCTGCCAGGTCGGATACCGCCTTCACCAGGCCGGCCTGGGCGGCGTCGAAGGCGTCGGGCATCGCCTCGGCCTTGCGCGCCTCGCCGGCGATGGACTGCATGGTGAGCTCGTCGTAGCCGGCGTTCTCGAACTCGGGCTTGAACAGGGGGAAGCCCTTCAGGAACTCCCTCGCCGCCTTGGCGTATTCCCCCGCGTCGATGAGGGCGCGGCCGGCGCTCATGACCGACTTCATCTTGTCCTGGTAGACGAGGGCGAGGGACGTCTCCTTGAGGCTCGTTATCGTCCTCTTCGAGTCGGGGTTGTTCCGGTCGAGGGCATCGAGATCCTCGAGCCGCTTGGCGACCTCGGGATTGTAATTGGGGTCGCCGCGGTTAGTGGGGTCGCTCATGTACGCGAGGAGCTCTTTCGCCTTCCTGTTGTATTCCTCGTGCAGCTGGTTGATCTTCTTGATCCGCTTCTGCGCCTGGTCGGCCCGCTCGGGGTTCTGGGCCCAGAATACGCTCAAGGCAGCGAGGGCCTCGTTGTAGCGCTGGGCGCTGATCTCGTCGTCGGCCAGGGCCAGCTGGGTTTTGGCTATGAGCTCTTTTATCGCGGTCGTCTTGCTCGGAGCGGATACCAGGAGGCCTCGGAGCAGGTCGATCGCTTCCGAATAGCGCTTTTCGGCGATCAGGGCATCGGCCGGCGCGAAAATGCTCATTTTCTGGCCCAAGGGCCAGGCTACGCCCCCCGAGACGAGGATGACGATGAGGAGGGCGAGGGCGGAACGCTTACGATACATTTAGTTTTTTGCCGATACCTTTCCGGCGATATAATACATCGCCTTAGGCGGCTCGTCCGTTAATTTTCGGACGTATAACCCCTTAATTGAATGAAGATCGAGTCGATGGGACTATCATATAGAAATCGCAGGCGGAGCAGGGTATACTTTCATTCGAATATGAAGCGAGTCGCAGGATTCCTATCCCTCGTCCTCCTTCTTGCCGCTCCTGCGGGAGCGCGCGCCGAGACATTTTCCGATATTTATAATGTTATCTCCAATATCCTCGGTATCAGCAAGAACGCGGGCATTACGACGATGCGCTCCCTCCTCATCCCGATGGGCGGACTCTCCGAGGGAATGGGCACCGCCTACGCCGCCGTGGGCTTGGATTCCTCCTATTTCGAGGCGAACCCGGCTGCGTCCAGCCTCCTCGATTCGACCGAGCTCGCGGTATACCACAACAACTGGATAGCCGATACCAAGATCGAGGGCGCCGTCTATACGATCCGCTACAAGGGCCTGGGCTTCGGCATCGGCGGCAAGTGGCTCTACCTTCCCTTCCCCGCCATCAACGAATTCGGGGACAGGGTCGGCTCGGGCTACTTTTCCGAGTCGATGGCGGGCTTCAATGTATCGTACAATTTCTTACCCGGCTTCTACTTCAGCGGGATTTCAGTGGGAGCGACGGGCAAGTTTGCCTACCGCTCCATGCCCGCGGTCGACTCGGGCGCGACGGCCAACAATTCCGCCTTGGGCGTGATGATCGACGCGGGCCTCCTGTCCCGCTTCAACTTCCTGAAATTCTACTCCTCGAGGAGCAAGAACTTCTCCCTCGCCCTCGCGGTCAAGAACCTCGGCCCCGCGGTACAGCAGGATCCCCTGCCCACCGATGCCACCTTCGGCCTCGCCTACTCGCCGCTCAAACCCCTGACCTTCTCGCTCGATGTCACCCAGCCGATAAACCTCGTGAAAGTTTCCGAGTCCGAGTCCTTGAGCGTCGCGGCCGGCGCCCTCGTCCAGCTTTCGGACTTCTTCAAGCTCCACGGAGGCCTCCTCGTCAAGGGAGGCAACCCTCGGCTCACTCTCGGCTCCACCTTCGACGTCGAGCTGGCCCGCGTCACCGTCAACTACACCCTCGACCTCACCACCCAGGTCACGCCCCTCAACCGCATCTCGATACAGGCCGCCTTCTCCCTCGGGGATCTCGGCCGGGCCGATATTGCGAAAAAGGTCGATTCCCTGTATCTTAGCGGCCTGGACTCCTACGCCCGAGGGGAGATCGACGCGGCGATCTCGCTGTGGGAAGAGGCACTGAAGCTCGACTCGACCTTCGACCCCGCGCGGGAGAGCCGCGACGCCGCCGTGGCCTCCAAGGGGCTCAAGCAGACGATGACCGAGCTCCAGAACATCAAGCCCAATCAATGACGAGCTTCCAAGGGGGCTAGAGTGATCCTCTTCATCGTGCGGGCGCTCAATGCCGCGGTCATCGTATACGTCTTCGTCTGCGCCGCGCGCGTCCTCATGTCCTGGGTGCCCGGCCTCGACGCGGGCAAGGGCGGGGAGATATTGGCCAGGCTGGCCGACCCCTATCTTAACTACTTCCGCCGATTCAAGATCCTCTCGTCCGGGGCCTTCGACTTCAGCCCGATCGCGGCCCTCGCCCTGCTGGCGGTGGCCAACGATCTCCTGACGACCGTCGCCTACGCGGGCAAGCTCAGCGTCGGGCTCGTCCTCGGCCTGCTCGTCGGGGCCGCCTGGTCAGCGGTCTCGTTCATGGTCTCCTTCTTCGCCGTCTGCGCCCTCGCGCGCATGGTAGCCTACGCCGCGCGCTGGAACTCCCTCCATCCCCTCTGGATGGTGATAGACTCCATGCTCAATCCCGTCCTCTTCAGGATCAACCGCCTCATCTATCGCGGCCGGATCATCAACTACCTGCAGGGCCTCATTACGGGCTTCGTCGTACTCGTCCTCCTGCGGACGGGCGGCGGCGCCCTCGTGGGCCTCCTCGTCCGCAGCCTCGAGCGGCTGCCCTTCTAGGGGAACCCGCCATGCTGAGCCCGCGCCAGCGCCGCTACCTCGGCGGACTCGCCCAATCGATGGGCTGCATCCTCACGCTCGGCAAGGCCGGGGCGACTCCGGAGCTCGCCGACCAGCTCGAGCGGCTCCTCCTCCAGCACGAGCTCGTGAAGCTCCGCTTCGGCGACTTCAAGGAATCGAGGAGGGAGCTGGCCGCGGCGCTCGCGGAGCGGACGGGCGCCGAGCTCGTGAGGGTAATAGGCTACGTGGCGATCTTCTGGAGGGCCAATCCCGATCCCGATGAGCGCAAGATAATCCTAGATATCTAGACCCGAAAGGCGGTGCACATGTCGAGAGAAGCTGTCATCCGTAACCCGAGGGCGATCCGCCCTCGCGCCCTCCTCGCCGCTGCCGTGCTGGCCTCGGCGCTCTCGATGGCCTGCGTCGAGACGGGTCCCGCGGGCCCCGTCCCGACCCTCGTCCCGGCGGACGCGATAGCGGCCGTCGTCGTCGAGGCGCCGTATAAATTCTACGCGGCCGCCGAGGAATTCTGGAAGGCCGCCGGCCTCGACAAGTCCCTCGGCTCCGACCTCCAGGGCCTCCTTAAGAAGTCGGTACCGGGCGCGGACCAAGCCCTGCAGGTCCTCGATTTCGCGCGGCCCTGGGCCATGGCCGTCCTGCCCGGGACGGGGGCCAAGAAGACGCGCGAGGTCCTCTATATACCCTACCGCTCCAAGCCGGACGACTTCGTCGCCAAGCTCTTCGGCTCGGGGTCGATGTCGCTCATCGCGAACGCCAAGGGCTACATCGTGCTCTCCGACGCCCCCGGCGACCTCGCCTTCCCGCCCGCCAAGGGCGCCGACCTCTCGCGCCTGTCGCGCTACCCCGCCTCCTCGGTCAAGCTTTGGGGCGATCCCGCCGCGATCCGCAGGGCGACCACGGACGGCTACAAGCCCATCGAGGAGGCTATCCGCCGCTTCGTCTCGCCGCCCGCCTCCGGCTCCCTCGCGAGCGACCCCAAGGCCGCTACCCGCGCCTTGGGCGAGCTCGGCCTCTCCCTGCTCGCCCAGCTAGGCCTCGCCGACGCCGCCCTCGAGCCGGGCGCCGCGGGCATAGTGCTCCGCGGTGGCGCCTCGGCCAAGGGCGGCTCCGACATGCAGAAGGCCCTGGCCGCCGCGTCCTTCGCGCCCTCGGCCCTCGACTGGGCCCCGCAGGTGAGCTCCGAGGCGATGTACGGCTACGCCTGGTCCATGGACCCCGCCGTGGTCTCGGGCCTCTATGAGCAGATGACGGCGCCCCTGTTCTCCGCACTCGGCCTGTCCGCGGACATAGCCGCGAAGGCGGCCTCGCTTCAGGCCAAATGGGCCAAGATGGGAGGGCCGCGGGGCGCGATGAGCCTCGATATGGATATAGACGCCTCCGCTATCGCGGGAGCCAAGAGCCTGGACTCCTCCGATCCCTCCGCGGTAGCCGACCTGATCAAGAAGATGCTCAAGATAAGGTTCGACCTTTTCGAGGAGGTCAAGGACGAGGCCGGCTACAGGGCCCTGCTGAAGGGCTTCTCCTCCGACCCCGATTTCCTGGCCTTCTCGAAAGCCTACGGCCAGGCCTTCGGCATATCCTTCTCGATGAAGAGCCAGGACAAGAAGGACGGCTCCTTCTCCTACGGCGAGCTCGGCTTCGACCTCAAGATCCTCGACGAGTCCAAGCTCGGAGCCCTCGGCGGCTCGAGCTCCTCGAAGGGCGCGACCGAGGCCGCGCTCGCGGCTATCACCTCCCTCGCCACGACGCGTTGGGCGATATCGAACGGCCGCTTCTCGGCGACGAGCGGCGACGCGGCCGCGCTGAAGGCGCTCTCGACCCGGAAGGCCGCCGACAAGGCCATGGGCTCGGATCCCGCCTTCGCGGCCTTCGCCAAGACCATGCCGGCCAAGACCGTCATGGTCGGCTCGTTGTCGATGCGGAAGCTGATGGCCATGGTCGGGCAGATCGCGGCGGCCAGCGGCGCCTCCGGAGGCTCCGCCGCCGCGATGCCCGATCCCTCCCAGTTCGGCAGCTGGTATTCCTACCTCGCGGTCGATGCCCGCGGCCTGGCTCCCGGCTTCGAGGCGGGGCTCCTCGTGCCGGCCTCCGACATCGGCGCCCTAATAAAGTCCGGCGGGGCCCTCTTCAATAAAGCCTCCGGCGGCGGAATCTAGGTCCGTCCTCGTGGAAGGCGAGCTTCGCGCGGCCCAGGCCTTCGGGCGGCTCTATGGTATCGTGGCGCGCCTCCGCGCGCCGGACGGCTGCCCCTGGGACAGGGAGCAGACGCCGCGGAGCCTCCGCGGCAGCGTCGTCGAGGAAGCCTACGAGCTCGTCGAGGCGATCGACGAGGGGGACGCGGCCCACGTCGCCGAGGAGGCGGGCGACCTCTTCCTCCTCGCGACGATGATCCCCTACATGTACGAGCAGGAGGGAGGCCCCTCCGTCGCCGACGCCTTGGACGGCATAAGCGACAAGCTCGTCAGGAGGCATCCGCACGTCTTCGCCGAGTCGACGGCCGCGACCCCGGACGCCGTGCTCAAGCAGTGGGACGACATCAAGGAGAGGGTCGAGGGCAGGCGCAGGAAGGACTCCCTCCTCGACGCCGTCTCGCGGGCCCTGCCGCCCCTCGAGAGGGCCTACAAGCTCCAGAGGAAGGCGGCCAAGTCAGGCTTCGACTGGGCTAGGGCCGCCGACGTATGGGCCAAGGCCCGCGAGGAGTTGCTCGAAGCCGAGCAAGCTTGCGAAGCTCTCGCGGCTAGGACCCGCGCTGCCGAGCAAGCTTGCGAAGCCATCACCGCCTCCGGCGGAGTGGCTCTCGCCGCCGAAGGCGGCGGGGCAAGCGAGACGGCGGCAAAGGCTCGCGCGGCGCTGGAAGAGGAACTGGGCGATCTGCTCTTCAGCGCGGTCAATCTCTCCCGCTTCCTCGAGGTCGACCCGGCGCTGGCCCTCCATGCGGCGAACGAGAAATTCTCGCGCCGCTTCAGGCAGGTCGAGAAGGGTATGGCCGAAGCCGGCCTTCCCCTGGCCGCGGAGAACATGGAGGCGATGGACCGCTACTGGGAGGATGCGAAGGCGAAAGAGAGGGAGGGGCGCTAGCTTTTCCGGGGCTCGACTTCGGCCACCAGGGCGCGCAGGGCCCTGACGTCCGCCGCGAGGGAGGCCTCTCCCGCCGCGCCCTCGACTCGCGCCGCGCCGAGCAGGAGGAAGCTGCTCATCTTGGGGTCCTGCTCCGCCCGCTTAAAGGCCATTATCCGGTCGCGCCAAGCGTCCTGCTCGACCAGGAGGGCTTTCCCGTCGCGGCCCGTGCACCTCGCGATTACGGCGCTCGCGAACCTGCCGGCGCTCTCGAGGGCGGCGGTGGCGTCATCGGCTGCCGCGCCCGGCAGGTCCTCCCAGGCGAGGCGGACGAAGTCGTGGTCCACCGCCGCGACGAGGCGGGCGGCACGGTCGTATCGATCGAGGCTCGTGCCCCTGCCCATCGACAGGCAGAGGGTTATTCCCCTCTCGGCGGCGCGGTCGCCCAGGCGGCCGAGGGCGGCGGCGAGTTCGGCGAGGGATTTGTCCTCGCCCTGCGCCTTCGTTTCGGGCCACAGGCCCCTTCCGCTCGCGAAAATCCGCATTATCGGGGCCTGCATGACCGAGGCGATCCTGAGCAGGGCGTCGAAGCGGCAAAAATTCCCGCCCTCGGCGCCTGCGCGGTATAAAGTGGCGTAGGAAGCCGTCGTCAGGCCCGCCTGGAGGGTCGCCATCATGGCCTCCTCCGCGGCATGGATATCGTCGGGCCCGATATGCAGGTCGGCTGCCCACTCGACGGCGTCGAGCTTTGCAGCCGAGGCGACCGAGATGACGCTTTTCATGTCGCGCGTGATGCACGCACCCGAGCACAGGCCTAGACGGATCATGATGAATAGTACGCGAGGGCCCGCCCGCGCCTCAAGCCGAGACGAGTCGATTTTTGCCTATCGCAAACTGGAAGCCGGATGGGCGGGAATCTATACTCAATATGTCGGTTGGGGCAGGTTGATTTTGCTTGACAGATTGGCAAAATTGAACCAGAACTGATTTAACCGGTTAAGTAAACCGGTTCATCCGCGGTAATGAGCTGCGATTCTAATAAATGAGTCGGTGGACCGCTTGTGCGGTTCTGGAAGTTCTGCCTCGGAAAAGACTACAAGGAGGAGGATTCGATGAAGAAGCTCATCACCCTCGCGGTTTGCGCCATCATGATCGTTGGCGGGATAACCGCCCAGACGAAACTCACGCTTTGGACTCAGGAAGGTACGGCGGAGAACGCCTTCCAGTATGTACAGGATCTCGCGGCGGCCTATTCCAAGGTCAATCCCAAGGTTATCATCGAGGTCCTCAACAAGGAGACCGAGGCGCTGCGCCAGGATTACCAGACCGCCTCCCTCGCGGGCGACGCCCCCGATTTCCTCTGGACGGTCAGCGACCACGCCGGTCCCTTCACCGCCGCCGCCCTCATCCAGCCGGTGGACAAGCTCGTCGACCTCTCCAAGTTCGGCGACGCTAGCGCCGCCTCCCTCGACGGCAAGACCTGGGGCGTGCCCATCACCCTCGGCAACCACCTCATGCTCCTTTACAACAAGGACCTGATCAAGGCGCCGCCCAAGGACACCGCGGAGCTCATCAAGATGGCGGCCGACCTGAACGCCAAGGGCACCGTCGCCCTCACCTGGAACCAGACCGAGCCCTTCTGGTTCGTGCCCTGGCTCGGCGCATTCAAGGGCGGCAAGGTCTTCGCCGCCGACGGCAAGACCCCGAACCTCAACACTCCCGCCATGGTGAGCGCCCTCCAGCTCCTCCAGGACCTCAAGTTCAAGTCCAAGGCCTACCCCGCCGAGTCCGACTACAACACCGCGGACACGATGTTCAAGGAAGGCAAGGCCGCCATGATCATCAACGGCGACTGGTCCCTCGGCGACTACCAGAAGGTCATGGGAGACAAGCTCGGCATCGCCAATATTCCCCAGGTCAAGGGCGCCGGATGGCCCGCCCCCTACACCGCCGGCAAGTTCTTCATGATCACCGCGGGCATCGACAAGGCCAAGCTCGCCACCATCGTGGACTTCATCAAGTTCGCGACGACCAAGGAGAACCAGCTCGACATGTTCTCCAAGCTCCACAGGCTCCCCGCCCTCAAGACCGCCGCCGCCGACAAGCTCGTCGCCAGCGACCCGGTCCAGAAGGCCTCGGCCGCCCAGATGGCGGTCGGCGTGGGCATGCCCTCCGTCCTCGAGATGCGCGCGGTCTGGGATGCCATGAAGCCCGAGTTCATCAAGGTCATGTCCAACTCCGAGACCCCGAAGGACGCCGCGGCCGCCATGCAGGCTGCCGCCCTCGCCGGGATCAAGGCCCTCAAGTAGCCTTCGCTTCCTAGGCGCCGCGGGCCCGAGGTCTGTAAGGACCCCGGGCCCATGGCGCTTCCGGGACGGCCTTCGCCCCATCGCGCGAGGGCCGCGCCGGAAGCGTCAAGGGGGAAGGATGAAGGACCTCACTCTCCAATTCATGGGCGCGAGCCTGGCGAACGTGGGCTCCACGATAATCGCCGTGGCGGTCGGCGTCTTCCTGCTCGAGTTCGCGCTGTGGCTGGTCTTCGATCGGCTCCTGCATCACCGCCTCGCGCTCCCGATCATGCTGCTCACTCCCGCAGTGCTCGGCCTGGCCGCGCTGGTCGTCTACCCGCTCCTCTTCGAGCTGCAGCTCGCATTCAGCAACATGTCACTGCGCCGTTTCAAGAATCCCGACTACGGCCTCGCCATCGGCTGGGACAACCTGAAGCTCATGTTCACCGAGCCCGTCCTCAAGCAGGCGAAGTTCTTCCCGCTCCTGCTCCGGACCTTCCTCTGGACCTTCATCCAGATCAGCTTCCATGTCTCGCTCGGGCTCTTCCTGGCGATGCTCCTGAATCGCAAGATCAGGCTCAAGGGCCTGTTCCGCACCCTCCTCGTCTTCCCCTGGGCGGTGCCCCAGGTGATCGCGATCCTCGCCTGGCGCGGGGAATTCAATTACGAGTACGGCTACGTCAACATCCTCCTCAGGTGGCTCGGGATGGCGAATCCCCCGCAGTGGCTGACCGAGCCCACCTGGAATTTCATCGCGATCAACCTCGTCAACATCTGGCTCGGCATACCCTTCATGATGGTGACCCTGCTCGGGGGCCTGCAGAGCATCGACTCGACCTACTACGAGGCGGCCGAGATCGACGGGGCGAGCCCCTGGCAGCGCTTCCGCGCGGTGACCCTGCCCCTGCTCAGGCCCATCATGACTCCCGCCATCGTGCTCGGCATCATCTGGACCTTCAACAACTTCAACGTGCCCTTCCTCCTCAACCAGAACCTGCTCGAGACCTCGGACATCCTCGTGACCGCCCTGTTCCGCGCCGCCTTCGAGTACAACCGCTACGGCTTCGCGGCCTCCTTCGCGATCGTGGTCTTCCTGATACTCCTGGCCCTCACGATCGTCTACATGAGGATAAGCGAGTTCACGCCCGTCACCGCCGCGAAGGTCAGCGTGGCCGCGGGCGAGGGCAAGCGGCCCGCGAAGGCCGCGGTAGCCGCGGCCAAGGGAGGCGCATGATGAGGAACGTCGGTACCGGCAGGGGAATATTCAGGCGGACCCGCTACGGGACCCCCGCGGGCCTCTTCGCGACCTATCTCGTCCTCGTGATCGCCTGCGTCTTCGCGGTCTACCCGATCTTGCGCATCGCGTCGGTCTCCCTGAGGCCCGGCGATCGGCTCCTCTCCACCGACATGTCCCTGTTCCCCCCGGATGCCACGCTGGACAACTACCGCGCGGTCATGCAGGACACCAAGTTCCCGGTCTGGCTCTGGAACTCGCTCGCCATAACCCTCTCCACGGCCCTCATCGGCGTGATGATCGCGTCGACGAGCGCCTACGCCTTCTCGCGCTGGAATTTCAAGGGCAAGAAAGCCGGCCTCATCTTCCTCTTCGCGGCCCAGATGATACCGGCCGCCATGCTCATGATACCCATCTACATCCTCGCCGCGAGGCTGGGGCTCATCAACACCTGGCGGGGGCTTGTGATCGCCTACTCGGTGGGCTCCATACCCTTCAGCATCTGGATACTGAAGGGCTACTACGACACGATACCGATCGAGCTGGAGGAGGCGGCCATGATCGACGGCGCGAGCCGCATGACGGCCTTCACGAAGATCATCCTGCCCCTCTCCACGCCCTCGCTGGCTATAGCCTTCCTCTTCAACTTCACCCAGGTCTGGAACGATTACCTCCTCGGGCGGATCATGCTGCAGAGATCCGACATGTTCATCTGGACCCAGGGCATCAGGACCTTCGCGGACAACTTCCGCACGCAATGGGGCCAGTATTCCGCGGCGTCGCTCATCGTGTCCGTCCCGGTCATGATCCTCTTCCTCGCCTCCTCCAAGTACCTGATCTCGGGCCTCACGGTCGGCTCCGTCAAAGGATAGAGGGAATTCGCGGCCGCCCCCCGGGCGGCCGCTTTCTTCGCCCGCGCCTCCCGGCCTATACTCCAGGCATGGCTCCCCTCTCGCCCGCCGCGCTCCAGCGTGGCCGCCGCTCGTTCTACGCCTTCAATACCCTCAACTCGGCCTCCTTCGTCCTCCTCTCGGGGAGCTTCATCACCCTCTACGCGCTGAGCCTCGGCGCCTCCAACGCCACCGTGGGGCTCCTCAACGCCTTCAGCTACGGGACCTTCTTTTTCCTTCCCCTGGGCAAGCGCATCGTTCGCGAGCGGTCCATCCTCAAGGTCTTCGGCCTCGCCTGGTTCTGGCGCTTCATCGCGATGTCCCCCGCCCTGGCGGCGCCCTTCTTCGTCGCCCGGGGCTACGATGGCCTCGGCTTCGCCCTCATCCTGGTAGGCGTCGCCTTCTTCAACATGCTCCGCGGCATCGGGCTCATCGGCAACAACCCCGTCCTCGCGAACCTGGCCGACGGCGGGGCGGGAGCCAAGCGGAGCGACCGGGGCGCCTTCCTGGTCAACGTATCGATAGTCGCGTCGCTCGCGGGCATGGGGACCAACCTCGCCGTCGCCCTGGTCATCGGCCGAGCCGCCCCTCCCTGGGCCTTCGCGGCCGCGATCGGCATCGGCATAGCCGTCGGGATCGGTGGCGCCCTGATCCTCCTCAGGTACGTGCCCGAGCCCGAGGGCTACAGGCCCGAGAAAGCGGGGAGCCTCGTACGCAGCGCGAGGGAGGCTTTCAAGGAAAAGCCCTTCCGGGTCTTCATGGAAGCCCTTTTCCTCCTCTCTCTCGCGACGGGCATGGCCCGATCCTTCCTCCCGGTCTACGCGAAGGGCGTCTTCTCCCAGGGCGACGACGCGGTCATGGTCTATTCCCTCATCGCGAGCGTGGGCTCGCTCGCGATGGGCCTGCTCACCCGGCTCCTCGTCGATCGCCTCGGGGCCAAGCCCCTGTACGTCGTTTTCGCTGGCGTGACCGCGCTGAGCCTCGCCCCCCTCGCGATAGCCCCGGGAGCCGTGGGCGCCCTCGCCGGCCCGGTGGGGGCCGCCATCCTACTCGGCCTCGTGAACTTCCTCTCCTCCTTCGGCATAGCCGGCGAGGAGAACGCGGGACAGACCTACTTTTTCTCGCTGGTGAAACCCGAGAGGACCCTCGACCTCGGCGTCGTCTACTTCCTCGTCTACGGTCTGGGGGGGACGATCGGCGCGGGCCTGGGCGGCCTGATCCTCGACGCCCTGGGCTCCCTCGGCCTCGCCCAGGCCCTCGCTTTCCGCGTCTTCTTCGGCGGCCTGCTGCTCGTCCTCGCCTGGGTCCTCGCGCGGATGGGAAGGCTGGCCCGCCTAGGCTCGGCCTCGCTCCGGGAGTCGATCGGCGTCATGCTCTCGATCCGCGACCTGCGCGCCTTCAACCTCCTGTCCCGCCTCGACAAGAGTGGCGACCCGATAGAGGAGGTGGACCTCATCCGCGGCATCGGCGCCGGCGCTTCCGGGGGAGGCTCCCTGCCCGCCCAGGCGGGCCTGCTCGCCTACCTCGGCTCGCCCCGCTTCGACGTCCGCCTCGAGGCGCTACTTGCGATCGAGAACATGGGCGCCCTGGGCGAGGAGGCCATCGACGCCCTCGTCGCCGAGGTCGAGCGCCAGCCCTACACGACCGCCTACCTGGCCGCGCGCATCCTGGGCAAGAGCGCGAGCGCCGACGAGGGGCGCAGGGAGAGGGTGAGGGAAGCCCTGCGGCGCGCCGCGTCGGCGGAGGACTACATGCTCCAGGCCTCCGCCATGATAGCCCTCGCCCGCCTGGGCGACCGCGGGAGCGCGGACTTGATCGAGGATGCCCTCGCCTCCTCGCGCATACCGAGGGTGCGGATCTCGGCGGCCTACGCCCTCGAGCTCCTCGGCTCCCGGGCCTCGGTGCCCGTCCTCGTCTCCTGCCTCCGGCGCGAGAAGGACCCAGCCTTCGTCTCGGACGAGCTCTTGCTGTCCACTTCCGCGATCGCGGGCATCATGCCGCGGTTCTACGCCTTGTATCAGTCTTTCATGGAGGACGAAGCCACGGGGCTCTCCGCGTTGGGCGATATAGCCGCGGGCGCCTTCGGAGAGGCCGATTCGCCGGACCGCGCGGCCTTCGAGGCGGCTTTGGCGGGGCTCCTCGCGGAGCCGAGCGAAGGAGCGCCGATGTGCCGCCTCATCCTCGCGCGCGGAGCCGATGCGGCCGGTGAATCCTGGGCGACGGACGTCGTGCTCTCCGAAGCGGCCCTGGATCCGGGACCCGGCTATAGGGGCTTTCGCTTCTTCATCGCCGCGTACGTCCTGCTCAGGCCCTAACGGGCCGGGCCCTCGGCCTACTGCACGATCTCGAATTTTTGGGAGAGGTCGGCCACGCCGGCTTTGCTGTTCACGCCGAGCTTCTTGTAGGCCCGGGAAAGCGTGTTGCGTACCGTCGACTCGCTCACCCCGAATTCGAAGGACACTTCCTTGACGCTCCTGCCGCCGATCATCCGACGGATGTAGAGCTGCTCGGACTCCGCGAGGCCCTTGGCGTCGAGGGAGAGCCTTATCTTGGGCTCCTTGAGGTAGATCACGATCCGGTCGCGGAAAGTGAGGAAGAGGAAAAAGAGGAAGGCGACGATGAAGAATACCGGCATGAGGCTGTCGTAGAGGCTGTCCCCGCTCCTGAGCCCCGAGATGACTTCTATTGCCATCAGGTAGACGACGCTCGCGATCGCCTTCATGATCCTATGCTGGGAATAGAAACCCATCTTGAAAAGAAGCAAGATTCCCACGGCGTAGAACCCGAGGCCGTAGAAGGAGCTGGGACCGGCCATCAGGGGGACCGGGGTAAGCGCCAGGAACGCGATCGGCTGGATCCATGCGAGGAAGGATACATAGGCGCTCGCGAACATCAACGCCGCGATTATAAGTATGCTGAGCACGTTTCGAAAATCGAAAAAGGCCTGGAGGATGGAATTCCCGTCTATGATCCCGGCGGCGAAGTTGATGATCCCCGCGGCGAGGAATACTATTCCGTAGAATAGACCCGACGATTTAAGCTTCGATGTCATAGGCTCGGTGCGTCGAGGTGCGGAGCGATCATGCTCTTTGCCACCAAGGACCGGACGCGGCGCTCGATTGGATCAACGCGTCCAGCTCGGCGTTCGGCACCGCGAAGGTCGCGCTGGCGAGGGAAGCCAGCTTCTCCTCGGCTTTCCAGGCTCCGGCTCCGACGGCGTTATAGAGTCCGGCTGCCTTGTCCGAGGCGAGGTCTTTCTTGTAGCCCTCGATCATCATCGCGGCCAGGTGCTTCATCCCGCGGTTGATGATGGCGGGGTCGCCACCCTCGAAGTGGGAGATGGCGGCCAGGCGGGCCAAGGTATCGAAATCGTCGCTCGGCTTATGATCGAAAACTTTTTCCCCGGCCTCGCTGCCGGCGACGATAAAAGTGGCGAGGTGGGCGAGAGCGGTCCGCTCGGGCTCCCGGCAACCTGCCAGGAAGGGAATTGCCGCGATGACCTTGGCCGTGTAGTTGCTTTCGAGCCTCGAGGCGCGAGGGGCGTCCATCGCGAAGGCCGAAGCGGCGATCGAGGCGATCTCCCTCCATGTCTCATCGGAAAAACGTTTCGTATCGGCCATTTTGCCCTCCTCGGGCATCGTAACACGGATATCCCGAGGGGCATAGGGGAAGTAGACGCACGCCTACGTCAAAAGCGCTTATTTCGCGGTCTTGTAGATGAATATCTACAAGCTTACAGGGCCTGGCCGCTTGCGTTTCCGCGAGTATGGCCCAACTATAGCCTTGTGATCGGCAGGGGATCATGCCGTACGGTTCCCGACCTCACAAAACGGTCGTGCATGTAAAAAAAGCCGCTCGTCTAGGCGGAGGTAAAAATGCGAGGGGCTGGCCGCGAGGCTAGCCCTCTTTTTATTGCGACCCGGTAACTTAGTAGCTGATTAGTAAAATATATTGTCATTATCGATAATTCCGTATAGGATACCTAATCCGACAAAGCATTCCAGTCTCAGGTTGGTTTAATGGAAAGATACTACGATCCTGAAAGACCCCGCAAATACTCGTATAAAAGCGTCAACAATTCTGTGATAAACGCCTTCTATAAGCGCTATTGGCTCCCCTTCGTCATCAAACTCGTACCGGAGAGGATGTCGGCCAACTTGGTCAGCATAGTCGGCGACTTCGGCGCCTGGGGCGCCTTCCTCCTCCTTGCGGGCCTCGTCGTCGGGCCGATGAGCGTAGCCGGAAGGCAGCGCCCCTGGCTTTTCGGGGTCGCCGCCCTCTGCCTCTTCTTCTACCACACGATGGACAACCTGGACGGCATGCAGGCCCGCAGGACGGAGTCCTCCGGCCCGCTGGGCGAATTCGTGGACCACTGGTTCGACGCCTTCAACGCCTTCCTCGTGCCCCTGGGGCTCGGCCTCGCCTTCCCCGTCATCCCCCCGCTCCTCGTGGCGCTCACGACCCTCCTCTGCGGCCTCGCGGGCTGGCTGAGCCTCCGCACTACCCGCAACACCGGCGTCCTCGTCTTCGGCAAGTTTTCCAGCGAGGAGGCCCTCCTCATCTCCTATCTCTTCTGCCTCTCGTTCTGGATCCTCGGCTACGATTTTTGGACGGCGCCGGGGCCTTTCGGCGTACCCCGGGTCGTCATCGCCTATTCCATCGCGCCGATCGCCTTCCTCGCCTCCATCGCGACGACCTTCAAGTCCGCAGGCAGGCCCGATTTCCTGGCCATCATGCTCTCCTGCATACTCCCGATCTTCGGCTGGACTCTCCTCGCCGAGTGGAGGGGAGAGCCCTATGCCCTCCTGATCGGCTGCCTCCTGATGGGTTTTTCCGGCGCCCGGTTCGCGGGCGACGTGATGCGCGACCGCCTCGTCGGCCTTGAGTATCGCGGCTTCTACCCCGACATCCTGGCGATCGACGCCCTGCTGCTCGCGGGCGAGCTCCTGCCCGGCCTGCCTCCCTGGGCCTCCGCTGCATCGGTGGCCCTCGCCCTCGTCTGGACCTTCTGCGCCCTCGCCCTGCAGTTCGGCAGGACCGTCGCCCGCGTCCGCGAGACCACCGGCGTCGGGCTCTTCGGGCCCGTGCGCGAGGTGGAGATCGAGGGCGGCGACGCCTGAAGCTGGCGCCGAGGCCCCTCATCGCCTAGACTAGTGGGATGAGCGGCACCGTCGCACTACCTCCTGGACTCGAGGACCCAGCCGAGCAATTCAAGCTCCTGTTCGGCGAGGCCCCCTACGGAGTCGTCTACCTCGACGAGTCCGCGAGCATCCTCGCCTGCAACTCCGTCGCGGAGTCCATCCTCGGCATCCACGGCGCCGACGTGGAGGGACGGAGCACCTTCGACCCGAGGTGGCGGACCATCCACGAGGACGGCTCGCCCTTCCCCCCCGAGACCCACCCGGCGATGCTATGCCTGCGCACGGGAAACCCGGTGCGGGGCGTGGTGATGGGCATCTGGAATCCCGAGCAGGGCCGCTATCGCTGGGCCAGCCTCGACGCGATTCCCCAGCGCGTGGAGGGCCGGGCCGGGACCCGCCGGGCGATAGTCTGGATCGCCGACGTCACGGATCGGGTCCTCGCCAGGGAGGCGGAGGCGCGCTCGAGCGACCGCTTCGCCTCGCTCTTCGGCAACATGTCCGAGGGAGTCGCCCTCCACGAGGTCGTCGAGGGCGAGGGCGGCGCCCATATCGATTACCGCATCGTCGACGTCAACCCCCGCTTCGAGTCCCAGGTGGGGATCCCGAGGGAGAAGGCCGTGGGGAAGCTCGGGTCCGAAGTATATGGAGTCTCTCCCGCCCCCTACCTGAAGGAGTTCGGGGGTGTCGCCTCGAGCGGCTTCCCCTATCATTTCGAGACTTATTTCCCGCCCCTGGACAAGCACTTCATCATCTCGGTGGCTCCCCTCGGGCCGGGCGGCTTCGCGACCATCTTCTTCGATGTCAGCGAAATAAAGCGCGTCGAGGCCGAGCGCGAGCGATTATTGGCCGAGCTCGAGCGCAAGAACCAGGAGCTCGAGAGCATCGTCTACGTGTCATCGCACGACCTCCGTTCCCCCCTCGTCAACATCCAGGGCTTCGGGACGAGACTGGAGAAGGATTGCGCCGAACTCGCCTCCCGTTCCCGGGCGGCGGCCGCCGGGGACGCCGAGGCCGCCCGGAGCGTGGACGCCCTCGCCCTCGAGCGCATACCGCGCTCCCTGGAGTTCATCCGCGCGAGCGGGGTGAAAATGGACAGGCTCATCGCCGGCCTCCTCCGGCTCTCGCGGACCGGGCGCGCTGAGCTCGCCTGCGAGGTTCTCGACATGAACCGGCTCCTCGCCGAGATCGCCTCGTCCATGGCGTTCCAGCTCGAGAAGTCCGGGGCCGAGCTCGAGGTCGGGAGCCTGCCGCCCTGCCTCGGGGACGGCGAGCAGATCAGCCAAGTCTTCGCGAACCTCCTCGACAACGCGATCAAGTACCGGTCCCCGGGCAGGCCGCTCCGGATCTCCGTGAGCGGCGAGATCAAGGGTAACGAGGTCGAGTACCGCGTCGCCGACACCGGCATCGGCATCGCCCCCGAGCACCTCGACAAGATATGGGAGCTCTTCTACCGCCTGGACCCGGGCGACGGCGCGGGAGGGGAGGGCCTGGGCCTCAGCCTCGTGCGCCGGATCGTGGATAGGCATCGCGGGAAGGTTCGGGTTGAGTCGGAGCCGGGCGCGGGGAGCCGCTTCATCGCGACCCTTCCCGCCGCGGGAACCGAGGGGAGGCGCGTGTGAGCGACTCGATGGGCGACGCCATTACGATCCTGATCGCCGAGGACGACGACGGCCACGCGGAGCTCGTCCGCGCCCAGCTGCTCGAGGCGGGGATCCGCAATCCCTACTTCCGCTTCCGGGACGGACAGGAGCTGTGGGCCTACCTGGACGGGAGGGGCCGCGCGGGCGGCTCCTTCCTCATCCTGCTCGACATCCGCATGCCGCGCATGGACGGCGTCGAGGCGCTCCGGCGCATCAAGGCCGACGAGGCACTGAGCCGCATACCCGTCATCATGCTGACGACGACCGACGACCCGCGGGAGATCGAGGAATGCTACCTCCTCGGCTGCAACTGCTACGTCACCAAGCCGGTGGAGTTCAATGCCTTCACCGAGACCCTGAACCGACTGGGGCTCTTCATCATGATCATGCGCGTCTCCGAGGTGCCTGGGGCGACCCGCCCGTGAGTTCCATCCTAATTGTGGAAGACGATGCCGGGGTGGCCGAGCTCGTGCGAGAGAGGCTCGAGGCATTGGGCTGCGACTGCAGATCGGCCGGCACTGGCGCCGAGGCGATCGCGGCGGCGCGAGGCGGCGGCTTCGACCTCCTCGTCCTCGATTATTCCCTGCCCGACATGCGGGCCGACGAGCTCATTCGGTCGGAGGGCCTCCCTCCCTTCCTCATCACCACGGGGAGGGGCGACGAGTCCACGGCCGTGCGCCTCATGCGCGCCGGGGCTCGCGACTACGTCATCAAGGACTCGACCTTCCTCGACGAGCTGCCCCTGGTCGTGAGCCGGGTCCTCCGCGAGATCGACACGGCGCGGAGCCTCGCTGAGGCCCGCGAGAGCCTCGAGTCGCGGCTCCGTGAGAAGGACGCCATGCTCCGGGAGATACACCACAGGGTCAAGAACAACCTGCAGATCGTGTCCAGCCTCGTGCGGCTCCAGGTTCCGGCCGACGCGGACGACCGCATGGTCGCGATGATGCTCGACATCCAGGGCAGGATCTCCGCGATGTCCTTGATCCACGAGACTCTCTACGAGTCCGAGAATCTCGCCCAGGTCGATTTCCTCGCCTACCTCGATGCCCTGACCCGAAGTCTCGAGTCGGCCCTAGCCCCGGCGGGCAGGCCTGCGAGCCTGCGCTGTTGCGGCGACTCCATAGCGCTGCCGATCAACCGGGCCGTCCCCCTCGGCCTCATCGCGAACGAGCTGATCACGAACGCCCTCAAGCACGCCTTCCCGCCCACGTGGAGCGGGGCGCCCCGGGTAACCGCCCTCACCGGACGATCCGCCGAGGGCGCCGCCTTCCTCGAGATCGAGGACAACGGCGTCGGCTTCGCCGCGCCGGCCCGGGAGGGCAGGGCCTCGGCCGGGCTGGGCCTAAAGCTCGTTCGCCTCCTCACGGACCAGCTCGGTGCGACGCTCGACATGAATTCGCCCGCGGAAGGCGGGGGCACGAAGTGGAGGATCCATCTTTGCTAGCCGGTACTGGGCCTGGCGCCCCTAGGGCATCTTGAGGAGGCCGGCCTTGATGAGGTTCTGCAGCTTGTAGTTCATCACCCGGCTCGATACCCCGAGGAGGTCGGCCGCCTTCTTCTGGACCCAGCCGCAGCGCTCGAGCGCCTGCTGGATGAGCTGGCGCTCGGCCTCCTCGAGCCTGATCCCCTCGTCCGGGAGCCTTAAGCCCCCCGAGTCGCCCGACCTCGGCTGTCCCGCGAAGAACATGTGCAGGTCCTCGGCGGTGATCACTTCCTCGTCGGCCATGAGCACGGCCCTCTCGATGGTGTTCTCGAGCTCGCGGATGTTGCCCGGCCAATGGTAGTCCTCGAGGATCCTGAGGGCGTCGGGCGCGATCCCCCGGATGTCCTTCTTCATCTCGGCGCTCGCCCGCTTTAGGAAGAACTGTATGAGGATCCCGATGTCGCCCTCCCGCTCGCGGAGCGACGGGATGCGGAGCGTGACCACGTTGAGCCGGTAGAAGAGGTCCTCGCGGAAGCTCCCCTCTCGCATGAGCTGGAAGAGATCCTTGTTGGTGGCGGATATGATCCTTACGTCCGTCTTCCTGGTCTGGTTGGAGCCCAGGCGCTCGAATTCCCGCTCCTGGAGCACGCGGAGCACCTTCGCCTGGGTGAGGAGGCTCATGTCGGCGACCTCGTCCAGGAAGATCGTCCCGCTGTCGGCATGCTCGAAGCGGCCGATCCGAGTCTTGTCGGCTCCCGTGAAGGCGCCCTTCTCGTAGCCGAAGAGCTCGCTTTCCAGCAGCTGCTCGGGGAGGGCCGCGCAATTCACCCGCACGAAGGGGCCGTCGGCGCGCAGGCTATTGTAGTGGATGGCCCCGGCCACGAGCTCCTTGCCCGTCCCGGTCTCGCCGAGGATCATGACGCTGATGTTGGCCTTCGCGACGCGGCTGACGAGCTTGAAAACTTTCTTGATGCTCGAGCTCTCGCCGAGGATGTTGTAGGGGCGGTACAGCTCGTCGTCGGGGCCGGCGCTCGCTTCCTTGTGCCCCAGGTTCGCCTGGAGCGCCCGCCTGATCTGGAAATTGAGCTCGGGCAGGCTGAAGGGCCTCTGGAGGAAGCTGAAGGCCCCGGCCTGGACCGCGTGAAGGCCTTCCTTAACGGTGTCCGAATCGGTGAAGATTATCACCGCGGTCGACTTGCTCCTACCCTTGGCTTCCTGGATCAACTGGCTGATGCTCCCCCCGGGGAGGCGCACGTCGCCTATCACGGCGTCGAACTGGTGCTCGTCCAGCCGGAGGAGGGCGGAGCGGTAATCGGAGGCTTGGAACATCGAATGCCCGAGGCTGCTCAGGAAAATGCTTATATCTGCGTTAAAGTAGCCATCCGGGCCGACCACGAGGATTGTCCCCATGCCCCCTCCTCCGTTTCAAGAGAATCGCGCAAGTAATATGCCACGATTATCTCGTTTCCGCCAAGCTTGAATATTGCATGGGTTGTCTTTATTATAATTGAAATTAGTATATTAATGCTCGAGGGGGGCTATCACGGAAACGACGTCCCTGGAAATGCTCAAGCAAATATCCTTCTTCTCCAGCATGTCGGACCACGATCTCATACAGATCGCGGCGATAACGGCCACTAAGAAGTACCCGGCGGGCGCCGTGATCATCGAGGAGATGAGCGAGGCCGAACGGTTCTTCATCATCTACAAGGGCAAGATCGAGATCACGAAGCGCTTCGAAGGCGGCGAGGAGTTTGTGCTATCGGTTCAGAGCGACGGCGACTTCTTCGGGGAGATGGCCCTCCTGGACGAGGGCAGGCGATCCGCGACCATACGAACGCTGGAGCCGACTACCGTCCTGGAGATCTCCCGCAGCGATTTCGAGACTCTGCTCTATAAGGCTCCGGTGCTCGCCTATCGCATATTGAAGGAACTCAGCGCCAGGCTTAGGGAAACCGGCGCCCTCCTCATATCCCACCTCAAGCAGGGCAATCGGATGCTCTACCGGGCCTATATCGATACCATGACCATGATCATACAGCTGATCGACAGGCGCGACGCCCGGGAGGGATCGCGCGCCTATCGCGTCAGGGACGTTTCCCTGGCCCTAGGCAAGGAGCTGGGCCTCTCCGAGGAGGAGATGCTCGACCTCGAGCTCGGGGCCCTCTTCCACGACCTCGGCATGCTCGCTGTCCCGGAATCCATCCTCGACAAGAAGGGTACTCTCGCCCAGGACGATTTCGACGAGATAAAGCGCCATGTCGAATCCGGGGCGCGCCTGATCCAAGGCGTGCCTATGCTCGCGAAGGCGGTTCCGCAGGCCCTGCTTCACCATGAGCGCTTCGACGGCGGCGGCTACCCGAACGGGCTTTCGGGGACGAGCATTCCCCTGGCCAGCAGGATCATCGCCCTGTCCGACGCCTTCGTCGCGATGACGCGCGATAGGCCGCACAAGCCCAAGCTCTCCGGCGAGGCCGCGGTCGAGGAGATACGCGGCGCCTCGGGAGGGCAGTTCGATCCGGTCGTGGTCGAGGCTTTCCTGCGCATCCACGGGGCCGTCGAGGGCGCGGGGCCTATTTGATTATGTACGTCTGCACGAAGGGCACGACGACCAGGACCAGCGAAATGATCCCGGATACCACCGGCGTGTATCGCACGAGATTGTAGGTGAAGCTGTTCGTCGGTACGTAGATACGGTCTCCCGGAAGCAGGATGTCCGTCGCCTTGCGCCGTTTTCCGTTCTGATCCAACACCCAAAAAAGGCCGTTCCCGTTCCTCTCCGGATCGATCCCGCCTGCCTGCCCGATGTAGTAGGACGCGGGGCTGTTCAGCTGATAGGTGAATGAGCCTCCGGCGAATACCGCCCCGTTGACCGTAATCGTCGATCTCAGGCTGGGGATGTAAATCCTGTCGTTGGCCTGGAGCATCAAGTCCGTGGGCGGATTGGCCATCGCCTGCAAGGGCTGCAGGTCGACCGCCATCGGGGCGGCGCTGCCGTTCCGGAAGAGGGTGGCGGAGGAGAGATCGGCCGATTGGGACAGCGAGTTCCTCATCTCGCGCAGGGCGTCCGAGAGCATCTCGCCCTCGTATATCTGGAGCGAAATCCGATTCCTCTCCCCGACGGCCGCCGGGGTCCCGGCATCGGTTTTCGCCGAGACCGAGACCGAGGCCGCGGCGATCTGCGACTGCGAGGCTCCGGCGCTCGTAGTCGAAGCGGAAGCCGTAACGGCGCCCTCGAACCACACGAAGGGCCGGTTGTCCATTTTCGAGGGAATCGAGACGGCTATGCAGCCTTCGAGTCCGATGGGCTGATCATAGGCCTTCGAAAGGGCGATGTATTGGGCCGTCGGTCCATTCGCCGTCATCCGGTCGATCCGAACCCGCGAGGTCTCCGCGAAGTCCGAGAGGCCGCCCCCGAATTTCTCTATGAGGTCGCGCAGTCCCTCCTGGGGAATGAGTTCGTAGCTGCCCGGCTGCCTGACCTCTCCGCCGAGCTTGATGGCGGTCTTGGCGTCGATCAAGGTGATCGTGTCATCGGGTTGCACGATGGGGTTTTGGGATTCGTCTCCCATCCGCCTGTACTTCAGGAGATCGAAGCTCTTCGAGAGGCCCTCGCGGGGCCGCAGGCCGACGGAGCGCAGCGAGGTCCCCGGCTCGCCGGCCTCCTCGAATAGCTCGCTGAGGCGAGATAACCCCCAGGCGCTCATGAAACGGGGATGCGCGATATCCCCGCTCAGGGCCACCCTGAATACTCCGACGGTGAGGATGGTCAGCGAGGGGTAACTGCGCGCGTAGCTCACGTCGATGAGACCCTCGACGCGCTGCTTCAAGTAGGCGAAGGTCATCCCGTGCGCGTCGATCTTGCCGAAGGTTCCAATGTCCACCGAATAATCGTTGGCTACTTGCACTGGCTGGGAAAGCACGTCGCCCGTAGCTCGGCGGTAGGTGAGCGTATAAAGATCGGAGGGAGTGACGGGGTAATCCTCGCTGGAGGTGGCGATCGAAAGGCGCTCCTGTGCCAGCCCCGCCTGGGCTTGCTGGGTGGGAGATCCCACCGGGACGACAGGGGCGGGCGAAGCGGGCACGGTCGCTTGCGCCAGGCAGGCGCCGATCGCGACCATGAAGAAGCACAGTGTCGCCAGTCCTTTTTTCATCTGCTTTCCTTGGCTCCTAGGTGGCTTGACCATCTCGATGCGGACGAATACGCGTTCGGATCGCGTTCAAGAGGAAAGCTAAGGCTAGGCTCGCGGCGAGGCTTCCTGCGAAAGCCTTGATGACGATGCTCCCTCTCTTTGGACCGGCTTTTATATCTGGGATATCCGCAAGCTCCAGCACCTGGAACGCGGCTTCCGACTCCGGCGCCAGCTTCATGGCCTCGTATTGGGGCGAGAGCGTATTGTAGATTCTCTGCTGGATGTCGAGCTCGATAGTCAGCTGCGAGAATGATTGAGCGACGTCGAGGAGGTTTTTCGACCCCTCCGAGTCGCTCGCGGGTATGTCGCCGCTCCCTTGATGCGTCTCGGGCAGCTTCAGCTGATTTTGGGCTATGAGATCGATGAGGTTTTGCCGTTCTCCCTTGAGTTGTTCCAGCCTCGGGTCGTCGATCTTGGAGAAGCTCGAGTAGTTCATGATATCGATGTCTTTGAGGATGAGCTGGGATCTGAGGCTGGCGATCGCCGTCGCCTGCGATTGGCTCAGGCCTTGGACGTCGAGCACGCCATATTGCGTCTGCAGCTTCTTTATCCGATTTTGGAGGTTCGAGATCGTGGCCTTAACCTCGTTGATCTTCTCTTCCAGTATCTGGCGCTGCTTCTGCTTCGCGAGGCCGCGGTTCATGCTGAACCATTCGTCGAGGAGGCTCACCATCCTGTTTGCGACGTCTCTCGCGAAGACTGGGTCCCTGTCCGTATACGATATCGCGAGCGAGCCTGCGCTTCTGTTGTAGGAGAGCTTGACAATGTTCAAGACGGCTATTCTCGCATTTCCTTTGACGTTAGTCGTTATGCCATATCTTTCCGCAAGCTTGAACTCGCTGATAACCCGATCGATAAGCGATCTGCTCTGCAGGATACCGATTATCATATCGCCATTGTCCCGCACCGTGGAGGAACCGGAACGCTGCTCAACCCCAAGAGCGCTTAGTATCGATCCGGCGACGTCGCTCTGACCGCCTCCTTGAACGAGGATGGTCGCCTCGGCGGTATAGAAATTGGGGAGGGGACTCTTCTCAGGCGGAAGCCTTATGCTGACAACGCAGTATGCGACGACGCCCAAGGTCACGATGCCGGTGATTGCGATGATCAGGGCGCGGTAGCTCCAAAAGATGGAAGCATAATGGGCCACGTTTTCCCACATGGTGCGTTCTGAATTCTGCTTGTTTTCAGATTCTATAACTTTTGCCATGGGAATATTACCCTATCACCATGCCACGCTCTCTGTAAAGAACATGAGGAGCGTGTTTTTTTTGATCTTATGGATATTGCCACGACGCCGTGTTAATGTTAGGTTGATACCAGAATTGAACTACGATACTGTGTTTTCTATAACAGAAATGTAATTTAACGTATGAATTTAGAAAAGTTATATAATTGATAAAATGGAGGAAGGTTATGAAAGAAGAATAGATTCCCGATGAGGATTGAGTACAACAAGTTGGAGTATGCAAATGGCGAGTCTCCATTTGCGTTTATTTTAATAATCAGTCGGATGGAGAATGACTATGGCAAAAAACGCTATTAAGCCGATAAACGTCCGGGCCCTCGACAAGGTTCCCATCCAATCAGGCATCTACGATGTCCCTGTATTTTCTGCGCTTATCCGCCATGAGCGCTGCCGCGCGGATCGCGCCGGCAAGGCTTTCGCGCTCGTGTCGTTCACCCTCGTGGAGAAGGCCTCTTCGCCCTCGCAGGTCAAGGCGCTCTGCGATCGACTCGCCGAGGCGATGCGTTCCATCGATGAGATCGGCTGGATGGAGGATGGACGCATAGGCGTGCTCCTTCCGGCCACCACACTCGAAGGCGCCCATCAATATGCGCGCCGCGCTTCGGCGGGCGATAAAGCCTCGTCTTACCAGGTCTTCATCTACCCGGATCATTGGATCAGCGATTACAAGGACAATCAGGAAGCTTGCGGCGATAACGCCGCTGAGTCCGGACTCGATATTCTCGATTCCTTTTACATCGACGTGCCTTTGTGGAAACGCGGCTTGGATATTTTCGGGTCCTCCCTAGGGCTCCTTATCCTGTGGCCCCTGTTCCTCATCGTGGCGGGTTATATCAAGGTCGTTTCCCCGGGACCGGCGCTGTTCAGGCAGAAGCGAGTCGGGCGCGGCGGGAAGCTGTTCACGTTCGTGAAATTCCGGACCATGAAATTCGGGAACGATCAGGTCGCCCACCAGGAGCATATTATCCGGCGCATCCGCGCGGGCGAGTCTCTCGCCAAGCTGGACGACGCGGATTCCAGGATCATTCCCGGAGGGAAGCTTTTACGGAAAGCCTGCGTGGACGAGTTGCCTCAGCTCTTCAACGTGCTTCGCGGCGATATGAGCCTCGTGGGCCCACGACCCTGTATGCCCTACGAGGCGCGCGAGTTCCTTACCTGGCACACCCACCGATTCGACGCCTTGCCCGGCATGACCGGCTTGTGGCAGGTGAGCGGCAAGAACAAGCTCACCTTTGCCCAGATGATCCGCCTCGATATCGCCTATGCGTCGAAGATGTCGTTCCTGAACGACCTGATTATTATCCTCCGCACGATACCGGCCATCGCCGTGATGCTGGCGGAATCTCTCGCGAAGAAAATGAACAGGATCCATAAAGAGAACATGGCGAATCAAGATATCACGATCATCGACGAGCCGATGCATAAAGAAGCCTTGTCCTGAAGGGGCGATAGGCGCCCTATCTAGATCACTACATACTGAAGCGACCGCCCTGATCAGGGCGGTCGCTTCAATTAATGCATATGGGCCCCCGCCCCGTCATTCAAAGCTTGAATACTTTGCCGTCCTCGATATGGGTCCTTTTTACCGCGTTCCTCATATCGACCACGAGCCTCGCCTTCTCGACGATCCGGTCCACGTCGAAGATCGAGTGATTCGTCGTAAAGACGACGCAATCGGCGTTCGATATAGCCTCGTCGGTCAGGTCGACGCTTTTCCACGAGCGCCCGTGCTCGTCGACGATTTCGGCGATGTGGGGATCGTGGTAGCTGACCTCGGCCCCCTTATGCGCGACTTGTTCCATGACTAGTATGGCCGGACTCTCCCGGGGATCGTCGATGTCCGGCTTGTACGCCACTCCGAGGAAGAGGATCCTCGAGCCATTCATGGCTTTCTTGTGGCGGTTCAAGGCGAAGGCGATTTTATTCATCATCCTATAGGGCATCAGATTATTGATATTGCCCGCGGCGTTGATCATCGTAAGGTCGAAGTTGAAGCCCTTGGCGATATACTCTAGGAAGAAAGGATCGAGAGGGATGCAATGCCCTCCGATGCCTGGTCCCGGATAGAAGGCTTGGAATCCGTAGGGCTTCGATTTCGCCGCCTCGATGACTTCCCATATATTGATGTCCATCCGGCCGGAAAGCAGAGCGAGCTCGTTGATGAGCGAGATGTTGATGAGGCGATAGGTGTTCTCCAGGATCTTCACCATCTCCGCGGCCCGGGGGGAGGATACGGGGTAGAGATGCTGGATCGCCTTTCCGTAGAGCGCCATCGCGATCCTCTGCGCGTCCTCCCCGAGCCCGCCGACGACCTTGGGTGTGTTTTCCGTCTTGTACGTCCTATTTCCCGGATCGACGCGCTCCGGGCTGAAGCAGAGCCAGAAATCGACCGCCTCCTTCATCCCGGACTCGCGCTCGATGATCGGCTTCATGAAATCCTCGGTCGTCGTCGGGTACGTCGTGCTCTCCAGGGATATGAAAGTGCAGCGCTTCATATGCTTGCCGATTTCGACGCAGGAAGCCTCGATGTAGCTCATATCGGGTTTCTTGAATTTATCGAGTGGAGTCGGTACGCAGATGATCAGGGCGTCGCACTCTCGTATCCGCGGGAAATCCGTCGTCGCGGAAAGCTTCCCACCCTTTACGACGGCGGCGAGCTCCTCGTCCTGGATATCGCCGATATAGTTCTTCCCGGCACTGACCGACTCGGCCTTCTTCGCGCTCTTCTCGAAGCCGAGGACCTCGATTCCTTTCCTGGCGAAGGAAACGGCGAGGGGCAGGCCGACGTAGCCGAGGCCGATGATCCCGATCTTGATGCTCCCGTCTTGTATCTTCCGGATAATATCGTCCGCTTGGCTCATTAGTTCCCCTTTTAATTACTCTTCCAAGTTTCGTATTATTTCAATAAGCATCTATTATGTCTACCTTGGCCCTTGGTCTATTCTCTTTCGCCGCAGTACCCGGAATAGTTTCCTAAACAGACGGAAAAATGGTCGAAGAGGCTCCAGCAAATATAGAGGATATACCCAATTCGTCCGTGGCGGTAAACCGTGGATCATACGCAGCTCATGTGGTTCCGGTATTACTAGCGGCAAGATCAGTACAGCCTTGATGCGGGCGATGGGTCGGCTCTTGACGATGAAGGGAGAAATGAGGCGATAGGTGAAGCATGCCGCTTTCGAATACTTACCGATGCCGATGAGGCAAGCCGTATGCAGCCGGACGAGGTTCGCGAAACGCCTGGGCAGTCTCGCCGCGACCCTCTCCGCGACGGGTTCGAGCTCCCGCGATCCCGTGACCATTTCGTGCAAGCGGAGTAGTAGAAGGACATGATGGGCGACGCCATAGCGGAATGCTCGCCGTTCCACCATCGACCAATCCAAGCCAGCGTCGATCAAGGTTCGAAGGTCGAGAAGGTGGCGAAGGTTGAAGCTCCGCTTCGAGGGCGAACGCTTGACGCCGACATGGAGGGCAAGGAGGATGGCTCGATCCTCAAGCGCGAGGAATCTCAGTCCCGTCCCTGGATCGACTACGCTCGCCGCTGCAAACTCGTCGATCGCGGCGCGAAGTGGGGAAAAGTCCTCGTCGTAAACGCGGGCGGTCTCGAAAAAAGCAGTATGTAGTTCGAAAAGAATCCCGCTCTCCGGTTCGGAGAATTCGAATTGCACGGACCAGCGCGCGAGTCGCTTCCAATCTCGGTATTCCGTTTTTTTTATGTATTGATTGCGGGCGAAGCCCTGGTACTGATACCCGGCGGTTTCGAGGGCGGAGATAGCGTTCAAGAGAGAGGCTTCGGGAATTAGTATATCGATGTCGCCCGAATCGCGGCGGCTGCCGAGCGACAGACTCGCTCCCTTGAGTACGATCGGGCATATTCCCGCCGATTCAAGCAAGCCAATGGTCTTTGACCTAGCCTTCGTGCAGGCTTGGGCTTCGCCCTCGGCGCCGAGGGAGGTCTTCGCGGCCCAGCTCCGCCAGTAGGGATCGGCTGCTTCTTCATCATTGATTCTCGAGGCTAGGGAGAGAAGAACCTTCTGCTCGCTGGCGAGCAGAAGGAGGTCATCGGGCTTGCAGTATGGGAGCGTCGATCCGACCGGTTCCATCCTTACAATCCGGACCAGGACCCGTTCCTCGGGAGTCAGCGCCTCCATGGAAATGAAATCCCGGGAGCGGCCATGCTCGGTTTTGGCGCTTTCGGCCATCTGCTTATGTTTTCTTCACGGAGATATACTGCATTTGACTGGACTATAATGCCAAAAGGAATAGAGTATCAAGCACCGAGGGATTTACGTGATAGATCCTGGTGGGATTGAAGCGTCTCGTTTTTTGGGATATGTTGCAGATATATTTTTGGGTAAAAAGGTGCATATAAAGTCCGCTAATGACATCGGTTTTCCGCCCACTTACATGATCGCTTCTTGCTAGGACCGGACGCTAGGAAAATTGCCCTAGCGGACGAAGATGAGCTATTTGGGCGTGTCGGGTATGGGAAACCAAAAAGCCGCGGGCGGGGCATAATTATCAATCGAAGCCATGGACCCGAGCGTGTTTCGGCCGCCGAGTACCGGTTTCGAGGCCAGTGAAAAAAAGCCGCTCCCCTCGCGGAATGAATTCCCGTGCATTTTTGGTTAAGCTCTTGAGGAAATGGAGGTTTTGATGAAGATTCTGGAAACCAGACCTCTTGCCATTCCGTCGGTGAAGGTGATTCGTTTTGCGCGTTTTTCGGACCATAGGGGCTATTTTGCCGAGCCATATCGTAAAAGCGATATCGGAAACCAGCTTGATTTCATGAAGGGTGTTGAGTTCTATCAGGTCAGCGAGAGCTTCTCGAGAGCGCATGTCATAAGGGGACTCCATTTCCAATGGAATCCCTTCATGGGCAAGCTCGTCAGGACCACACAGGGGCGCATGGTCGATCTATTCCTGGATATCCGGAAAGGTTCGCCTACTTTCGGGAAAGCCGCAGCCTATGAAATGACGGCTTCGTCCGGCGATGATTATGCCGAATGGATTTGGGTTCCCCCCGGGTTCGCCCACGGCAATTTCTTCACGAAAGATACGACTATCGAGTATCTGTGCTCCGGGGAGTACAGCCAAGGTTGCGAGGCGGGGATCTCTCCTCTTTCGGCCGACATCGACTGGTCTCTATGCGAACCCGCCCTGCGCGCGGAATTCCTAGCCTTGCTCGCCGATAGCCCAATAATGACAGACAAGGACAGAAACGGCTTCACGCTCGCGGCGTGGTCCTCGGACGAGCGATCCGGCAATTTCATCTACTCGTGAGCAGGAGCGGATCGATGGAATTCAGTAAAATTTTATTCACTGGCGGAACTGGCCTATTGGGAATGCACGTCAAAAGGCTGATGCCGGAATCGATTTTCCCCGGACACGATGAATTCGATATTTGCGATTTCGATCGAATGTCGCGATTCCTCGAGGGCAAAGACATCAGCCTGATCTGCCATGCGGCGGCATTCACCTCGCCGCCCAAGATCAACGCGAATCCGCGGTTAGCCCTCGATGCCAATATTGTCGGTACGTGCAACGTGGCCAGACTCTGTATGGAAAGAAATATCAAGCTGATTTACCTGAGCACCGACTACGTGTTCAAGGGCGACCGCGGGATGTACAAGGAGGACGATGCCGTCTTGCCCGCCAACAAGTATGCATGGTCGAAGCTCGGCGGGGAATGCGCGGCTAGGATGCTGGACAATTCGCTCATCGTCCGCACTTCATTCGGGGAGATGTCTTTCCCGTATGAGAAGGCATTCGTAGATCAATGGACTTCCCGCCTCAGGGTGGATGAATTGGCACGGCGGCTCGTGAAGCTTATCGGAAGCGATCTGACGGGCACGATCCATATCGGCGGCAAGAAACAGACCGTATTCGAATATGCGCGCGAGGTCAGTCCGGAAAAGCCTATCGGCGAGCTATCGTTGAACGAAGTATCCTTCGTCGCGCCGAAGGATACTTCATTGGATTCTTCGCGATACGATTCGTTGTTCGGTCACAAATAATCTGACAAACGGGGGTCTTCATGAAAATCGCGGTAGCTGGCGGAGCCGGTTATATCGGGTCGGTTCTCGTTCCTTTCCTGATCGAGCATGGATACGAGGTAGAGGTCATCGATTCCCTGTGGTTCGGGAATCATCTGCCAGCCTCCGTCAAGGTCGTAGAAAAGAATTTATTTCATTGCACGCAAGCGGATTTTTCTGGTTACGACCAGGTCATATTCCTCGCGGGCCTATCCAACGATCCGATGGCCGAGTTCAGCCCCGCGCTCAATTTCATGTCGAACGGGGCCCTTCCGTCGTATCTGGCCTACATCGCGAAACTGGCAGGCGTTAGGCGATTCATCTACGGATCGTCGTGCTCGGTATACGGGTATACGGTGGACGAGTTGTACGATGAGCAGAGCCCGACGACCTGCGGGTATCCCTACGGCATTTCCAAGCTCCAAGGCGAGCGCGGCGTCCTACAGATGCAGGATCCGAGCTTCTCCGTCGTCGCGCTTCGCAAGGGAACGGTTTCCGGGTACAGCCCGCGCATGCGTTTTGACCTAATCGTCAACACGATGTATCGCGCCGCGATGCTGACCGGGAAAATAACGGTCAACAACGCCTCGATCTGGCGGCCGATCCTGGATATCCGCGACGCCGTGCGAGGCTATCTGCGCGCGGTACAGGCCGACGAGAGCATCAGCGGCGTGTTCAACGTAATCTCCGACAATTACACGGTCGGCGCCGTCGGAGACGCGGTCAAGGATGGGGTCGAGGAATTGACCGGCAAGAGGATTGCCATCGATATCAAGAACATACAGGACTTCCGCAACTATAAGGTCACGGGAGCGAAAGCAAAAACAGTCCTGGGGTACGAGCCCAAATATTCAATATCCGATATCCTCAAGGACTTGTTCGTCCATCAGGACCAATTCGGCGATCTCGATCAGGATAATTATTATAATATCAGGCGCTTCAAGCAGCTCAATCTGTCTGCTTGAGAGGATATTGCAGTGAAGGATGGCGAAATCGATCTCTCTATCATCGTCGTCGCCTGGAACGTAAAGGAACTGGTCGACGAGTGCTTCCGAGCCATACGGGCGTCCGACGACACTCTAGCGAAGGAAATCTTGTTCGTTGACAATGCCTCGGTCGATGGCACTGCCGATCACGTGGCCAAGAATTTCCCCGAAGTCATCCTGATTCGAAGCGACACGAATTTGGGGTTCATCCGCGCCAACAACCTCGCATATACCAGGGCGAGGGGCAAGTACATCCTGATGCTCAACTCGGATGCGTTCGTTTTTAAAAACACGCTCCAAGAGACGATCGATTTCATGCGGCGCACTCCGGAGGCCGGCGTTCTCGGGGCCCGCCTCGTGGGCCGGGACGGGGTCCTTCAGCCATCCACGCGTTATTTCCCGACACCGATCAAATGCTTTGCGCAACAAGCTGGCTTGATGGGTAAGCTTCCTTTTATCGGAATCCTCGATGACCTCACATGGGACCATAAGTCGGTTCGCGAATGCGATTGGGTGGTGGGATGCTTCCTCCTGACCAGGAAAGACCTGATAGATGCCTCGGGTTTCTTCCTGCGGCAGGATTATTTTATGTATAATGATGACAATGACTTGTGCCTTCGCATCAAGAGAATGGGCTACAAGATCTTTTTCTATCCGACCGATGTTATTCATTTGGGCGGCGCGACGGCGAAGAAGATGGACAAGACCACGAATAATGGTGCGCAGATAGAGAAGCTTCAGATAGAAAGCCAAGCCATATATTACCGCAAGAATTATGGGTGGTGGACCGCTACACTCAATCTATTGTTGATGCTACTCTTCGATTTCCTAATCTTCGTCAAGATCCTTCTCGGATTCAGGAAGAAGGGTTCCCTGAAAGAACAGTCTAGCCACATGCGTATGGTGACGAGCATTTATTTCAGAACTCGGTTCGGGAGGATAACCATACACTGACCGGCAACCGAAGCTTCGCGGCCGATAGGCTATTCAAGACAAGGGGACGGCTGCGAATTCAATCCGAGTCCCTCCGGAATCGACGCTGAAGTCCAATGAATCCATTTTCCCTATCTTGCGAAGCATGTCCTTCACGGGCACAAGCGCATCGAAGGGAAGAGGATCTTTCGAGCGAACGGTAAGCGTTCGCTCGACATTCTGGTATTCGGCTACGATCGTAGTCGTCAAGATGCGCTTTTTGCCATGCCGCTCCTGAAGGAAATGCTCCTTCCCGCGCTTGCATCCATAATCATCGGGGGATAGCAAGCATCCTTTCGGGCATACGATGCAGACAATCTGACCTTTTTCACGAAGGCGATCGAAGAATGCGGCATCATGGCCTTGGTCAGGCTCGAGGGCCCTATATGGGATCTCAGCTTTCGCTTCCGAGCGAAAGCGTTCCCGGTCTTCCAGGTATAGGGATGCCGATTTCGCGACTATCTCCCCTTCCAGCGAAGCGCCGTCCGCGAGATCGTGAATATGCAGGGCGTTTCCTGCGACGAAAAGACCGGGAACGGAAGTCTCGAATTTGCTATTGATGCTCGGTACCTGGCCGGAAAAGGCGATTCCGGCGCTCCTCCCGAGTTCCATTTCTTGAATGAGCCCGACGGAGAAGATGACGGTATCGCAGGCATACCGCTTTTCGCTGCCGGCGATCGGGCGGAATTCGGAATCGAGGGATACCATATCGACGCTCTCGACTCGCTTCCTCCCGTTGATCGAGGTGATTTGCGCGCCGAATTCCAGGGGGATCCCGTAATCGTCGAGGCATTGGATCTTGTTGCGAATAAGCCCGCTCAGGAAAGGCAATCGCTCGAAGACCTTGATCACTTCATAGCCTTCGAGCTGAAGACGCCTGGCCATGATCAACCCGATATCGCCCGATCCCTGAATGATGACTTTCTTCCCGATGCGTAGATGCCTCAGGTTGATGAGGTTCTGCGCCTGGCCGGCGGTGAAGACGCCGGCCGGGCGAGAGCCGGCGACCTCGATGGCTTCGCGCGTCCGCTCGCGGCAACCCGTGGCCAGGATGACCGCCTTGGCCTTGATCTGCTGCAAGCCGTGGCATTCCGAAGTGATAGTCAGGACCTTGTCGCCTTCCATGCCGATAACCATGGCATCCGTTTGATATGGGATGCCGAGGTCGAGGAACCGTCGACTCATGCGCATGGAATACTCCGGACCGGTCAACTCCTCCTTGTAGTAGGATAGTCCGAAACCAGTGTGGATGCACTGATTCAAGATTCCCCCGAGAGAGTTGTTCCGCTCGATGAGCAGTATGTCCCGAACGCCCATTCCAAAGAGGGCGATGGCGCTCGCCATGCCCGCAGGACCTCCTCCGACGATCGCTACGTCTATCGACTTCATCGTGATCGCCCTAGGAACACGCGTGAGTCGGGCTCGTCGCGGTAGATGGCATCGGGCTCCATGCCGAGTTCATCCATCAATAATCCCGCGATCTTCGGCAGGCAAAAACCGCTTTGGCACCGTCCCATCATCGCATGGGTCCTTTTCTTTATCGCATTCAATGTCTTCGCTCCCAGCGGATTGCGTAGCGCAAGAAGTACCTCCGCCTTGGAGACTTGCTCGCAGCGGCATATGACCTCGCCATATGTGGGGTTCTCATCGATTAGCTTTCGGATCGCGTCGGGCGTGAGGAATTTCGTACGGCGAATCGGCGATTTCCTGATCGGATTGAACCGCTCGTTTTCGATTAGGGGGAAATACCTGGAAACGAATTGCTCCACCACGTATTTGGCGATCGCGGGCGACGCCGTCAGGCCGGGGGATTCGATGCCGATTAGGTTGAGGTAGCGGCTGAAGGCGGGGTGTTGCTCGATCACGAAATCCTCGAAGGTCTTGCCTGTCTCGGAATTGAATAATTTCGGCCTGATGCCTGAGTAGCTCTTGATGAAATTCGCGGACCTGAGCGCTGGCAGGAGTTCGAAGGCTTCCTTTTTCAAGAGCTCCATGACGGGCTTGGTCGTCGACAGGTCATCGGGATCGTCCAGGTAATCAGCCGAGGGGCCGATGAGGATATTCCCGTTTATCGTCGGCGTCAGGTGGACCCCGAGCCCGCTCCCGTCCGCGGGAGGAACGGGATATACGGCCATCTTCAAGAATCGGGAGGCATCGGTGTCCAAGACGTAATATTCGCCCTTGCAGGGATGCAATCTATGCTTTTGCTCGGCCGGGAAAGAGGCGACCTTATCCGAGTGATTGCCGGCTGAATTAACAACCATCCTCGACCTGAATATGCTCTCGTCCGCGGTCCTGATAATGAAACAATCCTCGGCTTCGTCGCGCTCGATAGCGCAAACGTCGGCTAGGAGTCGGATATCGGCCCCATTCGCCTGGGCGCTTTCGGCGTACGCTATCGTCAGTTCATATGGGGATATGATCGCCGTGCGCTGTGAGTACAGGGCGTACCTGCCGCTGATGAGAGGTTCCAGTCGCCTTATCTCCGCCTCTCCGATGATCGATAGTCCGGGGGATCCGTTCTTTTTGCCCTGCTCCAGTAGTTTCTCCAGATACGGAAGCTCGGAATCGTCTTTTGCGATCACCAGCTTCTTGCAGAGCCTATAGGGAACATCGAGCTGATACGCAAGCTCCGGGAAAAACGACAGTCCTTCTACGTTGAATCGCGCCTTAAGGCTACCTGATTTGACATTGAATCCGGCATGAAGGACGCCGCTGTTAGCCTTGCTTATGCCCTCCGCTACATCGCCGCATCGCTCGAGGAGAAGTACTTTGAGGCAATATTTCGTGGCCTCCCGTGCGATCGCAGTGCCGACAACTCCGCCGCCTATGACGCAGATATCATACGATTCATGCACTATCTAGCCCCCACCCCGTAAGGCAATATCATAATATAGGGGTGAAGTAAACCACCACCATAGTCCATCGGCCCATGGCCCGAGCTGCCGCAACGGCGATCACGCGTCGCCAGTGTAGGGATAGTAGCAAAAAAGTCGTTGTTGTATTATTTGCTATTATTTTATTGAGTCTCGATTCAAAGGAAGTAGAACAGCATGGTACGAGCAGGCATTATCGGATTAGGCAAGATGGGGATTTCGCATCTCGCCATCTTGAACGCGCATCCGGGCGTGAAGGTCGTCGGAGCTTGCGATACGTCTACGTTCGTCACCGGGTGCATGGAAAAGGTCAGCGACCTGGCGTTTTACTCGGATTACAAAAAAATGCTTAAGGAGTGCGAGCCGGATTGCGTGATGGTCGTAACGCCTACGTCCTCTCATGCGAAGATACTCGAGGACTGCCTCGAGCAGGGGACTCACGTATTCGTGGAGAAGCCATTTTGCCTGAGTCGAACCGAAGGCGAATCCCTGGTCGCCTTGGCCGAAAAGAAGAACGTCGTCAACCAAGTGGGCTACCATAATAAATTCATCGGTACCTTTTCGAAGGTTAAAGAACTCCTTGACAAGAAAGCCCTAGGGGACCTGTACGCGATCCACGGCGAGGCGTACGGTCCGGTGGTGCTGCGCGCGAAGGGGTCTACCTGGAGATCCCAGAAGAACGAGGGGGGCGGCTGCCTTCATGATTATACCTCCCACGTAGTCGACCTTATGAACTACTACGTGGGCATGCCCGCTAAAGTGGGAGGAACGATACTGAAGAAAGTCTTCTCGAACGACGTCGAGGATGCTGTCTACTCCTCCTTGTTCTATAAGTCCGGGATCGCCGGTCAGTTGTCGGTTAATTGGAGCGAATCCTCGTATCGGAAAATGTCGACGACGATTACGCTGCAGGGTACAAAAGGTAAAATCGTCGCGGATCGGCAAGAACTCAGGATATTCCTCAACGAGAAGAACGCCGGTCTCGGCCTAGAAGCGGGTTGGACCATCTACAACATCACCGAGCTGACCCCTCCCGTATGGTTCTACTTGCGCGGCGAAGAATACTCCTTTCAGATCGACTATTTCGTAAATTGCGTTTCCGGGGGAAAGAAGCCAGGCATAAATTCGTTCCGTTCCGCATTGGATACGGACCAAGTTATTGATATGCTTACGCAGGATGCAAACTAGAATGGATAGAATACTGTTCGGCGACAACCAGTTCTTCGGGATCAATCATGCGTCCGAGGAGAAAGCGCGCGTCCAGGCGATGAGATTCCGAGATTCGAAGGCGATAATGAAAGTCCTGGATGATGCCTACGACCTTGGCATCAAGACCTTCATGTGCACGACCCACGATGTGATCGAGGATATTTGCGCCTTCGTGCGCGAAAACCCTCGCCGTTACGAGGGCTTTAAATTCTATCCGGGCATGCCCTACGCTCATAAATACGCGAACGCGGTAACGGAGGACGGCATCCTTGGCGCATTGAAGCGCTTTACCTCGGGGAACGTCTTCGGGACAGTCCTCAAGGGCGGGGAAGCCCTGATTACGCAAGACGTCACCAAGCTGATGAGGCTGTTGGTCGACGCGGAAATGAAAATGTTTCAAGGCCTGTCTACGGAAGTGATATTCCTTCAAAACGTATTAGTCGACCTCCTCCTGGGATTGGGCATGAAGAAGGTTTTTATCGAGTATGCAAAATATGTCAAGGAACGATATCGAGCGGAGCCGGGATTTATCACGATGAACATGCCTCGGTTATTGGATGTGCTGGAAGAATGCGGCATCGAGAATCCTATCATCTGCTCGTCGATTAATAAGTCCGGTTTCAGGATGTCCGGAGGTATCGAGGCATATGAAAAGGCGCTCAATGATAGGCGGTTCAGGCCGATAGCCATGTCCGTCATGGCATCGGGGGCGATCTCGCCCGACGATGCGATTCGATACGTTTGCGGCTTCAAGAAAATCGAATCGATCGTGTTCGGCGCATCGTCCAAGAGCCATATCGCCCAAAGCAAAGAGTTGATCGCCAAATACAGCTCATAGGATATGGCATGAAAAACCTCAAAATATGCGTCGGGGCATCGGCCGGCGGTCACATGAACCAATTGCTGCGCCTCCTCGACCATGCCCATGATTGGCCCAGCGGCCCGTCGATCTACATTACGACTCAACCCGAATTGGCGGGCAAGCTCCAGAAAAAAGGGAAAACCTACGTCATCGGTGAATGTAACAGATACCATCCATTCGGCGCGATCATCGCCTTATGGAGAGCTCTCGGCATCATGATTGTGGATAAGCCAGACGTCGTGATCACGACCGGATCCCTGCCGCTCGCGCTGGTTTGCCTCGTCGCCAAGCTTTTCGGCAAGAAGGTAGTTTGGATCGACAGCATCGCGAACGCCGAGAAATTCTCCATGAGCGGCCGCTTGATGTACCGCTTCGCGGATCTCTTCTTGACGCAATGGGAAGAATTGGCTCAAGCCCACGAAAAGGCCGAGTTCGCCGGAGCGATATTGTGATCTTCTTGACGCTAGGAACGTACCCCATGGCGTTCGACCGATTATTGATAGCCGTCGATGAGCTTTGCGGAAAGGGTGTAATATCTGATGAATTGTTCGGCCAGATAGGGCATACGGAATATGCGCCGAAGCATTTCCGATACGCCAAAGTCATGGGTAAAGAGGAATTCGACGAGGTCTTCAATAAGGCCGACGAGATAATCAGTCATGCCGGGATGGGCTCGATCTCTATGGCGCTTGAGCGAAATAAGCCCCTGCTCGTGATGCCTCGGCTCGCAAAGTTCAAAGAGGTCGTCAACGATCATCAAGTCGGAACGGCCCGAAAATTCGAGGCTCTTGGGCATGTCGTGGCCGCGTACGATATCAATGAGTTACCAGAGAAAATCGCGAAGCTTAAAACTTTCGTGCCGACACCTCGTTCCGACCAAGCGGTCCTGGTGGCAGCCAGGATCAAGCGCTTTCTGGAAGGCATGCGCGCATAGGGAGAGAGAGAACACCGATGAAATTATCGAAGCTGTTTCGCGAGGACTGGATAGCCCATGGTCGCGACTGGACTCGCCCCGGATTTCGCGCGATCGCCGTATATAGGTTCGGGGTTTGGCGAATGGGCATCAAGCCGCGCTTGCTCCGGATTCCATTCAGCATCGTATATCGCTCGATGTTTCGCTTCGTCCGCAATCATTACGGCATAGAGGTCCCTTACTCCGCCAGCGTCGGGCGCCGGGTCGTTTTCGAGCACCAGCACGGTATCGTTATTCACGGAGCCGCGGAGATAGGTGATGATTGTGTCATCAGGCAGGGAGTAACTATTGGGAATCGCTATTTGGACAAGCCCCTCGAGGCGCCCGTGCTTGGACAGCGCGTGAATGTCGGCGCGGGCTCGAAAATCCTTGGGAAGATCACCATCGGCGACGATGTGAATATCGGGGCGAACGCCGTGGTCATAATTAACGTGCCTTCGAACGCGACGGCAGTCGGGAATCCTGCGGTAGTAAAGGGTAAAAAATAAATTTTTTTATTTTGACTGG